>NZ_JBEZDO010000008.1:0-313484 GCF_040648355.1 Nonomuraea sp. NPDC049152 | reverse complement strand
GAGCCGTACAAGATCGCCTCCACCCGCGCGACCCGCTCCAACAGCCCATCGGCCTGCAACCCACGGGCGAACTTGTGCGCGGCGGCCATCGGCCCTCCGGTGTGGGAACTCGACGGACCGATACCGATCTTGAAGAGGTCGAAGACGCTGATCGCCATTGATGCAGCCCAACTCTCGCGAATGCCGGGGCCCTGGCAGGACCCCGGCGGGGTGTGTCAGTTGTCGCCTGATGTGAGCGCGGTGTACTCCTCCGCGCTCAGCAGGTCTTCGGGGTCGCCGGACATCCGGACCCTGAACATCCAGCCCTCGCCGTACGGCTCGCTGTTGACCAGGTCGGGCTTGTCCACGACGGCCTGGTTGACCTCGACGACCTCACCGGCCACCGGGGCGTAGATCTCGCTCACGGACTTGGTCGACTCGACCTCGCCGACCGAGTCACCGGCCTCGAACGTCGCCCCGACCTCGGGGAGCTGCACGTAGACCACGTCGCCCAGCGCCTCGGCCGCGTAGGCGGTGACGCCCACCGTCACGGTCAGGCCGTCGTCGAGGCCGGCGACCCACTCGTGCTCCTTGGTGTAGCTCAGGTCGTCAGGGATGCTGCTCACTTGTTCCTCCTGTAGAAAGGCAGCTCAACCAGGTCCACGGCTTCATGGCTGCCCCGGATGTCAACGGCCAGACCTTCTTCTATCCCAGTGTCCACGTACGCCATCGCGATGGGCCTACCGAGGGTCTGCGACGGGGCGCCGCTGGTCACCTCGCCCACGACGGCACCGTCCTTGGTGACCGGGAACCCGTGGCGCGGGACCCTGCGGCCCGTCGCGACCAGGCCGACGAGGCGGCGGCGCGGCGGAACGTCCTTGACGGGCTCGAGTGCGGCCCTGCCGACGAAGTCGCCGGGCTTGTCGAACTTCACCACGCGGCCGAGCCCCGCGTCGAACGGCGTGAGCGAGGCGTCGAGCTCGTTGCCGTACAGCGGCATGCCCGCTTCGAGGCGGAGCGTGTCGCGGCTGGACAGGCCCGCGGGCATGATCCCGTACGGCTCGCCCGCCTTGGTCAGCGCGTGCCACAACGCGACGGCGTCGGCGTTGCGGACGAACAGCTCGAAGCCGTCCTCGCCGGTGTAGCCGGTGCGGGCGATCAGGGCCTCGGCGCCGGCGACGGTGCCGGGCAGGCCCGCGTAGTACTTGAGGCCCTCGAGGTCGGCGTCGGTGAGCGTGGAGAGGATCTCCTGGGCGCGGGGGCCCTGGACGGCGATGAGGGCGTACTGGTCGGAGCGGTCGTCGACGACGGCGTCGAACCGCTCGGCGCGCTCGGTGAGCCGGTCGGCGACCATGAGGTAGTTGGAGGCGTTGGCGACGACCATGAACTCCTGGTCGGCCAGCCGGTAGACGATGAGGTCGTCCAGCACGCCGCCCCGCTCGTCGACGATCATCGTGTAGCGGGCGCGACCGGGCGCGAGCGCGGACAGGTGGCCGACGAGGGCGTAGTCGAGCGCCTCGGCCGCCTGCGGGCCGGTCACGAAGATCTCCCCCATGTGGGACAGGTCGAACAGCCCGGCCCGCTCGCGGACGGCGTTGTGCTCGGCTGACTCGCTTCCGTAGCGCAGCGGCATGAGCCAGCCGGCGAAGTCGGTCAGCGTCGCACCGAGACTCTCGTGTATGTCTCGCAGCGGTGTCGGTCGGGACATTGTTCGCACCTCAGAATGGGTCGGATGCCAGGATCCTCCCCCTCTGTCATCGGTGCCTGAGAGCTTCGCCCGGGTTTGCCGGACTTTCACCTTCGGCGAGGCCCCGCAGGCCTGCTTTCCAGAGGTCACCTGGCCCGCGCGGTCCTTTGCCTTGAGAGGTTCGCGGGGAGGGCTTGCTCCTTCAGGGGTCCTGGCCGGGTGCCAGGACGCTCTCCCGCGTGGGTTCATCGGTGTCTGTAGGCAAGAGTAGTACGGATTGGGCCGCCAAGGGAAAGGTGCGGGCGGGGGGACTCGAACCCCCACAGTGTCTCCACCAACAGGACCTAAACCTGCCGCGTATGCCTATTTCGCCACGCCCGCGCATCCGCCATCAGCTTAGCGCCCGGGCAGCGGCGGAGACACTCGTTTACGATCAAGCCCGCCGGCTTGATCGTAAACGTCAGGCCAGGCCGAGCTTCTTCTTCAGGCCCGCCACGTGGCCCGTGGCCTTCACGTTGTAGAGGGCCTGCTCGATCTTCCCGTCGGCGTCGATGACGAAGGTCGAGCGGATCACGCCGACGACCTCCTTGCCGTACAGCTTCTTGGTGCCGTACGCGCCGTAGGCCTTGTGGACCTCCAGGTCGAGGTCGGACAGCAGCGGAAAGGTCAGCGCGTCACGTTCGGCGAACTTCACCAGCTTGTCGGTCTTGTCCTTCGACACACCGAGCACGACGAAGCCCTCGTCGGTCAGCTGGCCGAGGTTGTCGCGGAAGTCGCACGCCTGCTTGGTGCATCCGGGCGTCATCGCGGCGGGATAGAAGTACAGGATGACGCGCTTGCCACGGTAGGCCTGGAGGGAGACGGCGTCGCCGTCGGCCATGGGTAGCGTGAAGTCCGGTGCGGCGTCTCCTGGCTGGAGCTTGGTTTCGGTCACGGGCTCAACCTAACCAATCGGTGCGACACGTTTCGCCTTCGGCCTTCGCCCGCTGTGCCGTACGGCGGCGCGACCTGACAGACTGATCACCCTGAGAAAGGAGAGCCATGGCCGACACCGACCCTGATGAGCTGGAGCGCAGGATCGCGCGGACGCGCGCCGAGCTCGCGCAGACCGTTGACGCCATCGCCGACAGGGTGAGCCCCAAGCGGGTGGCCCAGCGGGGTGTGGAGGAGGTCAAGTCGAGGGCCGAGCATTTCGTGGCGTCGGTCGGCGACCTCGTAGGGGTGACGCCGAGGCCGGTGCGGTTCGGCGACGAGCCCGACGACCTGTGGGAGGACGAGCGGCCCATCGGTTCCGCGATGATCGCCGTGGGCGCGGTGCTGGTGGTGGGCGCGGCCCTCGTCCTGTGGCGCAGGCGCCGCAGAAGGTGAGTCAGAGGAAGGTCTTGCCCTCGCCCCTGTAGGTCGGGACCTCCTCGACGACCTTGTCGCCCTCGATCAGCAGCAGCGTGGCGAAGCGCTCGCACAGCTCGCCCGCCTTGGCGTGGCGGAACCACACCCTGTCGCCGACGCGCAGGTCCTCGGCGGCCTGGCCGAGCAGCGGCGTCTGCACCTCGCCCGCGCCCTCGTCGCTGGAGTAGCGCAACCCCGCGGGTAGGTACGGCTGGGGCAGCCGCGAGGGGCCCGGCGCCCCCGAGGCCAGGTAGCCGCCGCCGAGCACGGTCACCACGCCGAGCGCGGGACGCCGGACGACCGGCAGCGCGAACAGCGCGGCGGGGCGACCGCTGAAGCCGCGGTAGAAGTCGAAGAGCCTGGGGTGGAAGAAGCCCGAGCCCGCCGCGCACTCGGTGACGGCCTTCTCCCTGACCGTGCGGTCGACGCTGCCCGTGCCGCCGCCGTTGACGAACTCCAGCTCGGCCAACTGCCTGACGGCGTTGACGACGCGGCCGCGCCGTACGATCAGCTCGCGGGCGGAGCGGGCCTGCATCAGCCTGATGACGCGGGCGAAGGCCGCGTTGCCGGGCGGGTCGTCGCCCACGCCCGCGATCTGCGCCTCGTAGGCCATGAGGCCGACCAGACGGAAGGCGGGCCGCTTGGCGATCTCGGCGGCCAGGTCGGCGGCGTGGACGGGTTCGCGGACCGGCGAGCGCAGCGCGCCTGCACGGAATCGCCCGCCGAAGGCGACATATCCAGCGTCGAGGTCGAGGCACAGCCGCAGGACGGGACCGCCCTCAGGCACCGCCGCCTCGATGAAGTCGAGGTGCTCGGCGGAGTCGACCATGAGCGTGATCTCCCGCGCCGCCTCCTCGGAGGCGGCCAGCGCGGCCAGCGCCGCCCTGTCGGCGGTGGGGTAGGCGACCAGCACGTCGGTGAAGCCCTGCGAGACCAGCCACAGCGCCTCGGGCAGGGTGAAGGCCATGACGCCGCGGAAGCCGTCCATGGCGAGGATGCGCTCGAGGATCGGGCGCGACCTGATGGACTTGCTCGCCACCCTGATCGGCTTGCCGCCGGCCCGGCGGACGAGGCTTTCCGCGTTGGCGCGCAACGCCTCCAGGTCGAGGATCGCGAAGGGCGGCTCGAACTCGGCGGTGGCCCTGTCGTAGCGCTGGCGGTCGTCCATAGGAGCAGGGTAATACCGATTTCCGTCGGCAAAGATCCCGCAAACCGGCGGCGGGGAAGGCTTTATGGCGTGGCGGGTCCCTGTACCTCTGTTCGGTGTGATGACAACACTCCAGGAGCGCCTGCCTGGCGGAGCCGCTCTGAGCGAGCGTGAGACGCCCCGCCGTAGGGCGGCCAGGGTGCTCAGACCGGCGCGTACGCCTGCGGGCGTGGCGGTGGCCTTCACGCTGTCGGCCGGGCTGGCGCTGGTGTCGGCCGAGGTCCTCGCCACCCTGATGGGCGGCGGGCTCGGCCTGGTGCCGGTCGACGAGGTGGTCGCCGTGGCGGCCGACAGCCCGTGGTCCGCCCCCGCCCTGATGCTGGGCGCGCTGGGCGTGGCCGCCGTGGGTCTGGTGTTGCTGGGGCTCGCGCTGGTGCCCGGTAGGTGCAGGCTGGTGGCGCTGGAGACCTCCGACCCGAGGATCGTCATGGCCATCACCAAGACGGGGCTGCGCAGGACGCTCAGGGCCGTGGCCGAGGACGTCGACGGGGTGCGGAGCGTGCGGGTACGGCTGCGCCGCCGTCTGATCGAGGTCACCGTCGTCTCCGACGCCGAGCGCACCGGCGAGATGCTGCGCAGGACCGGCGCCGCCGTCGGCGAGCGGCTGAACGGGATCGGCGCGATGTGCGCGGGCGAGGTCGTGGTGCGGCTGCGCAGGAAGGGACTCTGATGCGGCAGTACTCCGGCAACAGGATCGGCCTGGGCGTGGTAGGCGCGGTGTTGCTGGGCGTGGGCGGGTACGCCTACCTGCGCGGCGCGGGCGCGCTCGGCAAGGGCAGGAACGCGAGGGTCCTGGAGGCCGACCTCACCGGCTACGTCGCCGCGCACCCGTGGATCGCGTGGGGGCTGGCGCTCGTGCTGGTGCTGATCGCCATGCTGACCACCCGGTGGCTGTTCATGGCGCTCGGCTGGGGCAGGCTCGGCAGCCGGTCGGGCACGGGTACGGCGCTGCTGTGCGTGGGGTTGAAGGACGTGGACGGCATCAGCCGCACCAGCGTGCGGGTGGTGGGTGAGGACCGGCTGCGGCTGGCGGTGACCTGCCCGTCCGTCGCCGACGTGGGCGCGGTGGTGACCAAGCTGAACCGCGAGCTTGTCAGCAGGGTCCGCCGCGACATCGGCGACGACGACATGGGCGCGATCGTCCGCGTACACGTCAGGCGCTGACACGCGTGCGCCGCCCCTCGACGCCGAGGGGCGGCGCGCCGCGGTGTGCGGACGGGCGGTCAGCCTGTCGGTGACGGCATCGGGGTGGGGATGCGGGTCTTCGGCGGCATGGGCACCGTGGGCATGGGCGGCATGGGCGGTTGCACGGGATACGCGTACGGGTAGGCGCAGGACCTGCCGCCGCCAGGGGTGTACCAGCAGTCGGGGGCCGGCTGCCAGCCGTACCGGCCGGGGCGCTCCCAGTGCGCCACGCGGTGCCGGTCGCCGTGGTCGGCGACCCGGAACAGGATCGCGACCGCGCCGCCGCCGAGGAGGCCGCCGATCAGCAGTCCGATGAGCCCGGCGCCGATGATCTGGGTGTGCTTCTGCCGGACGTACGTCGCGAAGCTGTCCCGCGGCGGTGGCGGTCCGAAGACGGGGCCGTCCTGAGGCGGGCCCTGAGGCGGGCCCTGAGGCGGGCCCGGAGGCGGGCCCGGAGGTGGGCCAGGAGGTGGTGGTGGGGCGCTCTCAGGGTCTGGGCCGCGCGATGCTTCCTCTTCACCGCGCGGCCCTACGGCTTGATCATGATCCGCCATCACGATCTCCCTTTACTCGCCCAGAGGGCGCTCCCAGAGATGACAATGCCCGACAGCCTATAAATAGCGCGTAAATGTGGCATGCGACCAGGGTCGTACATCGACCTCCGACTCCAGGGGGAAGGGCGGCCGCGCGGTGTTCCGTAGGGTGAGGGAGTGTTCGGCAAGATTCGAGCCTGGTCGCAGCGTCGCCGCATGCTCGTGGACGTCCTGTGGGTCACCCCGCTGATCGCGCTGTGCGCGGCCCTGGCGACGACCTACACGCAGTCGGCGGCAGACGCGCCCGTCGACCTGGTCGGCTATCTGCTTCTCTCGACGGCGCTCCTCGTGCCGCTCTTCTGGCGCAACAGCCATCCGCGGACCGTGTTCGCGCTGGTCTCGTTGATCAGCTTCGCGCAGTGGCTGGCCGGTGTCGACGCCTTCCCCGCCAACTCCGCCGTGCTGGGGGCGATGTACGCCATGGCCAGCCGGTGCGGGTTCAGATGGGCGCTGGCGGCGGGCCTGGTGTCGGAGCTCGGCATCTTCCTGGCTCTCTCGCACTGGGACACCGTCAGCCTCGGCATGTTCCTGAGCTGCTCGTTCTTCGTCATCATGATCTGGCTGACCGGCATCTACTCCCATACGCGCCAGCGCTACCTGGAGAGCCTCGAGGAGCGGGCCGAGCGCGCCGAGCGGGAACGCGACCAGCAGGCCAGGATGGCGGCGGCGGCCGAGCGGGCCAGGATCGCCAGGGAGCTGCACGACGTGGTGGCCCACAACGTCAGCGTGATCATCGTCCAGGCCGACGGGGCGAGCTTCGCCATCGACAGCGACCCCGACCAGGCGCGGCAGGCCGTACACGCGATCTCGAAGACGGGGCGCGAAGCGCTGGCGGAGATGCGGCGCCTGGTCGGGGTGCTGCGCGAGGACCCGGCGGGCCCGGCCCCTGACGCCGCCGACTACACCCCGCAGCCCGGCCTCGCGCAGCTGGAGGAGCTGGTGCGCGGCTCCGGCCTGCCGGTGGACCTGCGCGTCACCGGCATCCCGCAGGAGCTGTCGGAGGGCGAGCAACTGGCCGTCTACCGGCTGGTGCAGGAGGCGCTGACCAATACCCTCAAACACGGCGGCCCTGGCGCGAGGGCCACGGTGGAGATGGAGTACGGCATGCGCGAACTCGTGGTGCGCGTCACCGACGACGGCAGGGGCGCCGCCGCGCCGCTGAGCGAGGGCGGGCACGGCCTGCTCGGCATGCGCGAAAGGGTCTCCATGTACGGAGGAGCCGTCCAGGCCGCGCCACGACCGGGCGGCGGCTTCGAGGTGCTGGCCAGGCTGCCGGTCGCCGCATGATCAGGGTCATGCTGGTCGACGACCAGCAGTTGCTGCGCGCGGGCTTCAAGATGGTGCTGGGAGCGCAGCCCGACATCGAGGTGGTCGCCGAGGCGAGCGACGGCGTCACCGCGCTGGATCTGCTGAAGGAGGTCGAGGTCGACGTCGTCCTGATGGACGTGCGCATGCCGAGGATGGACGGCGTCGAGGCGACCAGGTTGATCGACGGCCCGAAGGTGCTCATCCTGACCACGTTCGACCTGGACGAGTACGCCTACTCGGCGATCAAGGCGGGCGCGTCCGGCTTCCTGCTGAAGGACGTGCCGCCCTCCGACCTGGTGAGCGCGATCCGTTCGGTGCACAACGGCGACGCGGTGATGGCGCCGAGCGCCACGCGCAGGCTGCTCGCCAAGTTCGCCGCGCAGCTGACCACCGAACGGCTTCCCGACGGGAGCCTGCTGACGGCCAGGGAGCGGGAGGTCATGATGCTGGTGGCGCGCGGACTGTCCAACACCGAGATCGCCGGGCGGCTCGACCTGGCGGAGGCGACGGTGAAGACGCACCTGGGCAGGGTGCTGGCCAAGCTGGGTCTGCGCGACAGGGCGCAGGTGGTGGTCTACGCCTACGAGGCGGGGCTGATCGTCCCGTCGGACCGGCTCCCCGACCGGCCCTCGCACCGGCCCTAGATCGGGCCCGGTTCGGCTCTCGGATCGGCCGAAAGGCTGATCCGGGTCGTCTGAGGTGTGACAGGAAGTCCCTCCTCGGGTCCCAGGGAAACCCGCTTTCTCCCTCATAGCGTCTTCTGCGTGACAGCGACACAGATATCCCTGAGGCCCGCCGTGGTGGCCACCGGACTGACGAAGACCTACGGGCAGGGCGACACGCGGGTGCACGCGTTGCGCGGGGTGGACGTCTCGTTCGCCACCGGCGCCTTCACCGCGATCATGGGCCCTTCGGGCTCGGGCAAGTCGACGTTGATGCACTGCCTGGCCGGGCTCGACACGGTGACCGGCGGCCACGTCCACATCGGCGACGTCGAGCTGACCGGGCTCAGCGACAAACGGCTCACGCTGCTGCGAAGGGACAGGATCGGCTTCATCTTCCAGGCGTTCAACCTGCTGCCGACGCTGACCGCCGAGGAGAACATCAGGCTGCCGCTGGAGATCGCCGGACGCCAGGCCGACGCCGTGCTGTTCGACCGGGTCATCCAGACGGTGGGCCTGAAGGACAGGCTCGGCCACAAGCCGACCGAGCTGTCCGGCGGCCAGCAGCAGCGCGTGGCCGTCGCCCGCGCCCTGATCAGCAAGCCGCAGGTGATCTTCGCCGACGAGCCCACGGGCAACCTCGACTCGCGCAGCGGCGCCGAGGTGCTGTCCTTCCTGCGCACCAGCGTCCGCGAGCTCGGCCAGACGATCGTGATGGTCACCCATGACCCTGTCGCCGCCGCCTACGCCGACCGCGTCATCTTCCTGCGCGACGGCGAGCTGGTCAGCGAGCTGGCCCAGCCCTCTCCGCAGTCGGTGCTCGACACGCTGATGAGGCTGGAAGCCAAGTGATCAAGACGACTCTCGCAGGCCTGCGGGCGCACAAGCTGCGCCTGCTGCTCACCTCCCTGGCGATCACGCTCGGCGTGGGCTTCATCGCGGGCACGTTCGTGCTCACCGACACCATCGAGGCCGGGTTCGCGCAGAAGGTCACCGCGGACGCCGAGAAGGTGGCGGTCGCCGTACTGCCGAAGGCGGGCGGGCAGGCGCTTCCCCAGAAGCTCATCGAACGCCTGCGCGGCCTCGACGGCGTGACCGACGTCCAGGGGCAGGTGCGCGGCAGCGCGCCGCTGCTGGACAAGAACGGCAAGACGATCGGCGACCTGCCGACCACCGCGATCTCCGCGACCAACCGCACGACGATCACGGACGGCGCCGCTCCCGCCGGGGCCGACCAGGCGATCGTGGACGAGAACACCGCGCGCAAGCAGGGCTTCAAGGTCGGCGACACCGTCACTGTGCTCGACCGCAAGGGCGGCAAGCAGGCGTTCAAGCTGGTCGGCGTCTTCGACATCGGCCTGGACCAGGAGCTCGGCTACACCGGCGCGGTCGGCTTCACCACCGCGACCACGCAGCGGCTGACGGGAGAGAAGGGCTTTCGCGAGATCGACCTGGCGGGCGGCGACCCCGCCGCGCTCAAGCGGACCGTCACCGCGACCCTCGGCCAGGCCTACGACATCAAGACCGGGCACGAGCTGGCCGCGGCCCTGGCCAAGAGCAACGGCGTGCAGATCGAGTTCATCAAGCTGGGCCTGCTGATCTTCGGCCTGATCGCCATGATGGTGGCCGCGCTGGTCATCTACAACACCTTCAACATCCTGGTCGCCCAGCGGACCAGGGAGATGGCGCTGCTGCGCTGCATCGGCGCGACGCGCGGGCAGGTGTTCGGCTCGGTGCTGCTGGAGTCGGTGGTCGTCGGCCTGCTCTCCTCCGTGCTCGGCCTCGCCGCCGGATACGGGCTCGGCGCGGGCGCGATGGCCGTGCTCCGCACGCTGGACGCGCCGCTGCCCACCGGGCTCGGCCCGTCGCTCGCGCCTCTGACGATCGCCGTCGGGCTCGCCGTCGGCCTCGTGGTGACCGTGGGCGCCGCGCTGCTGCCCGCCCGCTCGGCCACCGGCGTCGCGCCGATCGCGGCGCTGCGCAGCCAGGTGGAGGAGCAGACCTACCGCGCGGGCGTGATCCGCGTGGTCGTCGCGGGGCTTCTCCTGCTGGCGGGGGCCGGCGCGACCGGCGCGGCGGTGTTCATGGCCCCTGGGGAGCAGGTCTCGCTCTTCGTCGCGATGGGCGGCTGCTCGCTGATCTTCCTGGCGGTCCTGATCCTCGGCCCTGTGCTGGTCAAGCCGCTCAGCAGGCTGGTGGGCTGGGTGCCGCGCGCCCTGTTCGGGGTGCCAGGACGGCTGGCCGTCGACAACTCCGGCCGCAACCCCAAGCGGGCGGCCACCACGACGATCGCGCTGACCATCGGCGTGACGCTGATGACGGTCATCTCGGTGATGACCGCCTCGACCAGGGTGACGATGGCGGCCAAGCTCGACTCCCAGTTCCCCGCTGACTACCTGGTCGCCACCCAGGACCGCGAGGCGGCGATCCCCCGCACGGTCGGCGACACGCTTCGAGCCAAGCCGGAGTTCGACTCCGTCCTGCAGATCCGCGACACGAGCGCGAAGGTCGGCAAGGTCGACCGCGAGGTCGGCACGTTCACCGGCCCCGCCAAGCTCAAGCCGCTCGGCCCTGGCGAGGTCGCGCTGGCCGAGAGCGTCGCCAAGGAATGGGGACTGAAGGCGGGCTCCACGCTCCAGCTCACCACCAAGCGGGAGGGAACGGTCACACTCAAGGTCGGGCAGCTGCTCGACGACGAGAGCCTGCTGCCGTCCGTCACGCTCTCCCCCGACGCCTACGACCAGTACTTCGGCAGGACGCCCGACTCGAAGATCTATATCAAGATCAAGGACGGCGTCGATCCCGACAAGACCCGTGACGTGGTGGAGGCGGCCACCGCGGCCTTCCCGACCGTGCAGGTGATCAGCTCGACCGACGTGCGCGGCGAGTACGACGACGCCCTCGACATGACGCTGATGATCGTCACAGGGCTGCTCGGCCTGGCGATCCTCATCTCGCTGCTCGGCATCGCCAACACGCTGTCGCTGTCGGTCCACGAACGCACCCGCGAGTCCGCTCTGCTGAGGGCGCTCGGTCTGACCAGGCCGCAGCTGCGCAGGATGCTGTCGGTGGAGGCGCTGGTGCTCGGCCTGATCGGCGCGCTCGTCGGGGTGACGCTCGGCGTCGCCTTCGGCTGGGCGGCCGTCAGAACCATGATGGACGAGTCGATACTGTCGGTGCCCTTCGGACAGATCGCGCTGTTCGTGGCGCTGTCGGGGCTGGCGGGCGTGCTCGCGGCCGTGCTGCCGGCGCGCAAGGCGGCCCGCGCGTCGATCGTCACCTCGCTGGCGAGCAGCTGACGCCCTTCGCGGTGGTCCGGCCGTCAGCGGGGATGGCGGCCTGGCCACTGCTCGGCCACCGTCTCGGGATCGAGCAGCGGCCTGATCACCAGCTCACCGGTCTGCCTGTCGATCACGACGCAGCCGCCGCCGACCGTCTCGGGCAGCACGGAGGGGTCGTCGGGCTCGGACGGCTTCTCCCACACCACGTAGCCCTCGCCGAAGGCGTAGAGGCCCAGCTCCACGGGGTCGGCCCGGCCGCCGTTGAAGTACTCCTCCGCTACCGCGCGCGCCTGGTCCAGGTTCACCCCTGCTCACCTCGCCTGTCGACGATCGCGCAGAACACGCCGGTCACCGTCTCGTAGGGTGGTTCGACGGCCATGTGCCCCCGCTGCGCGTCGATCCAGATCACCTCGCCGTCGGCGTTGACGGCGTTCCACGCGTGGGAGCCGCCGCCGGGCCAGCGCACCACGATGACCGCGGACGCGCCGTGGCCTGCCTCCGCCAGCCGCTGGGCGATCACGGTGTAGGCCTGCCTGCCCTGCCCCACGCACTCCAGGCGCCGGCCCAGCCATCGCTCGATCCGCGCCGTGCCGCCCGTCTCGCCCATGAGCAGCGGGCGGCCCACCGTGTCGTACTCGGGCTGCCGGGGCGCCGCGACCGCAGGCTCACCGTGCCAGGTGGACACCACCGCGAGCGCGCAGTCGACCGCGTTGCTCGCCCTGAACGGATCCTCCGCGGCGCCCATGCCGTTGACCAGCCTGACCCAGGTGCCGCGCGGGTCGGCGAACCTGGTGCCCGGCGGCAGCGCCTGCAGCAGGTCGGACTCCGCCTGTGGGTCGGTGCGGGCCAGCCCGCCGGGCACGCCGTACGGCCTGCAGCCGGACAGGCGCGGCGGGCGGTGCGGCAGGTCGAACCAGTCGGGATCGCGCGCGACGGGCTCCGGTGCGGACTCTGCGGCCCGCTCGTAGTCGCGCCACCGCAGACCGTCGGCGATCAGCGGGTTGTAGTGGCCCTCGGGAAGGCTCTCGCGAAACATCTCGCCGCCTCCTTCGTCATCGACGACCGATCGTAGGCTGCCGATCGCTCAGAGTCAGGAGGTTCGGAGATTTACCTGGACTCCCGAGTCGCGTCCCGGGCCCGCCGACAGCCGGCAGGCGCGCCCCTCACCGGCAGGACCTGCCGGAACGTCCTTGGAGTTCCGGCCCCGCGGGCGGATCCCCACGCCCGCGTTCAGCCGACGCTCACCGAGATGGTGTGCCACCCGGTCGCCCCGTCAGGCGCGACAGGGGCCTCCCGCTCGGTCTGGGTACGGCCGGCCGCGTCCGTGGCCCGCACCTGGATCGTGTGCTCGCCCGGCGTCGCGTCCCATTCCAGCGCCCACTGCCGCCAGGTGTCAGGGCCGGGCACCTGCGCTAGCCTGGCCCGCTGCCACGCGCCCCCGTCGATCCGCACCTCCACCGCCTCGACCCCGGTGTGCTGCGCCCATGCCACTCCCGCGATCGTCGTACGGCCCCGCTTCAGCGTCGCGCCCGGTTTGGGCAGGTCGATCCGCGACTCGGTCTTGATCGGCCCCTTGGCGGCCCACCCGCGTGGCGTCCAGTACGCCTCGTCGGTGTCGAACCGCGTCACCTTGATGTCCACGACCCACTTGGTGGCCGACACGTAGCCATAGAGCCCGGGCACCACCTGCCTGGTGGGGAAGCCGTGGTCGACCGGCAGCGCCTCGCCGTTCATCGCGATGGCGAACAGCGCGTCCCTGCCGTCCATCACGATGTCCACCGGGGTGCCGCAGGTGAACCCGTCCGCCGACGTGGACAACAACATGTCCGCATTCTTCTGGATACCGGCCTCGCGGAGGACATCCGCCATCCGCACCCCCAACCACCGCGCGTTCCCCACGTAAGGCCCGCCGACCTCGTTCGACACGCAGGTGAGCGTGATGTCCGCCTCAGTCAGCGGTCGCTTGAGCAGGTCGTCGAAGGTGAGCTCGATCGGCCGGTCGACCATGCCGTGGATGCGCAACGTCCAGTCGTTCGGGTTCACCCGGGGGACGATGATCGCGGTGTCCACCCGGTAGAAGTCCTTGTTCGGCGTGACGAACGGCGACAGGCCGTTGATGCGGAAGTCGACCCCGGAGGGCAGCGGCTTCGCGCGGGTGGCCGGCTTCGGCAGCGCCACGCCGACCCTCGCGGTGTCCCCCACTCTGCGCCCGGACAGCACCTGCCCCGCCACGGCCGCCGCCCCCGCGACGGCGATCCCGCCGGCCACGCCGAGCATGAGCTGCCGCCTGTCGAAGGCGTGGAGCGCGGCTTCCGCCCGCATCACCGCGGGCCGCTCGATCTCCAGCGCTCCCTCGGCGCCGCCTTCCGCACCGGCCCGCGTACCCGTGCCGCCTTCCCCTTCACCCGCGCGCATGCCGCCTTGCCCGTCACCCGCGCGGGTGACGCCTTCCCCTTCACGCGCCCACGTGCCGTCTTCCTCGTCAGCCGCGCGGAAGGCGTCTGGTGTGGGCGTCACGGCGGGGAGCGGCGCGACCGCCCGTCTGAACAGCAGGGTGAGCGCCCACGACCCGGCCAGCGCCCCGACCACCGTCGACAGCCCGTCGGCCACTCCCGAGTCCGGCCTGGTGAGCGCCGCCAGCAGCCCGACCACCCCGAACACGGCGAAGCCCGCCTGCCCGAAGCCGACGCTCCGCCTCGACAGCACCCCGAGCAGCGCGGCGACCAGCGTGAGCACGGCCACCACGCCGGCCACGAGGACCGCCTTGTCGCTCTCCCCGAACGTCGCGATCGCCCATTCCTTGGCGGGCGGGGGAGCCAGGTCCACCGCCGCGTCGCCGACCGCGACGACAGGGAACGAGCCCGGCCCCACCACCGCCGCGACCACATACGCGACGCCCAGCGCCACCGCTCCCGCGACCAGTCCGATGACGGCCCCCGCCCATGCGGGCACGACCTTGTAGCTCTCCACGGGAAAACGCTACGCCTGCCGCGTGGCGGGAGATCTTACGCACCGGTTACGAAGCGCGGCAGACGTCACGGCGGGTGCGCGTCGTCGCTGGAGTGGCGTGATGGACGGGCGGTCAGCGGTGACCGCGGTGGCCTTGGCCGGGCTTGCCGTACGGAACGACGACGTCGCGCGACCCGGCCGGGTCAGCTGAGGAGGTCGGTGACGATCGGGGCGAGGGCGCGGAAGGCGCGCCCTCGGTGGCTGATCGAGTCCTTCTCCTCGGCCGTCATCTCCGCGGTGGTCCGCGACTCCCCGTCAGGTACGAAGATCGGGTCGTAGCCGAACCCGTTCGTTCCGCGCCGCTCCCTCAGCAGCCGCCCCTGCAGATCCCCTTCGACCACCCGCTCCTCGCCGGACGGCAGCGCCAGCGCGGCCGCGCACACGAACCGGCCCGTGCGCCGGTCGTCGGGAACGTCGGACACCTGCGCGAGCAGCAGGTCGAGGTTGGCGTCGTCGTCGCCGTGCTTGCCCGACCACCGCGCGGAGAACACGCCGGGCATCCCGTTGAGCGCGTCGACGCACAGCCCCGAGTCGTCGGCCACGGCGGGCAGCCCCGACCCCTGGGCGACGGCGTGCGCCTTGAGCAGGGCGTTCTCGGCGAACGTGAGCCCCGTCTCGGCCACCTCGCCGATCTCGGGGAACTCCTCGAGGCCCACGACCTCGAAGCCGCCGAGGATCCGGCGCAGTTCGACGATCTTGCCCGCGTTGCGGGTCGCCAGCACGATTCTCATCGGCCCAGTGCCTCCTGCTGGTGCAGCGTCAGCTCCTCGCAGCCCGCGACCGCGAGGTCGAGCAGCTGGTCGAGGGCCCTGCGGTCGAATGGGGCGCCCTCCGCGGTGCCCTGCACCTCGACGAAGGCCCCCGATCCTGTCATCACGACGTTCATGTCGGTCTCGGCGGCGACGTCCTCCACGTAGCAGAGGTCGAGCATCGGCGTGGACTTCACCACGCCGACCGACACCGCGGCCACCGAGTCGACCAGCGGGTCGCCCGGGCACATCTTCCGCTCGCGCATCCACGCGACCGCGTCGGCCAGCGCGACGTAGGCGCCGGTGATCGCGGCGGTGCGGGTGCCGCCGTCGGCCTGCAGGACGTCGCAGTCGAGCAGGATGGAGTTCTCACCGAGCGCCTTGTAGTCGACGCAGGCGCGCAGCGAGCGGCCGATCAGCCTGGAGATCTCGTGCGTGCGCCCGCCGATCTTCCCCTTCACCGACTCGCGGTCGTTGCGGGTGTTGGTCGACCTCGGCAGCATCGCGTACTCGGCCGTCACCCAGCCCTGCCCGCTGCCCCTGCGCCAGCGCGGCACGCTGTCCTGGACGGAGGCGGCGCAGAGCACGCGCGTGCCGCCGAACTCCACCAGCACCGATCCCTCGGCGTGGGTGATCCACCCTCTGGTGATCTTCACCGGGCGGAGCTGGTCGGGAGCGCGTCCATCCTGTCGAGACATGCAGATCACCCTATCCCCGTGCAACAACGCCCTTGACCGTTCAGGTCAGGTCGTACACGGCGCCGCTGCGAGCCAGCTCGATGGGACCGCCGAAGGCGCCGCGCGAGGCCTCCTCCAGAACGCGCGCGCTGTCGTTCCACGGGACCAGGTGGGTCAGCACCAGCCTGTCCGCCTTCGCCTTGGCCGCGTGCTCGGCCGCCTGACGCCCCGTCATGTGAAGGTCGGGGGTGAGGTCGGGCCCCTCCACGAACGACGCCTCGCACAGCAGCAGGTCGGCGCCGTCGGCCAGCTTCACCAGCTCGGCGCACTCGCCGGTGTCACCCGAGTAGGCCAGCGTCCTGCCCGCGTGCGAGACGCGGAAGCCGTACGCCTCGACGGGGTGGTTGACCAGGCCAGCCGTGACCTCGAAGGGGCCGACGGCGAACCGTCCTGGCGACAGCGGCGCGAACGCGAAGGCCGTCTCAAGGCCGGGCTCCTCCGGCATGCCGTAGGCGGCGGCCAGCCTGCGGGGCGCGTCACGCGGCGCGTAGACGGGAATCCTCGGGTACGGCGCGTCAGGCCCGTACGTGCGGGCCACGTGGTAGCCGCAGATGTCCAGGCAGTGGTCGGCGTGCAGATGCGACAGGCAGATGGCGTCGACGTCGTAGAGGTCGATGTGGCGCTGAAGCGCGCCGAGTGAGCCGCTGCCCAGGTCGAGCAGCATGCGAAAGCCCTCGACCTCGACCAAGTAGCAGGACGCTGGGCTGTCGGGCCCGGGAAAGCTCCCCGAGCACCCGACGATCGTCACCTTCATGCGGACCTCCCGTTCGAGGTGGTGGTACCCCCAACTGCGGCCAGCTCGACCGCTTCGATCTCGGGCCCGAGGAAGCGCCTGCCCAGGTCGGCGAAGAGTGCGGAGTCGCCGGTCACGCTGAAGCGGTGCTGGGGGGAGGTGGCACCGTTGGCGAGACCGCGGTCGTGGAGGATCCGGTAGACGTCCTTGGCCGTCTCCTCCGCACTGGAGACCAGCGTGACCCCGTCACCCGCGACGTAGGAGATGGCGCCGGTCAGCAGCGGGTAGTGGGTGCAGCCGAGGATGAGGGTGTCGCACCCGGCCTCCTGAATGGGAGCCAGGTAGTCGCGGACGACCTCGATGAGCTCGTCGCTCATCGTCTCGCCGCGCTCCACGTACTCCACCAGGCGCGGTGCGGCCACGCCGGTGAGAGTGACGTCGGGGGCCGCGGCGAAGGCGTCGTGATAGGCCATCGACTCGATCGTGGCGCGCGTCGCGATCACGCCGACCCTGCCGTTGCGGGTGGCCTTGACTGCGCGCCTGGTCGCCGGCTGGATCACCTCGATCACCGGGACGTCGTAGCGCTCGCGCGCGTCCCGCAGCACGGCGGCGCTGGCGCTGTTGCAGGCGATGACGAGCATCTTGACGTCGTTCTCGACGAGGTGGTCCATCACCTCCAGCGCGTACTCGCGCACCTCGGCGATCTTTTTCGGCCCGTACGGCTGGCGGGCCGTGTCGGCCACGTAGGTGAGGGACTCGTGGGGCAGCTGGTCGATGATCGCCCTGGCGACGGTCAGGCCGCCCACCCCGCTGTCGAATATTCCAATGCTCGCGTCCGGCACGCTTCAGAGGGTAGGCGACCTGCGGGATCACCACAGCGTAAGAATCCTCACACGAGGGCCGTGGCTCTGCCGTCTCCTCCCCTGCCCCCGCCCACCCGCACGGGAGCTTCAGCCGCGTCCGACACGCGCCAGCTGGCGGGACTGGGCCACCAGCCTGCCCGCGGAGTCCCGCACCTCCACCTCCTCGTCGAACCACCCGTCGGCGACGAGCCGTCCGCTGCCGAGCAGCGTGAGCCACCCCGGCGACGGCAGCGCCCGCAGGTGCCAGGTCAGGTCGACGGTCGGCGCCCACCCCCGCTGCCCGGCCGAGAACACGACAGGGGGCAGCGCGTCAACCGCCAGCGCCAGCACGTAGGGATCGGGGTCCTGCGGCTCGGCCATCCTGAAGTACGCGCGCGCCTCGGGACGCCCCGTCGGCCTGCCCTGCAGCCACCCGATCGTGGGCGGGTCGAAGCGCATGTCCATCTGCGCGTTCAACGTCATCCCCGACTCCGGCTTCGGGTCGGGCAGCTGGACGCATTCCTCCATCGCCGGCATCTCGACAGCCGATTCCTCGGCGTAGATCGGCTCGACGTCCTTCAGGGTGGCCGTCGTGATCAGCGATTCCAGTTGCGGGACATCGTCCTGGATCAGCCTCGCCCTCGCGAACGCCGCGGTCCTGCCCGCCTTCGTCTGCTCCACCACCACCCTGGCAGGACCGGGACGCGGGGAGCGGAGGAACTGCGTGGTCGTGCTCACCGGATGCTCGTGCGGAGAGGCGTCCACGGCGGCCCGCAGGAGGACCGCCATCAGGTACCCGCCGTTGAGCGGGCCGCCGATGGAATAGCCGGGATCGAGGCACACGTCGTAGACGCCCTCGTCGACCCTGATCGCCTGCGTCGCCTCGTCGAACTTCGTCATGCCCGCTCCCGAACTAAATTCTAGTGGCTCCATACTCTACGACATCCCGCCTCCAGCGCGCCTACCTGCGGAAACACCCTCCCGATGGCACGGTTGGATCATGGGGTTGACAGCACTTATGGGCCAGTCCGTCTGGGACGCCCAGGGCATATGGGTCGGCCACGTGGTCGACATCCGCGTGGTCAAGAACAGGGACGAGTCCATGCAGAGCCACACCGTCATGGGCCTCGTGGTCTCGGCCAGACGCGCGCCCGTGATGCTCGGCCTGACCCGCGACAGGGAGGGTAGGCCGGGCTGGCTGTCGCGGATGCTGGCCCGCGTCGTCTACGCGGGATGCACGTTCGTGCCGTGGGACGTGGTCGCCTCCAGCGACACGGGCGAGGTGCACCTCATCGCGCACCGCAGGGAACTCAGCCGGGTCTAGATCACCGTAGATGGGCCGGTTTCAGTGCTTTGCAACCAGCTCTCTAGTCACATGCACTAACTTCACTGTGGTCAATAAGTCCACATTGTGAGTTGAGTGATGTCTGCGAATACGCCCCCTGGCGGCCAGGACCCAGAGCGGACCACGGCCTATCGATGGAACGACGGTCAGCCGGCGCCGCAGGGCGACCAGCCGTACCCGCAGCAGCAGCCCTATCCGCCGCAGCAGCAGCCATACCAGCAGCCCTATCAGCAGCAGCAGCCCACCTACGGCCAGCAGGGACAAGGCCAGCAAGGCTACGGGCAGCCGAACTACGGGCAGCCCGACTACGCCCAGCAGGGTTACGGCCAGCAGGGCCAGCAGGGATATGGCCAGCAGCAGCCGGGTTACGGGCAGCAGCAGCCGTATCAGCAGCAGAACCAGCAGTACTCCTACGGTGACCAGACCGTGCAGCAGCCCGCGGGCTGGCAGCAGCAGGGACCTGACGGCTGGGGTCCGCCCCAGCAGCAGCCGGCCAAGAAGGGCGGCAGGGGCTGGCTGATCGCGGGCATCGCGGCCCTGCTGGTCGTGCTCGTCGGAGGCGGCGGCGTCTGGGCCGCGAGCTCCTTCCTCGGCGGTGGCGGCACGCAGCCGCACGAGGTGCTTCCCGCCGGCGCCATGGCGTATGTGCGCGTCGACCTCGACCCCGCCGCCAACCAGAAGATCGCCCTGTTCAACCTGGCCAGGAAGTTCACGGTCACCAAGGACAGGATCACCGGCGACGACCCGCGCCAGGCGCTGTTCGACGCGCTCAAGGCCGACAGCGACGACCTGAAGAAGCTCGACTTCGCCAAGGACATCGACCCGTGGCTGGGCAGCAGGATGGGCTTCGCGGCCCTGCCCGCGCCCAAGGGTCAGACGCCCGGCTTCGCCGTGGCCGTCCAGGTCAAGGACGAGGCGGCGGCCAAGGCCGGCATCGCCAAGCTGATGGGCGACGACGAGTACGGGATCGCCTTCCGCGAGGACTACGCGATCCTGTCCTCCGGCCAGGCCGCGGCCGACAAGTACGCCGCCGGGCCCACGCTCGCGGAGAACGCCGACTTCAGCTCCGACTTCGACGCGCTCGGCGAGCCCGGCGTGCTGTCGACGTGGATGAGCGTCGGCAAGATGGCCGAGATGGCCGAGATGACCGCCGAGCAGAAGCAGCTGCTGGAGAAGGCGAAGAACGCCAGGTTCGCCGCCGCCCTGCGCTTCGACTCCGCCTACGCGGAGTTCGCGGGCGTCGTCCGCGGCGCCGAGGCCATGGCCACGGGCGACCCGCAGGCCGCCGACATCTCCACGCTGCCCGCCTCCACGGTGGGCGCGCTGTCGATCTCCGGCCTGGACGAGGCGATCACCAAGCAGTGGGGCGAGCTGCAGAAGGGCATGGCAGCCACCCAGGAGGGTGCCGGCTTCCAGCAGTTCGTCGAGATGGCCCAGCAGAAGTACGGCCTGGCGCTGCCCGCCGACCTGTCGACGCTGCTCGGCAAGAACCTGACCCTCGCGGTCGACGGTGACGGCCTGGCCAACCTCGGCCAGAGCGGCCAGATGCCCAAGGCGGGCGTGAAGATCGTCACCGATCCCGCCAAGGCGCAGGAGGTCATCGGGAAGATCGAGAAGGCCTTCACCGACCAGGGCCAGCCCGCTCCGCAGCTCGCCAAGGTCCCCGGCGACGGCACGGTGACCATCGCGACCACGCCCGAGTACGCGAAGCTGCTGTCGGAGGACGGCTCGCTGGGCGACAGCGAGAGCTTCAAGACCGCGATCCCCGACGCGGGCAGCGCGACCTTCGCCCTGTTCGTGGACGTGGACAAGATCGAGCCGCTGTACATCAACAACCTCACCGGCGACGACCAGGCCAACGCCAAGGTCCTCAGCGCGGTGGGCTTCAGCGGCAAGCAGAGCGGCGGCGAGGCCAGCTTCTCGCTCCGCGTCCTGTTCAACTGAGCGGCTGACCGAAGGGCCGCGCTCCCGGTGCTCCGGGGGCGCGGCCCTTTTCGTTCGCCTGTGGCGCCCGGGTCACCAGGGCAGCTCACGGCCGTCGCGGAAGAAGCCCCCTGTCGGGCCGTCGTCGGGAAGGGTGGCCGCCCAGACGATGCCCGACGCGCCCGCCGCGACGGGACGGCCGCCTGGCCCGCCCATGTCGGTGGCGACCCACCCCGGGCAGATCGCGTTCACCAGGATCCCCTCGGATCGCAGCTCGCTGGCCAGCATCTTGGTGAGACCGTTGAGCGCGACCTTCGTGGTGTTGTAGGCCGGGGTGCCGCCGCCCATGCTCGCCAGTGACGCCGCCTCGCTGGAGACGTTGACGATCCTGGGATGCCTGCTCTTGCGCAGCAGCGGCAGCAGCACCTGGGCCAGCCGCCACGGGCCGTACAGGTTGGTCTCGGCCGCCTCCCTGACGATGTCCAGGTCCGCGTCGATGGCGCGCTGCCAGGTGTCGTAGGCGATGGCGGCGTTGTTGATCAGGACGTCCAGCCGCCCGAACCGTTCGGCGAGCTCGGCGGCCACCCGCTCGGCGTCCTCCTGCGAGGTGACGTCGAGCCGTAGCGGATGGACGTCGGACCCCAGCCGGTCCGCCGCGGCGGTGGCCGCCTCCATGGAGCGTGCGGTGAGCAGGACGGTGTGCCCGAGGTCGGCGAGCTGCCTGCCGATCTCCAGCCCGAGTCCACGGTTCCCGCCGGTGACCAGTGCGATCACGACGTCGCCTCCGAATCGCTGACGTTTATGTTATAAATCCAGTATATGGCATAAACACCCCCCGATGGAGGAGCGATGCCACCTGCGAGCCGTACCGGCTCGACCGACCTGGCCGCCGTCGCCGACCTGCTGTGGCGCGCGAGCGACGAACGTGAGGACGACGGCCGCCCCAGGCTCAGCGCCTGGCTGATCGTGGACGCCGCCGTCGCGATCGCCGACGCCGAGGGCCTGGACGCGTTGTCGATGCAGCGTGTGGCGTCGGAGCTGGGCTACACCTCGATGGCGCTCTACCGGCACATCCCTGGCAAGGACCGGCTCGTCGCGGCCATGATCGACGTGGCCACGGGCCGCCCTCCCGCGCCACCGTCCTCGCCGGTGGCCTGGCGCGCCGAGATCGAGTCGTGGGTCGATGCGCTGTGGGAGCTCTACCTGCGCCACCCGTGGCTGGCACGGGCGCCCACGCTCAGCGCGCCCGTGGGCCCCAACGAGCTGGCGTGGTTCGAGGCCCTGCTGAGCCCGCTGTCCCGAGCCGGGCTGGACCGCGCCGAGCTGATCCCGACGGCCACCTTCATCTCCAGCGCCGTCCGCGACCTGGCCAGGGTGGCCACCGAGCTCGACCCGGCGGCCGCGGCCGCCTACGGCCAGGTCCTGGAGCGGCACCTCGACCCCGGGCGCTTCCCCGTCCTGTCGTCGCTCATGGCCGAGGAGGGCCTCGTCGAGGACGACGGCGACCACCTCGCCCCGAGCGTCCACCACGGCCTGAGCCGCCTGCTCGACGGCATCGAGGTCCTGCGCGACCGCCACCGTTCCACCGAAGAGAAGGGCACATGACAGGGACGAACTCCGCATCAGACGGCTTCCTCGTGGGGCCGCGCCACCTGATCCGCGGCGCGGGCTCGCTCCTCTCCTGACCGCCGAAGGCGGAAAACCCGTTGCGTCCCGGCCGGAAACCTCGATAGGTGTGTCCCCATGCTGACCGGAGAGCGAGTCCGCCTGCGAGCCCTGGAGCCGGCCGACAGCGAGGCCATGTGGCGCTGGTATCACGACCCCGAGGTCGGCCGATGGATGGACGGCACGCCCCCGATCTCGCTCGCCCAGAGCATGGAGAAGGGCGAGAACAGGCCGCGCAACACCTTCGAGGAGATGCTGCTCGGCATCGAGACCCTCGCCGAGGAGAAGCTGATCGGGTATGTCGCTCTCGGCGAGACCGACTTCGTCCACGGCGAGGCCATCCTGCAGAGCATCGCGATCGGCGACCGCGGCCACTGGGGCGGCGGCTACGCCACCGACGCCCTGCGGGTGATCTGCAGGTACGCCTTCGAGGAGATCGGCCTGCACCGCGTCATGCTCTGGGTGGTCGCCGACAACGCCGCCGCCGTGCGGGTCTACGAGAAGGTCGGCTTCGTCGAGGAGGGCAGGCGCAGGGAGGCGTTCCGCAGCAGAGGCAAGCGGCACGACTTCCTCATGATGGGCCTGCTCGAGAACGAGCTGCGCTGAGCCCCTGGCCCTCGGCTCAGGCCCAGAGCTGGCCTTCGAGCCTGTTCTCCGCCTCGTCGAGCGTGCCCTCGTAGGCGCCGGTCGACAGGTACTTCCATCCGCCGTCGGCCACCACGAACACGATGTCGGCCCGCGCGCCCGCCTTCACGGCCTTGCCCGCCATCCCCAGCGCGGCGTGCAGGGCCGCGCCGGTGGAGACGCCCGCGAAGATCCCCTCCGCGGCCAGCAGCTCCCTGGTACGGCGCAGCGCGTCGCCGGAGCCGACGGAGAAGCGCGTGGTCAGCACGGACTCGTCGTACAGCTCGGGGATGAAGCCCTCGTCGACGTTGCGCAGGCCGTACACGAGCTCGCCGTAACGCGGCTCGGCGGCCACGATCTGCACGTCGGGCACGTGTTCGCGCAGGTAGCGGCCCACGCCCATGAGCGTGCCGGTCGTGCCGAGCCCTGCCACGAAGTGCGTCACGGTCGGCAGATCCTGGAGGATCTCGGGGCCCGTCGACTCGTAGTGGGAGCGCCAGTTGGCGGGGTTGCCGTACTGGTAGAGCATGATCCACGACGGGTTCTCCGCCGCGAGCTGCTTGGCCCGCCTGACCGCCTCGTTGGAGCCGCCCGCGGCGGGCGAGGAGATGATCTCAGCCCCCCACATCCGCAGGAGCTGGCGGCGCTCGTCGGAGGTGTTCTCCGGCATGACGCAGATCAGTTTGTAGCCCTTGAGCTTGGCCGACATCGCCAGCGAGATGCCGGTGTTGCCGCTGGTCGGCTCCAGGATCGTGCAGCCAGGGGTGAGCAGGCCGTCCTTCTCCGCCTGCTCGATCATCCACAGCGCGGGACGGTCCTTGATGGATCCCGTGGGGTTGCGGTCCTCGAGCTTGGCCCAGATCCGGACGTCGTCGGAGGGCGAGAGCCTGGGCAGGCCCACGAGCGGCGTGCGACCGACGGAGTCGATCAGGGAGTCAAAGCGCATGGTCTACGGCTTCCGCTTCGGCGTTCACAGGGATCTGGGACGTGGCACGACGGGTCGCGCCACAGGAACCTCCGGACCACGCCCCCGGACCCGGCCCTTGGTGAGCGCGGGGCCGGCGGTTCGTCACCGGCCGGGCCCGAGGCCGGCTCATCCGGCTCGGCCACCCGGGCCAGAGCCTGCCGCGCCGGGCCTGGCCCGGGGCGTGGTGCAGCCGGAGGTCAGCGGGAGCCGCCGGCGACGGCGGGCAGCACGGTCACGGTGTCGCCGTCGGCGACAGGCGTGCCGAGCCCGCCGAGGAAGCGGACGTCCTCGTCGTTGAGATAGACGTTCACGAAGCGGCGCAGCGCGCCCTGGTCGACCAGCCGGTCCTTGATGCCCGGGTGCCGGGACTCCAGGTTGCTGATCAGCTCGTCGAGCGTGGCGCCCTCGGCGTCGACGGCCTTGGCGCCGTCGGTGTAGTTGCGCAGGATGGTCGGGATGCGAACCTCGATGGCCATCGCGGGTCAGTCTCCTCGTTCATGTCGTCGTCCCCCGGGCAAACGCCGGCGCGGGATAAGGGATTCCGTGAAACTGCCGGTCAGCGACAGTCGTAGACGACAACGGACGGAGTGTGCGCGAAGAGGAAGCTCTGCACAGGCCGGACCGTCATGGACAGCAGTGTACCCACGGCGCGAATCGCCCCGGCTCGCCGTCTCATGTGATGGTCACCTCTTCCTCGGTGATCACCCCGTCGACGATGCGGTACGAGCGCAGCTCCGCCTGCTCGCCCAGCGCCTCCCTGGTGGATACCAGGACGTAGTGGGCGTTCGGCTCCGACGCGTACGACACGTCGGTGCGTGAGGGGTAGGCCTCGGTGGCGGTGTGCGAGTGGTAGATCACGACGGGCTCCTCGTCGCGGTCGTCCATCTCGCGCCACACCTTCAGCTGCTCGAGCGAGTCGAAGCGGTAGAAGGTGGGTGAGCGCTCGGCGTTCTCCATGGGGACGAACCGCTCGGGAACGCCACCACGACCCGCGATCACCCCGCACGCCTCGTCGGGGTGGTCGGCACGGGCATGCGCAATGATCCTGTCGACAAGATCCTGCGAGATCGTCAGCATGCTGCAGAGATTACCCGGGCCGTCGTGACCGCCTCGACGCCCGGGGGCCCTGTCGCGAGGACCCTCCGAAGCGGCTCGTGCGACGGCGGGAAGGTCTACCAGAGGGCGCGGACGAGGGTGTCCTGGAGGTAGGTCAGCCAGTCGTAGGTCACGAACGCCGGATACCGGGGATCGTCCTCCGACATGGTCGCGATCTCCTCGTGCACCTCCTCCGTCACCTCCAACCGCGTGCCCAGCGCCAGCCGTACGTCGTTGAGCGACCGCATCCACGCCTGCGCCTGCTCGGCCGTGAGCTCGGTGCGCCCCGGCTTGGCGGTGTCCAGCATCGTCTGCGCGTCGGCCCGCTTGCCCTCCCGCAGCGTCGCCTCGGTGTAGCGGCGGAACTCCACCGCCGACGCGTCGTCGGAGTAGGCGGAGGGGAACAGCCTGGCCAGCACCGGGTCGGTGGGCGCCTGGGCCGAGCCGATGCCGAGCGCGCGCTCCAGCGGGTCGTCGCCGGTCTCTCCCGGAGCGACGAGGCCGAGCACCTGCGTCACCAGCGACCGCAGGATCGAGACCTCGGCGGCCTCGAACTGCGCGATGACCCCGCCGCCATGACGAGACTTGAAACCCGAGCTCACCGGCACCACCTCACGAGAGCGAGTCCGACTGGAGCGTCGCCCACAGGCCGTAGGAGTGAAGAATCTGCACATCGCGTTCCATTTCTTCACGCGTGCCGCTGGACACGACGGCCTTGCCCTTGTGGTGAACGTCCATCATGAGCTTCTCGGCCTTCTCCTTGGAGTAGCCGAACACGGTCTGGAACACATAGGTCACATACGACATCAGGTTGACCGGGTCATTCCAGACGATCGTGACCCATGGCAGATCGGGTCGGACGTCCGTTGAAGGACGCTCGACGGCGATTGGAGCGGTGCTACCCACATCCTCGAGTCTGCCCTATCTGGGCCGTAGTCTCGAACTCGTGAGAATGACCATGAGCACTGCGTTGCTTACAGATCACTATGAGCTGACGATGTTGCAGGCGGCCCTCCAGAGCGGAGCGGCGCACCGGCGGGCGGTCTTCGAAGTGTTCGCCCGCCATTTGCCCGGAGGGCGACGGTATGGGGTGGTCGCCGGCGTCGGCAGGGTGCTGGACGAACTGGAGCGCTTCCGCTTCGGTGACGATGAGCTCACCTTCCTGCGCGAGCACGGAGTGGTGGACGAGCCGACTTTGGCGTTTCTCGCCGATTACCGATTTTCCGGGAGCATGTACGGCTACCGCGAGGGCGATCTGTACTTCCCCGCCTCGCCCATCCTGGTCGTGGAGGGCACGTTCGCCGAGGCCGTCCTGCTGGAGACGCTGGTCCTGTCCGTCCTGAACCACGACTGCGCGATCGCCTCGGCGGCCTCCCGCATGACGAACGCCGCAGGCACGAGGCCGCTCATCGAGATGGGCTCACGCCGTACCCACGAGTGGGCCGCGGTCGCGGCCGCCCGCGCGGCCTACATCGCCGGGTTCTCCTCGACGTCGAACCTGATGGCGGGGTGCGAGTACGGCGTTCCCACCGCCGGTACGGCCGCGCACGCCTTCACTCTGCTGCACGACAGCGAGCGGGGCGCTTTCGAGGCCCAGATCGCCTCGCTCGGCGAGGGCACGACGCTTCTGGTCGACACCTACGACGTCGCGGAGGCCGTGCAGACGGCGGTGGAGCTGGCGGGCAACAAGCTCGGCGCGGTCCGCATCGACTCGGGCGACCTCGCGGCGGCCGCACAGGAGGTGCGCGAGCAGCTCGACGCTCTCGGCGCGTTCAAGACCCGCATCCTGGTCACCTCCGACCTCGACGAGTACGCCATCGCGGCGCTCGCCGCGGCTCCCGTCGACGGGTATGGCGTGGGCACCTCGCTGGTGACGGGGTCGGGCGTGCCCACGGCCGCGCTGGTCTACAAGATGGTGGCCAGGGAGACGGCGTCGGGCAAGCTGGAGGCGGTCGCCAAGCGGTCGGTGGGCAAGCCGTCGCGCGGCGGGCGCAAGCATGCCTACCGCCTGATGGACGAGCAGGGCCACTACGACACCGAGCTGGTCACCACGTCGGGCGTCGCCCCCGAGGGCGGGATCCCGTTGCTGCACGAGCTGGTGCGCGACGGCGAGATCGTCGGCAGGGAGCCGCTGGAGGCGGCGCGCGACAGGCATCGGGCGGCCGTCGGGCGGCTGCCGCAGGATGCCCTCCACCTCGGCAGGGGGTACGCGGCCATCCCGACCGAGTTCGCCTGAGGCGACCGGCGGTTCTGGACCCCCACCACCCCCGGCACGACGGGCCCGCGGTGAGTAGGCTCGATAGTGTGAGCACCGCATTGATCATCGTGGACGTGCAGAACGACTTCTGCGAGGGCGGCAGCCTCCCGGTGCAGGGCGGCGCGGCGGTCGCGGCGGCGATCAGCCACCACGTGGCCGCGCACCCCTACGACCACGTCGTGGCCACGCGTGACTACCACGTCGACCCCGGCGTCCACTTCGCGGACCATCCCAACTACGCCACGACCTGGCCCGCCCACTGCGTCGCGGGCACGACCGGCGCGGACTTCCACCCGAACTTCGACACCTCGAAGGTCGAGGAGGTCTTCAGCAAGGGCGCCGGCGCGGCCGCCTACAGCGGTTTCGAGGGCGCCTCAGGATCGGGCGTGCCGCTGGCCGAGTGGCTGGCCGAACGAGGCGTGCACGCGGTCGACGTCGTCGGCATCGCCACCGACCACTGCGTGCGCGCCACGGCGCTCGACGCGGTGGAGCACGGGCTCGCGGTCCGGGTGCTGCTCGGCCTGACGGCGGGCGTGGCGAGGAACACCACGCAGGCGGCGCTCGGCCAGCTGAAGGACGCGGGCGCGGTCCTCAGCGGCGCCCCCATGGTGGGCTGACGTCACGGCGCGTAGACAGCACGCAACGCTCGGGATATGTGATAGTCAAGGCGATGAGAACTCTCCGCTTCTGAACTACTACGGAGAGCTAGCAAGCTCACCCGACGCGTAGAGGAACGCCCCATGCTCGCCATCGCTCTCGGCATCGCCTGGCTGGTGCTGTCGCCGCTGTGCCTCTGGATCCTGTTCCGCGGCCGCATGGGGGCCAAGATCGGCGCCCTGCTCACGCTGGCGGCGATGGAGGCGGCGACGGTGGCACTGAGCCCCGCCCATGAGGCCCCTCAGGTCGTCGCGCACGACGTCCCCCCTCCCGCGCGGCTCCCGGCGGCCGAGTGCGCCGAGCGGACACCCGTCCCGCAGACGGCCCGGCTGGAAAAGGACCGCGAGACCCTGGAGCTGTTCTGGACGGCCGAGCCCGACGAGTGCCGGACCGCCAAGGTCGTCCTGCGTCACAAGGGACGCGAGCTGCGGGTCTGGGTGCACGAGGGCCCGCTGCACGGTCACCACGAGGGCGTGCGGACGGTTCCCGTGCACGTCGTGGGCGACACGGCCTCGCTCCGGCTCGCGCTCCACGTGCCGGAGCACGTCCGTTACCAGCCGGTCGACGGGCGCAGCGGCAGGGACATCGCCTCCAGACAAGCTCCATGACACCCTTGCTCTTCCCTACATTCATGTTATGTACTACCCCTTGGCATCACGATCTTCCTGTTTGAGCAGAAGGGTCACCAAGGTGGACTTCGCCGTCCTTGGCCCCATGCGCGTTCACGGCACGGGCGGCCTCATCCGGCTGAGCGGCAAACCGGCCGCCGCCCTGTGCGCCCTTCTCCTCCACCCCAACACGGTGGTGTCGAAGGACCGCCTGGTCGCGGCCCTGTGGGACGACCCTCCACACTCGGCGGTGGCCAACGTCCAGACCTACATCGCCCGGCTGCGCAGGGCGCTGAAGGACGCGGCCCTCACCGTGGAGACCACCGGCTCCGGCTATCTGTGCGCCGTCGAGCCGCACCGCCTCGACCTGCTCGCCTTCCAGGAGGCCGTACGGCGGGCCAGGGCCGAGGCGAGCAGAGGTCAGCTCGCCGCCGCCGGCGCCGAGTACGGCGGCGCCATGGCTCTGTGGCGCGGCGCGCCCGCGGAGAACATCGCGCTCGGCGCGGCGATGGCACCCCGCGTGACGACTCTGGAGGAGCAGTTCGCGGTCGTCAGGTCGGAGTGGATCGACACCAGGCTCGCCCTCGGCCAGGGTGAGGACCTCGTCGCGGACCTGCGCATGCTGGTCGCCGCCCATCCGCTGCACGAGCGTCAGTGGTCGCAGCTCATGCTCGCCCTCGACCAGGCGGGGCGCCGCAGCGAGGCGCTGGACGTCTTCCGGCAGGCCAGGCAGACCCTGGTCGCCGAGCTCGGCATCGAGCCCGGCCACGAGCTGAGGGAGTCGCACGCCCGCATGCTCGGCAGGGGTGAACCGCCGCGCGCCGCGCGCAGGCAGGAGGGTCGCGCGTGGACCCCCGTCTGCCAGCTCCCGCCCGACATCGCCGACTTCGTCGGCAGGCGGCCCGAGCTCGACGGGCTCCTGCTCAGGTTACGGTCCTCGGCGCAGCGCGGCAGCAGTCCCGCGATCACCGTCGTCTCCGGCCTGCCCGGGGTGGGGAAGACGACTCTGGCGATCCACCTGGCCCATCTCCTGCGCTCCGACTATCCCGACGGGCAGCTGTTCGTCCGGCTCAGGGACGGCTCGCAGACGCCACGCGAGCCCTCGGAACCGCTCGGCGAGCTCCTGCAGGCCCTCGGCACGACCGACGAACAGCTTCCCCACGGCGTGGAGAAGCGGGCGGCGCTGTTCAGGCAGCGGCTGGCCGACCGGGCCGTGCTGATCGTGCTCGACGACGCCGTGGACGCCGCCCAGGTCCGCCCCCTGCTGCCGGGGACGCCGCGCAACGCCGTACTGGTCACCTCCCGGATCCGGCTGGCCACCATGGAAGGCGCCCATCAGACCGTCCTCGGCCTGCCCACGAGCCAGGACGCCCGCCTGCTGCTCGAACGGATCGCGGGACAGGACAGGCTGCGGGCCGATCCCGAGGCGGCGGAGCAGATCCTGCGCGCGTGCGGCAGGCTGCCGCTCGCGATCAGGGTCGTCGGCGCTCGCCTGGCCACCAGGCCCGCCTGGCCCCTGCGGGAGCTGGCCGGGCGCCTCGAGGAACAGCACAGGCGGCTCGACGAGCTGGCGGCCGACGGCCTCGACGTGCGGGCCGCCGTCGCGGGCAGCTACACCGCGCTCCCCTCGGCGGCGCGCAGGGCGTTCAGGCTCCTCGGCATGGTGAAGTTGGAGAGCTTCGCGCCATGGCAGGTCACCGCGCTCCTCGGCGCCTCCACGATCTCGGCCGACGAGTCCCTCGAGATGCTCGTGGTCCACGGGCTGCTCGAAGCGAACGGGACCGACGGGTCGGGCCAGCCCCGCTACCGGCTGCACGACCTGCTGCGCGTCTTCGCCCGCGAGCGGGCGGCGCAGGAGGAGGGCAACGAGGAGCTCGTGGCCGCCGTCTCCCGCTACCTCACCGCCCACCGCGCGCAGGCCAAGGCCACCGTGCGCCTGCCCCTCCTCGCCGGCGGCTGCGGTCTTTGGCGAGGAGGGGCAGGGCCGTCACGCGCCTGAGGGGTGTGCAGGCACGCGAGTCAGTGTGGCGAGCACCGCGATCGCCGCCATCGCCACCGCGGCGACGAGCAGCACGGGCCGCGGGCCCCACAGCTCCAGCAGGTAGCCCCCGGCCAGTGCGCCGAGCGGGCTCAGCCCGAAAGCCAGCATGGCGGGAACGCTCGTGACCCGCCCCATGAGCTCCTGGGGCGTGGAAGAGATCATGTATGTCATCGTCGCGACGTCGAGGATCCCCGCGACCAGCCCGACGCACCCCCATCCCACGGCCAGCATGAGCGGTCCAACGGCGAACGCCACGATCGCGATCGCGCCGAGCCAGAGCCAGCAGGCGAGCCGCAGCACGGTCACCGGCCCGACGTGCTGGAGCACCCGGGGCGCGACCATGGTGCCCACGACGCCGCCCACCCCCGTGGCGCCGAGGATCAGCCCGATGGCGGCGGGAGAGGCGCCCTCGGACCTGGCGAGCACGATGAGCAGGATGCCGAGCATCTGCCAGAGGACGTTCGTGGAGGTGAACACGGTGACGGCCAGCCTGAGGAAGGCGTCGCGCCAGATCCACCGCGCGCCCTCCGCCATGTCCCGCGCGACGCCGCGCACACCCCGGCCGGTCCCGGCGGCCCCGCTCTCAGCAGCACTGCTCTCGGCTGCACTGCTCTCGGCGGCCCTGTTCTGGGCTGCGCTGCTCTCGGCTGCGCTGCTCTCGGCTGCGCTGCCGTCCGGAAGCGCGTGAGCCTCGCGCCGGCCGTGCATCGCCATCGCGCGGGTGCCGCGGGTGGACAGGATGGTCACCGCGGCGGCCACCTGGGCGACCAGGCCCGCCATGAAGGGGAAGGCGTTGCCGAGGCCGAGGAGGAAGCCGCCCGCCGGCTGTCCGAGGAGCGTGGCCGCCGCCTGCGCCCCCTCGTTCCTCGACACCGCCCACGTGACGTGCTCCTTGGGGACGATCTCGGCTATCGCCGGATCGAGCGCGCGCTGATGCAGGACGGTCAGCGCGCCTTCGACCACCACCGTCACGCACAGCACCGGCAGCCATGGACCTCCCATGGCGATCGTCACCGCGAACGCCCCGATCGCCGCCGCCCTGCCGAGCTGGGAGATCACCAGCAGCCGCCGCCTGTCGTAGCGGTCCACCAGCACGCCGAAGGGCAGCGTGAACACCAGCGCGGGGGCCATCGACGCGAAGCGCACCCACCCCGCCAGCACGGGGGATCCGGTCAGCAGGAGCGCGAGCAGCGGATAGGCCGCCACGCTCGCCCTTGTCGCCACGGTCGCCAGCCCCGATCCGGCGAACACCAGCCAGAAGTCGCGCCGCCAGCTCACGTGTCGGCCCTGACGCGACCGGCGATGTGGCCGATCAGCTTCGTCAGGTCAGGGCAGTAGACCGAGGGGTTGCGGAAGCCGTACCCCTCGCGGTAGCGGTGCGGGTAGAGGCCGCCGCCGCAGATGTCACGCAGCGAGCAGGCCGTGCACTGCTCGCTCAGGGCGTCGACCCCGATCTGCCTTGCGGCCACCGACGGGTGCTCCAGCGCGAGGTCGAAGGGGTGCTCGCGGACGGTGAGCCCGGTGTCGGGCGCGCCGTCGAAGGCGGCCTTCAGCGAGTCGACCTGCTCGATGGTGCCGTCCGTCTCGACGACCAGGAGCCGCGCGGGCTGCAGCCCGATGGCCTCTGTCATGCTGCGGCCGCCCAGCGTCATGCGGATGACGCTCTCGAACAGCCGCACGCGCGTCTCCCTGCGCGGCGCGGTGTACCACCGCTCGAAGATCTCCAGCAGCCAGTCCGCGTACGGCGTGCTGCCCGCGTCGGCCGTGCGCCGCGGCGGCGGGCTCGACCAGGTGCCGTGCGGCAGCAGGAAGTCGACGGCGGGCGGCTCCCACCTGAGCAGCTCCTCGTAGGTGGCGATCGGGTCGTTGTCCACGTCGATCGTGCACAGCAGCCCGCGGAAGAGCGGCCTGTGGGGTGCGGAGCCGAGCAGGTCGAGCCCCCGGGCCACCGCCTCGTAGGAGCCGCGCCCTCCGGCGTAGCGGCGATGCCGGTCGTTGTCCTCCTCGGCCCCGTCGAGGCTCACGCTGATGCCGATGCGCCGCTCGGCCGCGGCCGCGAGGAAGCTCTCGTCGATCAGGATCCCGTTGGTCTGCATGCCCGCCTCGACGCGCACGTCGGGTTCCAGGGCGTTCCGCAGGTCCGCGACGAACCTGTCGATCCGCGAGGTGCCGGCGAGCAGCGGCTCCCCGCCGTGAAGGATCACGTTCACGGCGGGGAGCCCGTGTGCGCGGGCGTGCTCGGCGATGCGACGGATCGTCGCCTTCATGGTCGCCGGGGTCATCACCTTGTCGCGGGAAGACCAGCTCTGGTCGGCCATCTCGTACATGTAGCAGTAGTCGCACGCAAGATTGCACCTGCTGTGAATCTTGACCACGAACTGCGTGAACGGCAGCGGCTGCCACCCCGCCCCTCGCAGAGCGTCCATGTCCAGAGAATCCGGCCATTCGGGGGTCTCCCTGCGGCCGAGGAACGACACCGGCGATTCCAAAGCACGCCCTTTCAGCTCGGTAGCCTGCCTGGCTTCTTAGAGGGCGCTGTTGAAGTTGCCGTCCTCGGCGGAGTCGAGCATGTCGGCGATGACGGCCTCGAGCACGGTGGGCTGGATCTCCATGAAACGCACTTCCTTTCGATCGGTGCGGTGAATCGCACCACCGACTCTGGAAGACCCCGCCACAGAACCCCTACGCGATCACTACAGAACCCCCATAACCCGGGCAAAAAAGAGAGGCGGCCACCAGGTCATCCCTGGTGGCCGTCCGTCGACAAGAGATCAGCGGGATCGTTGCGTCGCCCAGTGACGGATCTTGTCGATGCGCTCCTGGACCTGCTCGCCCGTCGCCTGGGCGATCGGCGGCCCCCCACAGGCGCGGCGCAGCTCGGAGTGGATCACTCCGTGGGGCTGCCCCGTGCGATGGTTCCACGCGCCCACCAGGCCGTTGAGCTCCTTGCGCAGCTCGGCCAGCTGCTCGTGCGGCGACAGCACCGGCTCGACGGGCTTGGGCGCGCGCCGCTTGGCGGCCTGCTGGTCGGCCTGGCGCTTGCGCAGCAGCGAGGCCACCTGGTCGGGCTCCAGCAGCCCCGGCAGGCCGAGGAAGTCCTCTTCCTCGGCCGAGCCGATCTCCGCGCCGGTGCCGAACTCGCCGCCGTCGAACAGCACCCTGTCGAAGGTCGCCGAGGTCTCCATCGTCTCGAACGGCAACTCGTCGCCGAGGACGTCAGGGTTGTCCTTCTTGCGGTTGGCGTCCTCCAGCAGGCTGTCGTCGAGGCCGTCCTCCGGCGGGCGCTTGTTGAGGACGTGGTCGCGCTCGACCTCCATCTCGTTGGCCAGCCCCATGAGGGTCGGCACGGAGGGCAGGAAGACCGAGGCGGTCTCGCCGCGCTTGCGGGCGCGCACGAAACGCCCGACCGCCTGCGCGAAGAACAGCGGGGTGGAGGTCGAGGTGGCGTAGACGCCGACGCACAGGCGCGGGATGTCGACGCCCTCGGAGACCATGCGGACGGCCACCAGCCATCGGTCCTGCGAGGCGGCGAACTGCTTGATCTTCTTGGACGCGCCGGGGTCGTCCGAGAGCACGACCGTGGCGCCCTCACCGGTGATGTTGCGCAGGTGGCGAGCGTAGGCGCGGGCCGCCTCGTGGTCGGTGGCGATGACCAGGCCGCCCGCGTCGGGCACGCCGTGGCGCACCTCGGTGAGGCGGCGGTCGGCGGCCTGCATGACCTGGCGGATCCAGTCGCCCTTGGGATCGAGCGCGGCCCGCCACGCCTGGGAGAGCTGGTCCTTGGTCAGCGGCGTGCCGAGCGTGGCGGCGATCTCGTCGCCCGCGCGGGTGCGCCACTTCATCTCGCCGGAGTAGGCCAGGAAGATGACGGGGCGGACGACGCCGTCGGCCAGGGCGGGGCCGTAGCCGTAGGAGTAGTCGGAGACGCTGCGCTTGAAGCCCTCGGCGTCGTCGGCGTACTCGACGAACGGGATCGGGCTGTCGTCGGAGCGGAACGGCGTGCCCGTCAGGTGGAGGCGGCGGGTGGCGGGCTCGAAGGCCTCCCTGATGCCGTCGCCCCAGGACTTGGCGTCGCCGGCGTGGTGGACCTCGTCGAAGATGACGAGCGTCTTGCGCGCCTCCGTGCGGGCCCTGTGGAGCGCGGGGTGCATGGCGACCTGGGCGTAGGTGACCGCGACGCCGATGTAGTCGCGGGAGGTGGCGCCCTGGCTGTTCTTGAACTCGGGGTCGATCGCGATGCCGACCTTGCCCGCCGCGTCGGCCCACTGGCGTTTGAGGTGCTCGGTCGGCGTGACGATGGTGATCGCCCTGATCACGCCCTGGGCGATCAGCTCGCTGGCGATGCGCAGCGCGTAGGTGGTCTTGCCTGCTCCGGGGGTCGCCACGGTCATGAAATCCCGTGGCTCGCGTCTGAAATAGAGGTCGTAGGCCTCCTGCTGCCAGGCGCGCAGCTTGGGCGCCGTGCCCCATGCGGCGCGGTCGGGATAGGAGGGCGACAGGTGGGATGCCGCGAACGTACTCACGCCATCACCTCTGGGACTCGTGTGCTTCGCTCTCTCACAGTGACCCAAGGGTAATCGGGGGCACCGACAAGACGTGCCGTGCTATGGGGATCCTGGCCAAGCTCACCTCTGCGTGCTATTGGGGTTATCGCACGCTCGTCATCACCGCGTCGAGCGCCTGCCTACTGGGGATTTGGTCTGGTTGGAGCAGGCCGACGACGACCACGCCCCTTCCTGGCTTCGTGAGAAGCATCACTCGAAGATACGCGGGCTGGTTCACCACGTCCTTGTACTCCGCGCGCAGCGAACGCGTGTGCCCGCCGTACGGGCCGATCGTGATGGGCCTGTCCTCGACGACGGTCACCTTGTCGCCGTGCAGCAGCAGGCGCGAGTAGAGCTCGGCCGCCTCCGCGGTGGCCTTGGCGACGCCTCCAGGGGCGCCCCCGGAGGCGTCGCTCGGCCTGGCCATCACCAGAGCTCCGCCCGCCGAGCGCGCGGCCGAGGTGAAGCCGGTGACGGGCGGCACGGGATCCTCCCGCCAGCCTTCGGGCAGCGGGAGCGTGACGGCCGCCGCAGCGTCGGTCAGCCGCGCCGTCTGGACCTGTTCGGGTACGGCCAGCCGCAGCACGACCACGACGAGCCCCGCCACCATCCCGCCCGCCACGACCAGCGCGAGCACGGCCCCCGCTCCGGCCCGCCATCTGCCACCCGTCCTCCTGGGCGCGGCGGGGGCGCCGTACAACCTGGCGGACGGCGGGAGCGACTCGGTGGACGGCTCCGGCGCAGACCGTTCCACCGTGCGCCTGAGCTGGGGATTCCAGGGCGGCTCCTGGTCCTGCGAACCCGGCGGCCACACCCGGCGATCGTCCTCCATGCCGCCGTCTTATCACTCCTTCAGGCGGCCATCAGGGGATTCGTGATCGCTGGGACACGAGGGGGAAATGAGTTCAGGACCTGACCCTGGAGGCGACGACCACGGCGGTCAGCGAGACGACGCCCATGAGGAGCGCGATCACGACGAACCCGATGGAGATCCGCTCGGGGGCGTGGCCGATCAGGTTGATCAACGCGCCACCGATGCCGATGGCCAGAGCGGACCCGAGTGTGTCCATGACCTGCAGCGCCGCGGAGTTCTTGCCCTGCTCCGCCTCGGGCGACTGCTTCATCATGGTCACGCTGACCGTGGTGACGGCGATGCCCATGCCCAGCCCCGCGACGATCCAGGCGGGCACGGCGATCCAGCCGCTGAAGGAGGGCAACGCGGTGAGCATCGTGAGCAGCACGCCGAGCAGCACGGCCGCGGCGCCGACGCGCAGCAGCTTCTCCGGCGGGTGAGCGCGCCTGCTCTGCAGGTAGGAGCCCGTGGACCAGCCGAGGGCGCCGGTGGTGAGCGCGATGCCCGCCTGCGTCGTGCCGAAGTGCTGGACCTGGGTGAGGACGAGCGGGATGAAGGAGTTCACGCCGAAGAACGCGGCGGAGTACATGCCGCGCATCATGATCGTCGTGGGCAGGCCGCGATCCAGCCTCAGCGCGCCCTTGGGCAGCAGCCTGGGCAGGCCGAGGGCCAGCAGGACCAGCCCTCCCACCGTCTCCAGCGCGCCCGCGACGGGCGACTGGTGCAGCTTGTCGATGCCGAACAGCAGCAGGCCCGCGCCCGCCGCCGTGGCCGCTGCCGACAGGATGCGCAGCGCGGCCCTCGAGCCCGGCTCGGCGCCCTCGTGGGAGCTCTGCCTGAGCGCGGGCAGCAGCATGAGCAGGGCGGGCACGACGAGCGGGCAGATGCCGTAGAAGACCCAGCGCCAGCCGACGGAGTCGGCCACGAGCCCCGCCACCGCTGGGCCGACCATGGCGGGCACCACCCACGCGGCCGACAGCCCGGCGAAGACCTTGCCTCTGACCTCGGGCGGGTAGACGCGGGCGATCATGACGTAGATGGCGACGATGGTCGAGCCGCCGCCGAGCCCCTGCACGACCCTGGCCAGGACGAACAGCTCCTTGTTGCCCGCCGCGCCCGCCAGCGCCATGCCGACGACGAACAGCGCGACTCCCGCGACGAACGGCAGCGCGTGGCCCTTCCTGTCCGACCACAGGCCGGCCACGACGTTGGCGAACAGGCCCGCGATGAGGAAGGCGGAGAAGCTCATGCCGTACAGGCCGAGCGCGTCGAGCTCGCGCGAGATCGCGGGCATCACGACACCGACGGACATCCCCTCGAAGGCGACGAGAGTGACGCAGAGCAGGATGCCGAAGGTCGCTGTGCGGTACTCAGGACCGAAGATTCGAGGGGGTGCGTATGCAGTGTCGGGGCTCTTCGGTGCTGTCACCCCAACATCCTAGTTGCACCTCGGTCTCACGCGTCCGGCTCGGCGCCTCCCGAGGTCGGCGCGGCCGCCTGGTTCTTCGGGCCTCTGTAGGCCGCCCACATCTCGTGCATGCGGACCGCCTGACCTTGGGTGAACTCCGTCATGCACCCGTCGAAGCTGTAGTCCATGAAGTTGTGGATCGCGTCGAGTCCCGGCTGGGCGCAGGTGTCCTTGCCCTCGGGGCAGCCCGCGGTCGGCTCATCCTGGAACGGGGTGTCGTCGATGCCGTCGCCCGTGCCCGTGCAGCCGTTCTCGAAGGTGTGGAACAGCCCGAGCCAGTGTCCGATCTCGTGGACGGCGGTGACCCCGCGGTTGAAGTTGGCGAGTGTGCCGCCCGGCAGGCTGCGCCAGTCGACGACGACGCCGTCGGTGGCGGGCGTGGTCTGGTACCAGAAGGCGTAGGTCGAGTAGCCGAGCATGAGCGGGGTCAGCTGGCCGACGTACAGGTTGAGCGTGTCGGACCCGCCCTTGCGCAACTGCGTCTTCATCGCGGTGTCGTTGGCCAGCGGGTTGGTGAACCACTCCGCCCTGTTGGTCACCGTCACGCCGTCGAGGCGGAAGCGCATGCCGGTGTCGACGCCGCCGTACTGCCCGGCGTACGCCGCGTTGATGGTGTCCACCTGCGCCCTGACCGCCTCGTCGGTGGGCCGCAGCCGGCCGTCGCTCAGCACGTGCACCCACATCGGCACGGTGACGATGGCAGGAGGGGCGGCAGGCAACCTGCGCAGCCGCTGGCCGAGGTCGTCGAGCACGCCCGCGACGGGCGCATGGCCAGGCTCGGCCTGGCCACGGCCATCCGGTACGGCGGGCCTGCAGCCCTCAGCGGCGGTCGCGGACGCGTCCGCGGGTGGTACGAGGACGTGCCCGATTGCGAGCAGGCACATCAGAGCAGCGGCAGACGCGCGCCGAGCCATGCGATCCCCCGATACGGCATGAGCTGGTCAATATCGCGACCTTAGCTCCCGCATGGGGCGATCACCCGGGATCGACACTCACCGACTGTTACTGCTTGTTGTCGTCTCCGTCGCCACCCCTGGGCAGGCCCTCATAGATTTCCTTGCATTCGGGGCATACCGGGTACTTCTTCGGATCGCGACTGGGTACCCAGACCTTGCCACACAGGGCGCGGATCGGCGTGCCGGTCACCATGCTCTCGGTGATCTTGTGCTTGTCGGCATAGTGCGCGAACCGCTCGTGATCGCCGTCGCCGTGCGACAGCCGCGGCGTGGTTTCCTGCTCTGGAAGGATCTTCGTGCTCACGCCATCGAGTCTATGCCGATCCGGGGGCCGTCCATGAAAAGGGACGGCCCCCGCCGACATGGCGGGGGCCGTCCGAGAGGCGTGAACTCAGCCGACGTGGACGGGAGCGCCCTCGGTCGGCACGCTGCCACGCTTGACGAACAGCGCCAGGATCGCGGTGAGGACCGCGACGGCCGTGCTCACCAGGAACGCCAGGTGCATGCCGTCCATGAACGAGCTGTGCACCGCGGTGGTGACCAGCTGGGCGACCTCGGCGGGCAGGCCCTGGGTGGGGGCGGTGCCGAAGGCCGCCGCCTTCTCCAGCAGGTGCATCTGCTCCGGCTTGATCGCCTGCGCGGCGGGGCCGAGGTAGCCGGGCAGCTTGTCGGCGATCTCGGCGGCCATGACCGCGCCGAGGATGGCGGTGCCGAGCGCGCCGCCGACCTGCATGGCCGACTGCTGCACGCCGCCCGCCACGCCCGCGTACCGCGGGTCGACGTTGCCCACGATGATCTCGGTGGCGCCGACGAAGACCGGCGAGAGACCGAAGGCCAGCACGAGGAACGGGATGCCGCTCTCGACGAAGGAGGCCTCGACGCCGAGGCGGGACATCAGGAACATCGCCACGGCGGTGATCAGCAGACCGGACGCCATCGTGATCTTCGGGCCGACCTTGCCGATCGCCATGCCCGCCAGCGGCGAGGCGATGATCATTCCGGCGCTCATCGGCAGCATGCGCAGACCCGCCTCCAGGGGGGTCAGGCCGTGCACGCCCTGGAAGAAGAAGCCCAGGAAGAACATCGCGCCGAACATCGCGAAGGCCACCATCATCATCAGGCCCACGCCGATGGAGACAGAGGGGTTCTTGAAGATCGACAGCGGCACCAGCGGCTGACGCGCCACGGTCTGCCAGAAGATGAACGCCGCCGTCAGCACCGCGAAGCCGATCAGGAAGCCGATGGTCTTGGCGTCGCCCCAGCCCCACTCGGGAGCCTTGATGATCGACCAGATCAGCGCGAACATCGCGCCGGACAGGAGCACCACACCCAGCCAGTCGACCTTGGACAGCAGCTGGGACCTGCTCTCCCTGATGATCAGCAGGCCCATGATCAGGGCGATGACGCCCACGGGGCCGTTGATGAAGAACACCGACTGCCAGCTCACGTTCTGCACCAGCAGGCCGCCCACGATCGGCCCTGCCGCGCTGGACAGACCGATGATGGCGCCCCACGCACCCATCGCCTGGTTCAGCTTGGGTCCAGGGAAGGCGTTGCGGAGCAGGGCGAGCGCGGCCGGCTGCAGCAGCGCGCCGAAGAGGCCCTGGAGCACACGGAAGAAGATCAACGCGGTGATCGAGCCGGTGAAGCCGATCGCCAGCGACGTCACGGTGAAGCCCGCGACGCCGATCAGGAAGATCCGCTTGTGGCCGAACAGGTCACCCAGCTTGCCCGCGGTGATCAGGAAGACCGCCAGGGCCAGCAGGTAACCGCTCGTCACCCACTGAAGGTCGGAAAGAGAGGCCTGCAGTTCCCTGCCGATGACCGGGTTGGCGATGCCGACCACGGTGCCGTCGAGCATCACCATGATCACGCCCAGCGAGACCGCCAGGAGCGTCAACCATGGACTGCCCTTCGCACCCCCCTCCGCTTCAGACGGCGACGGCACCGTCACGGTCTTGGCTTGAGCCATGGGAGTCCCCCTAAGTACTGACGAATCGGTAGCCTGAGCAATTTATGACACACACTGACAGATGACAAATAATTTTGTTTGCCAGGTTCTGACTTATGGCACACTGTGACAGGGAGGTTGCCATGGGCCTACGGGAGCGTAAAAAGGAGAAGACGCGTCTGGCGATTCTCGACGCGGCGCTCGATCTGTTCCTCGAACAAGGATACGAGACGACCACCGTGGAGCAGATCGCGGGGTCGGTCGACGTCTCCGCCCGGACGTTCTTCCGCTACTTCACCGGCAAGGAACACGTCGTGCTGTGGTTCCACGACAACAGCGAGGAACTCGTCACCGAGGCCCTCGCGGACCGTCCCGACAGCGAGCCGCCCTTCACCTCGCTCCTGGAAGCCCTGCGAACCATGATGCGGTTGTTCAGGGACGGAACGCCTGAGGAGACCGAGAGATTCCTCAAGATGCAGCAGCTCCTGGAGAACAACCCCGTGCTGGCGGGCAAGAGCGTGGCGCGCGGGGTCGAGACCGAGCGGCGCCTCGCCGTCGAGATCGCCAGACGCCAGGGCTGCGACGCCGAGACCGACCAGCTCCCGCACCTCGTCGTCGCCTACGCCATGGCGACGGTCCGCGTCGGCTTCGAGTGCCCGCGGCCGAGGGAGACCGACCTGGCGCAGATGCTGGAGCGGGTGGAGGCGTCCCTCGCCCTCGCCGAGCGGAGCTTCCAGCCCGGCTGGGACCTGGTCGGCTAGTTCATCGTCGGATCGTCGGGGTGGGTGGCCACGAAGGCCAGCTCGCCCTGCTGCCTGCGCAACACGGCACGCCACAGGCGACCGGGATCGGCGTCGAAGGTGTCACCCACCTCGGAGTCGACGACATACCACGCGCCTTCGGCGATCTCGCTCTCCAGCTGGCCCGACGTCCACCCCGCGTAGCCCGCGAAGATCCGCATCTGGGCGATCTCCCCCGCCAGGATCTCCGGCGGCGCGTCGAGGTCGACGGTGCCGAGCCTGGCCACCGACGCGGTGCCCGCGTGCAGCCTCCGCCAGCCCAGCGGTTCCTCCCCGCTGGGCACCGCGGCCAGCGCCAGCGCGCTGTCGGTCTGCACGGGCCCCCCCTCGAACAGGACCGCGGGCCCGCTCACCAGCGTGTCCCACACCGGAAGCACCTGGGTGACGGCGATCTCGCTCGGCCGGTTCAGCACGACGCCGAGGGTGCCGCCGTCGACGTCGTGTTCGAGGATCAGCACCACACTCCGCCGGAAGTTGGGGTCGTCGAGCAGTGGCGTCGCCACCAACAACCCGCCGACGTAGATCGCCTCCGCCATGTCTCCATCATGACCGGTACACAGGGCATCTCGCGCCCCCGGGTTCATGATGTTACGTAGCGCACATGTATGGGCACTCTAGGTAGCAAAGATCGCAATCTTGGACGCTCGGGAGGAGCCATGACCACCGGAAGCCGACTCGCCCTTCTGGTGCTGGTCCTGCCGATCGGGGCGATGCTCCTCCTGCCGGTGGCCGCCTCCGCGAACGAGAACGACCCGTTCACGATGTCGCTCAGCGAGACCGAGTGCGACACGAACATGGTGGCCGTGGTCCTGAAGAGCCACAGCGACTACGCGTCTGGGTTCGCCGTCCAGAAGGACGACCATCTGGTGGAGCGCGGGACGGTGCGGGCACGCAGGAGTACGACGGTGTACGTGCCGCTCCGCCGCGGGCGGTCGGCCGACATCGAGGCCAGCTACGTCAGCGGCAGGGACGACGACAGGCTGGTGGACTCGCAGCGGGTGTACAACAGCTGCCCCCGGGAGGGTGTCGGATGGGGCCGCGACTGGGGGCACGGCCGTTGGGAGAACTGGGGCGACCGCGACGGCCGCCTGCCGTACACGGGGCCGCCCGCGGACCTGATGGGCAAGCTGGCGACCGGAGGCGGGCTGGTGGTGATGGGCGCGATCGTGTGGTGGTACGGGTCGATCTGGCCGCGCCAGACGCCCGACGGGCCGATCACGAGCACCCGCGCACCGCGCCGCCGCTACCCGGATCTCGAGCCGTAGCCCCAGGACCCTCCGGGTGATTCCCTGAAGGGTCCTGGCAGCCGTCAGGCGGTGGGAACGAAGGCGCCGGCGCGGGCGGCGGCGAGGGTCGTCCGGACCGCGCGTGCGGCCACCTCCTCGTCCACCGGCTCCCGAGTGACCAGCAACCGGTAGTAGATCGGCGCCGACACCGCCCGCACCACCTCCATCCCGTCCGTCCCTGCGGGCAGCTCCCCTCTGGCCACCGCCAGATCGACCGCCTTCGCCCACTCCCGCACCCGCCGCAGGTAGAACTCCCGCAACGCCGCCGCCGCCTGCTCGTCGCAGGTCGCCGCGGCGATCACCGCCTGGAGCGTCGCCCCCAGCCGCTTGTCGGCGACCGCCCCCAGCACACCGGCCGCGTTCGCCAGCAGGTCGCCCTCGACCGACCCCGTGTCCGCGTGCGGCGCCGACCGGTCGGCCAGCTCGGTCATCAGATCGGTCACGAGACCGGCCGGCCCGCCCCATCGCCGGTAGACGGTCGTCTTCCCCACGCCCGCCCGCGCCGCCACCTGGTCCATGGCCAGCCCGTGGAAACCGTGCTCCACGAGCTCGTCCTGGGTCGCCTCCAGCACGGCGGCGCGCACCCTCGCCGTACGACCTCCGGGCCGTACCGTCCCAGCCAAATGGGTCTGCTGTTCCATTAACACCCCCAAGCGTGTTAGTGTCTGCCTCATCTTAACGGAACTTGCGACCCATTAAGGGGATCCCTGATGACCACGTTGGACGTGCGCGCTCCCGCCACCACGATGGCGGGCCGGCAGAAACTGACCCTGGTCCTGCTGCTCGGCGCCCAGTTCATGCTCGCCGTCGACTTCTCGATCCTGAACGTCGCCCTGCCCGTCATCGGCCAGGGCCTCGGCTTCCACCTGTCGAACCTCCAGTGGATCGCCACCGCCTTCGCGCTGGCCGCGGCCGGGTTCACGCTGCTGTTCGGCCGCATCGCCGACCTGTTCGGCAGACGGCGCCTCTTCCTCGCCGGCATGGCGCTGCTCGGCCTGTCGTCCCTGGCGGGCGGGCTGGCCACCTCGCCGGGCCTGCTGCTGGTCGCCAGGGTGGCCCAGGGCCTGGCCACCGCGATCGTCACGCCCGCGGGCCTGTCGCTGCTGACCACGTCCTTCCCCGAAGGGCCCCTGCGCGACAGGGCGCTCGGGTTGAACGGCGCGCTGATGTCGGCCGGCTTCACCTCGGGCGCGGTGCTCGGCGGAGTGCTGACCGAGCTGCTGAGCTGGCGCTGGGCGTTCTTCATCAACGTGCCGGTCGCGCTCGCCGTCCTGGTCGCGGCGCCTGCCGTACTGGCTGAGAGCAGGAACGAGCGGCGCCCCACGATGGACGTCCCCGGCGCGGTGACCGTCACCGCGGGACTGCTCGCGCTGGTCTTCGGTCTCACTCAGGCCGGCGAGTACGGCTTCGCCTCGCCCGCCGCGCTCGTAGGTCTCGGGGCCGGCGCGGTGCTGCTGGTGGCGTTCTGGTTCGCCGAGCGCAGGGCCTCCTCGCCGCTGGTGCCCGTGGCCATCCTCAGGCGGCCGAGCGTGAAGTGGGGCAACCTGGCTGGGCTCCTCGCCTTCGCCACCGAGACGTCGCTGGTCTTCCTCATGACGCTCTACCTGCAGAAGGTGCTCGGCTACTCCGCGCTGGCCACGGGGCTGGCGTTCGGGGTGCTCGGCCTCGGCACGGTCGTGGGCGGCGTCGGCGCTCCCCGCGTCATCGGCCGCCTCGGCAGCCGCACCACGCTGATCACCGGCTTCGCCGTCCAGGCCGCCGCGACGGCCTCGCTGGCGCTGCTCGGCGCCTCGCAGGGGTGGATCTGGCTGCTGCTGGCGGCCACCTTCGTCGGCGGCGTGGGGAACATGCTCGCCATCGTCGGCTTCATGGTGACCGCCACCTCGGGCCTGCCCGACTCCGAGCAGGGCCTGGCCACCGGCCTGGCCACGATGACGCAGCAGGTGGGGATCACGATGGGCATCCCGGTCATGAGCGCCGTCGTCACGGCGGCGATGTCGGTGGACGCGGACGTCCTCGGAGGGGTGCGGGTCGCCGTCCTCGTCAACGCGGCTCTCGTCCTGCTGGGCATCGTGGTGAGCGCCAGCCTCCGCCGGAAGCCGACCGCCGCGGAATGACCTGCGCGCGGGCCGCACGACCGTCGCCGCTCCCCCGGGCACCGGAACCCGGGGAGAGCGGCTTGCCGGTCTCCCCGGGTGTCCGGGTCGGGTCAGGCCTCGGTGAAGCCGCGGGCCCGCCCGCCGGCCGAGTCGCGGACCGCCGCCGCCACGGCGGTGGCCACGTCGGGGTGGAAGACGCTGGGGACGATGTAGTTGGGCCCGAGCTCCTCGGGCGTCACCACCGCCGCCAGCGCCCCCGCCGCCGCCAGCAGCATCTGCTCGCTGACCTCTGTGGCCTGGGCGTCGAGCAGGCCGCGGAACACGCCGGGGAAGGCCAGCACGTTGTTGATCTGGTTGGGGTAGTCGGAGCGCCCGGTGGCGACGACGGCCGCGTGCTCGCGCGCGTCGTCGGGCGAGACCTCGGGCTCGGGGTTGGCCAGGGCGAACACGACCGCGTTCGAGGCCATGGTGGCGATGTCGTCGCCGTTCAGGATGCCGGGGGCCGACACGCCGACGAACACGTCCGCGCCCTTGACCGCGCCGCGCAGGTCGCCGGAGTAGCCCTCGGAGTTGGTGTGCTCGGCGATCCAGCGCAGGGAGTCGTCGAGGTCGTCGCGGCCCAGGTGGACGGCGCCCAGGTAGTCGCAGACGATCACGTTGCGCGCGCCCGCGGCCAGCAGCAGCCGCAGTACGGCGGTGCCGGCGGCGCCCGCGCCCGCCATAGTGATGCGGACGTCCTCGAGCCGCTTCTCGACGACGCGCAGGGCGTTGGTCAGCGCGGCGAGCACGCAGATGGCGGTGCCGTGCTGGTCGTCGTGGAAGACCGGGATGTCGAGAAGGTCGCGCAGGCGGGCCTCGACCTCGAAGCAGCGGGGCGCGGAGATGTCCTCCAGGTTGATGCCGCCGAAGCCCGGCGCGATGGCGCGGACGATGGAGACGATCTCGTCGACGTCCTGCGTGTCGAGGCAGATCGGCCACGCGTCGATGCCCGCGAACCGTTTGAACAGGGCGGCCTTGCCCTCCATGACGGGCAGCGCGGCGGCGGGGCCGATGTTGCCGAGGCCGAGCACGGCCGAGCCGTCGGTGACGACCGCGACGCTGTTGCGCTTGATGGTGAGGCGGCGCGCGTCCTCGGGATTGCGGGCGATGGCCATGGAGACGCGGGCGACGCCCGGCGTGTACGCCATGGACAGCTCGTCACGGTTGCGCAGCGGCACCTTCGACTGCATCTCGATCTTGCCGCCGAGGTGCATGAGGAAGGTGCGGTCGGAGACCTTGTGGATGACGACGCCCTCGACCGCCTCCAGCTGGTCGACGATCTGCTGGGCGTGGTCGGTGTCCCTGGCCGCGCAGGTGACGTCGATGCGCAGCTTCTCGTGCCCCGCGTTGGTGACGTCGAGCGCGGTGACCACGCCACCGGCCGACTCGACGGCGTGGGTCAGCTGGCTGACCGCCTTGCCTCCCGCCGGCACCTCGAGCCGCACGGTGATGGAGTAGGACACGCTCGGGACGGTGGCCACGTCTATCGCTCCTTTGCGCCTGACCAAGGATGCATCCATGGTGCCACCTCCGACGAGTCCTCTCGACAGCAGCCTTTACGTGGTTGTTTACGGACATTTCCGGAAAGGGAGAACTCTTTCTTGATCGGGTGTTCACCGCCCCAGGCAACCGTCTGAGGCGCCCCCCACGAACCCCTCGAGGAGCCCCATGCCCCGCATGACCGCCCTGCTCGCCGCGACCGCGCTCGCCGTACTGACCTCGGCGGCCCCCGCCGTCGGCACCACCGGCAGGTCCGATGTCAGGATCAACGAGATCCAGACCATGGCCACCCACAACAGCTACCACCGCGAGCTGACCGACGCCGAGAAGGACGTCCAGCGCAGGACCGACGCCAACTGGTGGAACCTGCAGTACTCCCACCCCGCCGTTCCCCACCAGTTCGGCACGCAGCGGGTGCGCGGGATCGAGCTCGATGTCTTCCCCGACCCGCAGGGCGGCCTCTACACCAAGCCGCTGGTGCGCAGGGACGCGGGGCTGCCGCCGCTGCAGGACCCGGGCCTGGCAGCGCCCGGCTTCAAGGTGCTGCACTGGGCCGACCACGACTACGGCACCAACTGCTCGACGCTGGTCGCCTGCCTGCGCCAGGTGCGCGACTGGTCTGACGCCAACCCTGGGCACGTCCCGCTGACCATCCTCACCGAGCTCAAGAGCACCGACCCGGCCAAGGAGGCCATGGGCGGCGCCAAGAGCCCCGCGTGGGACGCGGCCCTCCTCGACGCCCTCGACGCGGAGATCCGCACCGTCTTCTCCGAGGACAGGCTGATCACCGCCGACGACCTGCGCAAGCCGGGCCTGTCGCTGGAGCAGAGCGTGCTGAAGCACGGCTGGCCGCGCCTGGACTCCTCGCGCGGCAAGGTGATGTTCTTCATGGACAACTCGGCGCCCGCCTTCCAGACGCCCTACCTGACCGGCCACCCGAACCTGGAGGGCAGGGTGCTGTTCACCAACTCCAGGCCTGGCCGTCCCGACGCCGCCTTCATCGGATGGAACGACCCGCTCGGCGCCAACACCGCCCAGATCCAGGACTTCGTACGGCGCGGCTACTACGTCCGCACCCGCTCGGACGTGCCGTTCACCGAGGCCAGGTCGGGCGACACCACGCGGCTGAAGGCGGCACTCGACAGCGGCGCCCAGATGATCAGCACGGACTTCCCCGTCGTCGGCCTGTCGGCGCGCAACGGCACCGACTACGTGGCGGAGCTGCCCGGCGGCGCGACCGCGCGCTGCAACCCGGTCATCGCGCAGCGCGGCTGCCGCGACCACACGCTGGAGCCTCGCCTCACGCGAGCGCCTCAGCAGCCGTGACGATGATCTCGACGCAGACCCGTACGGGGATCGTGGTGCTGTCGACGACGAGCTGGTAGTGCTGCGGATCGGCCGGGTCGGCCCGGTAGAAATGCCGGACATATGCCGACCTGGCCCTGTCGTTGTCCTCGACCCGCTTGCGCGCCGCCCGTTCGGGCAGGTCTGCGAGCGAGGCGGTCTGGAGGACCCGCCTGCGCAGCGGCGCGTCGAGGCGCACGTGCAGGGCGCCGGGATGGTCGGCGAGCACCAGGGCACCCGCGCGACCGAGGAACACCCCGCCCGTGGACCGGGCGGTTTCCTTGATCATGCGTTCGGTGCGGTTGACGAACTCCTCCGGCGCCAGCGGCATCGCCCCCGGCAGGTACATGTCGACTCCCCCGAAGGTGACCGTCGGCAGCCGCATCGCCCCTGAGAGCAGCCGTCCGAGGCCGTGTTCCGCCCTGTCGTCGTGGACCAGCGCCTCTTCCAGCGAGCAGCCGAGCTCCTGGGCCACCGCGCTGGGAATCGCCCTGTCGACGAAGGGCACGCCAAGGCGTTCGGCGACGGCCGGGCCGATGATGCTCCCAGCCGTGCCGTACGTCGCCGAGATGGTGACGACCCGCATGCCTCCAGGCTAGAACAGCGCGCTCGAAAGCGCTCTACGTCCCTTTACCAAAGCGGGATCGTCGGCCGGCAGCGCGTCGAACAGGCTGAGCAGATGCTTGCGCACGGTGTCGCGCTCATCGCCCGAGGTGCGTTTGACCACGCCGACGAGCCTGTCGAAGGCCTCCTCGACGTTGCCGGAGAGCATCTCCAGGTCGGCGGCGAGCAGCTGCGCCTCGAGGTCGGCCGGGTCCTGCAGGCGGCGCTGCACGTCAGCGGGGTCGACCGTGGCGGTGCGCTTGATCAGGCCGACACCGGCCAGGCCCATCCTGGCGTCCTCGTCGCCGGGCGAGCGAACCAGCAGGCGCTCGTAGGCCGCCTCGGCCGCGTCGAGGTCGCCCTCGTCGATGGCCTGCTCGGCGGCCGCGAGGTCGGGGTCGACGGGAGGGCCCTGGCTCTCGGGCTCGGAAGCCCCGCCTTCGGAGGCGGGCGGCCTGGCGTCGGGGTTGGCCTCGTAGAACTGCTCCACCGCGCCCATCAGTTCGTCGAGCCAGCGGCGCACCTCCGGCTCGGGCAGCACCTGCTGGAAGCCGGTCACCGCCTGGCCCTGGAAGATGGCCAGCACGGTCGGCACGGCCTGCACGCGCAGCGCCTGCGCGACCTGGGGGCTGGCGTCGACGTTGACCTTGGCCAGCGTCGCCCTGCCGCCGAGGTCGGTGACCACCTTCTCCAGAATGGGGCTGAGCTGGGCACTTCCGGGGGCGCGCGGCGACCAGAGGTCGAGAATGACGGGAACGCTCATCGACCTGTCGATGACCTCGGTCGTGAACGTCTCGTCCGTCACGTCGACCACCGACGCGGCCGCCTGGGGACCCGCTGCCTCCCGCCGGGACTGCGCCTCGAACGCCTGCTTCCTGGCGCCCAGATCCACCGCTCCGTAGAGCGATCCGGGCCTAGAGATGTCAGCCATGCTCCTCATCTTGCCGCATCGCCGCGGCACCAGGCGCAGGAGCCCGGCCGGAGAGAGCGACGAAGAAGCCAACGAAGGCCGCACTAGGCACTGAAGTCACCCGCCGCCACCCTGAGGGTGCGGAGCAGGCCGAACATCTCGTGGAGTTCGCTCTCGCCGTACACGGTCATGCCGAAGTCAGCGTTCATCAGGTCGGCGGTCGCGGCTTCCACGATCTCCCTCCCCTTGCCGGTGATCTCGGCGAGCACCCCCCTGCCGTCGCGCGGATTGCGCAGACGCACGACCAGACCGGCCTTCTCCAGCCGATCCACGGTGTTGGTGACACTGGTGGGATGCACCATGAGCCGTTCACCGATCTTGGACAGCGGGAGGGCGCCGGTTCTGCTGAAGGTCAACAACACGAGCGCTTCGTATCTGGCGAAGGTCAAGTCATACGGCTTGAGGAGCGAGTCCAGTTGCGACAGCAGGATCTGGTGCGCTCTCATGATCGAAGTGACCGCGGCCATGGCGGAGGACGGCCCGAAGTGAACACGCCAGGTCTCAGCAGCGCGCTCGATCGGATCGAACGGCAGGTTGAGCGACACACCGTTACGTTAGCGTGCCCTCGTCCTGGTTCGTATGATTACTCAGCGCAACCAGATTCACCGCTTGACCAAGAACCTGGGCGCTAATCATCACGCTCAGTTATGGTTCTCGCATTAAACGGTGACGCGGAGCCCAGGGGACGGCCATGAGCCGGTGTTCCGCGGTCGCTGATGGGGCACGGGGGGTGCTTGATGTATTTCAGCGGGAGGTTTCGCCGTGCGTGAGCACGCCGGCGTCACGCGCGAGGAGCTGAAGCAGAGCGCGGCCGTCACGACGGCCGTTCTGCTGGCGTTGGGTCTGGTCGCCGCCTGGAGCGTCCTGATCCCCGGCGTCGACGCATGGGAGAACATCGTGGTCGCGGTGATCGGGTCGCTGAAGCTGACCGGTCCCGTGGCGGCCGCGTTCGCGGCGTGGGTCGCCGCCCGCAAGCGCCGCGCGCTGCGCGGCAGGACGGTCACGACGTGGATCGCGCTGAAGGCGCCACTGGCCATCGTGGTCGTGGTCGTGGGCTCGTTCGCGGCCACCGTCCTGGTGCTCGCGGTCAAGACCGTGCTCACCGAGCAGGCGGGCAGGCTCAACCTCGCGGGCCTCGGCATGGGCATGGCGGGGCTGGCCCTCTACGCCGTCATCGGGTGGGTGACGGGCTGGCTCGTGCCGCACGCGCTGACGCCGCTGGCGGCGGGCCTGGGCTGCTACGGACTGTTCACCTGGCTGGCCGACGGCAGGACGTGGGTCGACAAGCTCGCTCCCGGCACCGGCGAGCCGTACGACCTGTTTCAGGGGCTGGCCGGAGCCGCCTTCCTCGACCAGACGCTGTGGCTGCTCGGCGTCGCGCTGGCCCTGCTGCTCGGCTGGGCGGCCGCGGTGACCAGGCAGGCGCTGGTGCTGGCCTTCGCGCTGCTGGCCGTACTGGCGGCGGGCACGGGTGTGGCGAGGCTGGTGACCGAGCCCAAGGCCGCCAGCGCGCAGCCCCTGGCCTACAGCTGCCAGGAGTGGCCGATCACGGTCTGCCTGCACCCCGGCATGCGCGGGGGGCTCACGGAGGTGGGCGACGCGTTCACCAAGATCGCCTCCAAGCTGTCGGGGACGCCCGCCGCGTTCACCAGGGTCGAGCAGCGCCCGCTGGGCGAGAGCCTGCACGTCTCCACCGGCATCGTGCCGATCCACGTGCCCGATCTGTCGGCGGGCTTCGCCGACCAGGCCGCCTACGAGTTCGTCGAGAGCCTGGCCGCCACCTGCACGAGCACGCCGGCGGGCGGCTACAGGGAGATCGTCATGGCCTGGCTGCGCGGCGAGCCGCTGCCGGGCGGCCCGCTGCCCGAGCACCAGTACGCCGCAGCCTGGTTCTCCGGGCTGACCGAGCACCAGCGCCGCGAGTGGCTGCGCATGTTCTACACCGACTTCCAGTCGTGCCAGCTGTCGGCCAGGCACTTCGGCGGCGGTCCCGCCTTCGCCTCGCCGGTGCCGAGCGCCACCCAGAGCTATCCCGTCTACCCGACCTCCGGCGGCGAGAGCTGGGGTCCGGAGATGTCACCGCAGAGCTGGCGTTGATCATGTAGACACTCCTCTATGAGGGCAGGGTGTTCTGCATGACTGTTCAGACGGCGGCCAAGCGCAGGCGTTGGCGATATGTGGCGGGACTGCTGGTGCTCGCGGTCCTCTTAATAGTGGGCGCGCGACTGGCCTGGACCTGGCTCAACCCCTTCGACGAGCGGACGGTGGACCGCAGCCAGCCGGTGCTGCTGCAGTCCATCCACGACCTGTCCAGGTTCGAGGCGGCCACCGGAAGCTTCCAGGTCGTCGTCGACCTGGAGAAGGACGCGCCGTTCCTGCCCGACGCGGTCAAGGGATCGCGCACCCTGTTCGTCGGCGCGGGAAACGTCGACGCCTACGTCGACTTCGGGTCGCTGGGGAAGGACGCGGTGACCGTCAACGCCGACCGCACCGAGGTCACCGTACGGCTGCCCGCCGCTCAGCTGGAGAAGGCCAACCTCGACAACAAGCGCTCCTACGTCTTCGCCCAGCAGCGCGGGCTCCTCGACAGGGTGCAGGGCTTCCTGTCGTCCTCACCGGAGAACCAACAGGAGCTGTACGTGCTGGCCGAGAAGAAGATCTCCGAGGCCGCCGTCTCCAGCGACCTGCGGGCCCGCGCCGACGCCAACACCAAGGCGATGCTGGAGGGGCTGCTGAAGTCGCTCGGCTTCACCAAGGTCACGATCAGCGCGGCGTCAGCCTCCTAGCCGCCCTGCGCGAACCCGTCCGCGAGCCTGTCGGCCTCCTCGAGATGATCGGTGAGGCCGAACAGCTCCCAGCGCTGCAGGGCGAACGGCACGTTGCCCTCCAGCCAGAGCCGGTCGTGGAAGGCGCCGAGGTCGAACGCCTCGCCCTGCCTGCGCGTGGCCGTGGCCAGCAGGTCGAGGACCTGCAGCTTGCCGATCTGGTAGCTCAGCCCCTGTCCCGGATTGCCGGAGAAGAAGACCGCCTCCTCCCAGGCCGTCGCCCGGTCCATCGGCACCGCCTCGGCCAGCACGTCCGCGGCCTGGTCCAGGGTCAGGTCGCCGAGCGCCAGCGCCAGATCCACCTCGACGCGCAGCGCCCGCAACCGCATCGCGTTGGCCACGAACTCGGCGCTGTGCGGGGCGTCGTCGAAAAGGCCCGACTGCAGCATCAGCTCCTCGTGGTAGAAGGCGATGCCCTCGTTCGGCGCCGAGTCGTAGTAGCGGCGCCGTACCGGGTCGGGGTGCCGCCACGACAGCGCGAGCTGCTGCGCGTGGACGCCCTCGTGCGCGATCTGGGCGCGCGGGTCGCGCGCCGCCGCCAGCTCGAAGTACGGCAGGTCGGGTCTGGGCTGCTCGACGTACCTGAAGGCGTCGGCGTCGGGGCGCGACTCGACGCCGATCTCGTGCGCGACGCCCAGCCACGCCAGCGGCGCCAGGTAGGCGGGCATCTCGGCGAACCGGTAGTGGCGCAGCGTGTCGGGCTGGCTCAGCAGCCCCCTGTCCACGTAGAAGGCGCGCACGGCGCGTTCGTCGGCCTCCTCGCCTTCGATGAGGGCAGCTGCGTCGGCGGGCAGCGAGGGCTCGCCCTCATCGCGGTGGCGGTGCCGCAGCGTCGCCTCCAACGCCACCGCCCTGTCCCACTCCTGCCGCCCCATGGCGCGCAGCCGGTCGGCCCCGTACGGCAGCAGCGCCACCCTGTGCAGGAAGAAGGCCAGCCCTTCGGCCCCGACCGCCGTCTCGGTCGCGAACGAGTCGACCCGCTCCCCCAGCCACCGGTTGAAGCCGTCGAGCGCTCGCGCGGCCGCCTCCGTCGCCTCTGACAGCCCCTCGCCGTCGTCGAGGAGCGGCGCCAGGGCGGACATGGCGGCGCGCAGCTGCTCGCCCGCGTCGGCGAGCAGCAGCCTCGCCGAGCGGGCGAACGGCGCGGCGGCGTGCCCGTCCAGGTTCTCGCGCGCCTGCCCGAGCACCGAGGGGATCGCGCCGAGCGCCCTGACGATCGAGGCGGCCCGCTCGGCGGTGAACGGCGGCGGGGGCAGCAGCAGGTTGTAGACGGCCACCAGCGCCTGGTCGACGTAGAAGCAGGGGTTGCGCCGCCACGAGGCGAGCACGTCCAGCTCCCACCTGACCCTGGCCAGCGCCGAGCCGAGCAGCCTGGCGTCCACCCGCGCCTCGACGGGCTCATCGGCCAGGTCGAGCGCGCGCAGCTCGGCGTCGAAGCCGCGCCACGCCTCACGCCTGGCCGCCACCGCGGCGGCCGACCAGTCGGGCGCCCAGCCCGGTGGGCGTTCGACCCTTGTGATGTCGTCGGAGGTGTCGGGAGCGGTGGCCACGCGCCACTCCCAGAAGCGCTCCGCAAGATCCCTGAGCGCCTTGCCCGCGTCCGCCATCCCGCACCGACCTCCTGTTTCCGCATGCCTAGGCATCCTCCGCCCCGCCTTAGGCAGCCCGGAGCAGTGCCTCGGTCAGGAGATAAGGCATCCGTCCGATGTGGCGGGGTGGGACTTAGCACGAATCTAGAGAGTGTCAGAGAAAAGCACGACATCACGGGAGCACCGGATGAACCCCGAAGTCAACTACCAGATCATGCAGACCAGGATCGACGAGCTTCACGCCGCCGCCGCGCACCACCGCCAGGTCAAGGAGGCGCAGAAGGCGCCGCGAGCCGAGCGCCGCCAGCGTTCGTTCTTCGCCCGCCTCCGCGCCGCATGATCCCCGTCCGACAGCCCGGCCGCCAACACCTCAGCGGCCGGGCTTTCTCTTTCCCTTGACCGGCCCGAGACCGCTAGGGAACGCGGATGATCAGGGCGTCGCCCTGGCCGCCGCCCCCGCACAGCCCCGCCGCGCCGAGCCCGCCACCGCGCCGCTTCAGCTCGTGCGCCAGCGTCAGCACGATCCGCGCCCCCGAGGCGCCGATCGGGTGCCCCAGCGCGATGCCGCCGCCGTTGACGTTCACCTTGTCGTACGGCAGGCCGAGCTCCTTGGCCGACTGGATGACCACGCTGGCGAACGCCTCGTTGATCTCCACCAGGTCGAGGTCCTCCACCGACAGCCCCTGCTTGCCCAGCGCGTGCTTGATGGCGTTGGCCGGCTGCGACTGCAGTGAGGCGTCGGGCCCCGCCACGTTCCCGTGCCGCCCGATCTCGGCGAGCCAGGTGAGCCCGAGCTCCTCCGCCTTCGCCTTGGACATGACCACCACCGCGCAGGCGCCGTCGGAGATCTGCGAGGCGGAGCCCGCGGTGATCGTCCCGTCGGCGGCGAACGCGGACCTCAGCTTGGCCAGCGTCTCCACGGTCGTGTCGCCGCGCACGCCCTCGTCCTCCTTGACGATCACGGGCTCGCCGCGCCGCTGCGGGATCTCCACGGGGACGATCTCGTCGTCGAACACGCCGTTCTTGATCGCGGCGGCGGCCAGCTGGTGGGAGCGGGCGGAGATCTCGTCCTGCTCGGCCCTGCCGATGCCGAGCCTGGCGTTGTAGCGCTCGGTCGACTCGCCCATCGCGCACTGGTCGAAGGCGCAGTAGAGGCCGTCGTGCGCCATGGAGTCGACGATCTGCGAACCGCCGTACTTGACGCCCTTGCGGAGGTCGGGCAGCAGGTGCGGGGCGTTGGTCATGGACTCCATGCCGCCCGCCACCACGATGTCGAACTCGCCTGCGCGGATCAGCTGGTCGGCCATCGCGATGGCGTCCAGGCCCGACAGGCACACCTTGTTGATGGTCACCGACGGCACGGTCATCGGGATGCCCGCCTTGACCGCGGCCTGGCGGGAGGGGATCTGCCCCGCGCCCGCCTGCAGGACCTGGCCCATGATGACGTACTCGACCTGCTCGGGCGAGACTCGCGCGCGCTCCAGCGCGGCCTTGATCGCCAGACCGCCCAGGTCGACGGCCTGCTGACCGGACAGGGCGCCGAGCAGGCGTCCGATGGGAGTACGAGCTCCGGCGACGATGACGGAACCAGACATGACAGGGCCTCCTGTGCACACGCGGGGACGTTTGACACGATACCCATCGGCGCGGGAAACGCCCTAGAGGGGCGGTTCCCATAGATTCATTCCATACGACGGAGCCGACGACCACCATGGAGGCGGGACACACGTGTTTATGCGCATCGATCACATCGGGATCGCCTGCCACGACCTGGAGGAGAAGATCGCGCTGTTCGAGCAGACCTTCGAGCTGACCGTCGTCGCCCGCGAGACCAACGAGGAGCAGGGCGTCAAGGAGGCCATGCTGCACATCGCCGACGGCGAGGGCGGCGGCTCCTACATCCAGCTCCTCGAACCGCTGTCGGCCGACTCCCCTGTCGGCAAGTTCCTCGCCAAACGCGGCGAGGGGGTGCATCACGTGGCGTTCGGGGTGCCGGACGTGGCGGAGGCCATGCAACAGATCGGCGGGAAGGGCGTCAGGTTGCTGGACGAGCGGCCACGACATGGCTCCATGGGTTCGTCGATCGCGTTTCTCCACCCGAAGGACGTGGGAGGAATGCTCACGGAGCTGGTCCAAGCGGCCCGACAACCCCGAACGTAAAAAAGGTTCGTATGTAACTAGTAACGCAGATAGTTGGACGGGGCCTCCAAGGCGGCATCAGCGGAGTACGCTGGCCTTCCGCCGGACATGGAGCCTGCTGCCAGGAGCAGGCTCCAGGCTCGGGTGCCCCGAACCCCCCGTCCGGCCCGTGTAGCCGTCTCGACAACCCAGGATCGAGCCTCCATGCAGTCCGACATCGACGCCCAGCTCAACAACTTCTTCGAGGACGCCCCAGCGCGCGAGTTCGACGTGGTGCTCCGTGGTTACGACCGGCACCAGGTCCACGACCACCTCAAGCAGCTCGACAACGAGCTGCGCCAGACCCGCGAGCAGCTGACCAGCCTCCAGCGCGACCTCTCCGACTCTCAGCGCCAGCTCCAGGAGCAGGAGCGCCCCACCTACTCAGGGCTCGGCGCCCGCATCGAGCAGCTGCTGCGCCTCGCCGAAGAGCAGGCCACCGAGCTCGTCCAGGCCGCCAGGTCCGAGGCGAACGAGATCAAGGCCCACGCCAAGGTGGAGGCCGCCGACCTGCGCGCCGCCGCCGAGAGCGAGGCGGCGGAGAAGCGCGCCCAGGCCACCCGCGAGGCGGACGACCTGCGCGGCACCGCCGAGCGCGAGGCCGAGGAGATCCGCTCGACCGCCCGGCGCGAGGCCGAGGAGCTGACCAACACCACCGAGCGCGAGGCCGCCAAGCTGCGCGCCACCGCCGACCACGAGGTGGCCGAGAAGCGGGCCGACGCCGAGCGCGAGATCGCCAAGCTGCGCACCACCACCGAGCGCGAGGTCGCCCAGCTGCGCGCCTCGACCAAGCGCGAGCGCGACGAGGTCCTCACCACCGCCAAGCGCCAGGCCGACGAGATGCGCGCCCAGGCCCAGCGGGTGCTGGAGGAGTCCGAGGCGAAGCGGGCCCAGGACGAGGCCGAGTTCGAGATTCAGCTCGCCTCCCGCCGCGAGGAGGCCGAGCGCCAGGAGGCCGAGCGCCACGCGACCGCGCAGGCCGCCACGCAGAAGCTGGTCGCCGAGGCCGAGCAGCGCGCGGCGACCGCCGAGTCCCGCGCCACCAAGGCCACCCAGCAGGCCGACCAGACCCGCCGCGAGGCCGACACGCACGCCAAGCAGCTGGTCGCCAACGCCCGCAAGAACGCCGACCAGGTGGCGTCCGAGGCCAAGGCCAGCGCCGAGCACATCGTGAGCGAGGCCAAGGCCGAGGCCGAGCGCACCCGCAGCAACATGCAGCGCCAGGTCGACGAGCTGACCAGGCAGCGCGACAGCATCACCAGCCACCTCGCGCAGCTGCGCCAACTGCTGGGCGGCGCGCCCCTTCCTGGCATGGAGCCCGAGCCCGCCGTCACCGCCGCCCCGCCGAAGCCGGCCCTGGCCCCTTCGGCGTCCAACGGCAACGACAAGCCGGCTCCCGCGCCCGCACCCGCCACGGCGTCGGCCAAGCCGCAGGCAGGTGACGACGACTCGGAGTGGTGGCAGGAGTAATCCGTTCCGGGGGCTGATCGACGGCTGAAGAGAGCCTGGTGACCTTGAGGTCGCTAGGCTCTCTTCTTGTCTTTGTACGGCTTGCCCAGATTCGCCCCCATCCTCCTGGAGCCACCGTGACCGCCAACGTCGACGAGCCCTTGTCCCCTGAGCAGGGAACCCAGGAGGAGGGCCGGCAAGCCTCGGGGCTGAAGGACAGCGCGCTGCCGTACGGGATGCCGGGCAAGCCGCTGACCAGAGGACCCTTCCTGTTCGGCCTCGTGGGCGGGCTCGGCGTGCTGACGGCGATCGCCATCGGCCACCTGATCACCAACTCCCTCAGCGTGATCATCCTCATCGTGGTGGCGATGTTCCTCGCGGCGGGGCTCAACCCGGCCGTCGAGGCGTTGCAGCGGCGGGGCATGAAGCGGCGGACGTCGATCTCGATCGTGTTCGCCGGCGTCATCGTGATGTTCGTGCTGTTCGGCCTGGCCATCGTGCCGCCGGTGAGCAAGGAGTCGGCCGACTTCATCGCCGCCGTGCCGGGCTACTTCGACCAGCTGATGGCCAACCCGACGCTCAGGCAGCTGGACGCCGACTACCAGCTCCTTCCGAAGCTGGCCTCGTTCGTCACCGAGACGCTGGCCCCTTCGCTCGCGGGCGGGCTGGTAGGCGCGGGCCTGGTGGTGCTGGACGGGGTGTTCACCGGCGTGACGCTGCTGGTGCTGATGCTCTACTTCCTCGGCTCCCTGCACTCGATCAAGGACTACCTGCTCAAGCTCGTCCCCGCCTCGCGCCGTACCAGGACTGCGGCCATCACCGAGCAGATCCTCGCCGGCATCGGCGGCTACGTGGCGGGCAACGTCCTCATCTCCGTCATCGCGGGCATGCTGAGCTGGGCGTTCCTGACCATCGCGGGGGCGCGCTACGCCCTGGCCCTGGCGCTGGTGGTCGCGCTCACCGACCTGATCCCGCTGGTGGGCGCGACGATCGGGGCGGTGCTGGTGAGCGGCGTGGCGTTCCTGCAGTCGGTGCCGCTCGGCATCGCGTGCGCGATCTTCTTCCTCGTCTACCAGCAGGTCGAGAACTACCTCATCTACCCCCGCGTCATGAAGCGCTCGGTGGACGTGGCCCCCGCGGTGACCGTCATCGCGGCGCTGTTCGGCGGCGCGCTGCTGGGCATCGTCGGCGCCCTGCTGGCGATCCCCGTGGCCGCCGCGATCGCGCTGATCATCCGTGAGGTCGTGCTGCCTCGCCAAGCTCGGAGCTGACGAACGCGGCCACGGCCGCGTTGAAGGCCTCGGGCTGCTCGACCGCGCTCAGGTGGCCTGCCCGCTCGATGACCGTCAACCGCCCGTCGGGTACGGCGCGCAGCATCGCCTCGGCGTCGTCTCGCGTGGTGAGCTCGTCCTCCTCGCCGACGATCACCAGGGCGGGCGTCTTGAGCGCGGCGAGGGTGTCGAAGGAGTCGGGCCGTCCGGCCATTGCCCGCTGCGCCCATGCCACCGCCCCGGGCGGCGCCGCCTGAACCAGTCCCCGCACCCTGCCGAAGACCATCGCCCTGTGTTCCCTCGTGGTCGTCCCGATGAGCCCCGGCAGTACCTCCTCGATCAGCACTCCCGCGCCGTCGGACTCGACCTGCCGCGCGATGCGCTCCCTGTTCTGCCTGGCCTGGTCGGGGTCCTGGCCGGCCTTGGTGTCGGCGAGGATCACGCCGAGCACGCGATCGGGATGGCGCCTGCAGAAGGCCATCGTGACGTACCCGCCCATCGACTGCCCGCCGATCACCGCCCGCTCGACGCCCTCGTGGTCCAGGACGGCGGCGACGTCGTCGGCCATGAGGTCGATGGAGGGCTGGTCGTCGCCCAGCCTGGAGCCGCCGAAGCCGCGCAGGTCGGGGGTGATGACCCGGCAGGTGGCGGCCAGCCCCTCACGCTGGGCCAGCCACATCGCCGAGGAGAGCGGAAAGGCGTGGAGCAGGACGACAGGGACGCCGGTCCCTGCTGATCTCGTGTAGAGCTGCACGGACCTCACGGTAACGCGGTTCCCCGCGACAATCACCGTGCGGCATATACCGATATCCGCCCTACGGCGTGACCGCTTCTCCCGAGGCGTCAGATGGCGGTCGCGCCGCCGTCGATGAACAGCACCTGCCCCGTCATGTACGCCGAGGCAGGGCTGGCGAGGAAGACGGCGGGCTGGGCCATCTCCTCAGGCGTCCCCCACCGCCGCATCGGCACGCTCGCGACCGTGGCGGCGCCGGCCGCCTCGTCCTCCCACAGGTTTCGGTTCAGGTCGGTGGCGGTCCATCCGGGGCACAGCGCGTTGACCCGCACGCCCGTCGCCGCCCACTCCACGGCCAGCGTCTTGGTCAGCGCGACCAGTCCCGCCTTGGCCGCGGCGTAGGGCGCGAGGAACGGCGCGCCGAGCGCGGCCACCGAGGCGACGTTGATGACGGCGCCGCCGCCGCGCTCCAGCAGGTGGGGCGCCACCGCATGGCAGACGGCCATCGCGGTGTCGAGGTTGAGCCGCATCAGCTTGTCCCATCCCGACAGGCGCAGGTCCTTGAACTCGACGAGGAAGTTCGACCCTCCCGCGTTGTTGACCACGATGTCGAGGTGCCCGAGGCCTTTCACGGCGCCGTGGACGGCGGCCGCCGCGGCGTCCCTGTCGGTGAGGTCGGCGGGGACGACCAGAGCCCGCCGTCCGAGTGCCTCGACCTCCTTGGCCACCTCGGCCAGCGTCTCGGCCGAGCGCGAGACGAGGGCCAGGTCGGCTCCCGCCGCGGCGTAGGCGAGCGCGATGGCCCTCCCGATGCCGCGGGAGGCTCCGCTGACGAAGGCTTTCTTGCCGGTGAGATCGAACGCGCCCATACCCGCCTCCTAGCCGTGACCGAACAAGATTCTATGGACCTCGCCAGGTCGCCGGGAAGAGTGCAGGGCCGGCCTCAGGAGAGCACGTCGGTGGGGAGCGGGTAGGCGGCGGGGTTGACCCGCTTGACGATCTCGTTCAGCGCGATGCGCACGTACGGCTCGCCGACCCACAGGTGCTTGGCCCCTTCCACCCCGATGACCTCGGCCTGGGGCACCCTGGCGAACCTGGCTTCGGCCTCCTCGGGGCGCAGGTAGTCGTCGAACTCGGGCACCAGCGCCACCAGCGGGCGCCCGAAGGCCGCCCACGCGTCGAGGTCGGCGTCCGTGGCCCGCTTCAGCGGCGGCGACAGCAGGATCGCGCCCTCCACCAGCGGGTCGTGCGCCCATTTGAGCGTGAGCTCGGTGCCGAAGGACCAGCCGACCACCCAGACGTGCGGCAGGTCGTGGAACTCGGCGTACTCCAGGGCGGCCGCCACGTCGTAGCGCTCCCCTTCGCCGCCGTCGAAGGCGCCTTCGGAGGTGCCGCGCTCCGACGAGGTGCCCCTGGTGTTGAACCGCAGGACCGCCAGGTCGGCGAGGGCGGGCAGCCGGTTGGCCGCCTTCTTGTAGACATGGCTGTCCATGAACCCGCCGTGAGTGGGCAGCGGGTGCAGCGTGACCAGCGTCGCGACGGGCGGCCTGTCCGCGGGTACGGCCAGCTCACCGACCAGGGTCAGCCCGTCGGCGGTGTGCAGCTCGATCGGCTCGCGCTTGGCGGGCAGGACAGTGGCCGCGCGGATCTCCAAGACAGTTCTCCTCAGTACCTGCTGCGGCCAGGACCACGGTCCAGCCGCTTGCGCCAGCAATTGGTGTGCCAGTGGCGGCGCTCCTCGTCGCCGCCCGTCCAGTTGGGCCAGCTCACGATATGCGGAACGCCCGACCGGATCTCCTGGTCGCAACCAGGACAGCGGTAGTTCTTGGCCGAGGAGGAGCCGGTGAGCATGCGGACCTTCCACTCCCCGTCGGGCCACTCCTCCACGCGATCGCTCGAGCTGGGAAAGCCGATCGGGCGGGTGGACTCCTTACGGCGGGCACGGCGAGGGCTCATGGCCTGGGGAACCGGGTCAGCCCCGCGGTGACGAGCTGGTCGAGCAGTGGAGCGGGGGCGGAGGACGGCGAGCGCCGCTCGGCGTGGAGGGCGCGCAGGCCGTCGCGCACCTTCGCCAGGCCGATCGACTCGAGCAGCTCGAAGGGCCCGGCGAGGTATCCGCAGCCGAGCCGCATCGCCGCGTCGATGTCCTCGATGGAGGCGTAGCCGGACTCGTACATGCGGACGGCGTCGTTCAGGTGGGCGAACAGGAGCGCGTCGATCACCAGACCCGCCCTGTCCTTGCACGGCACGGGCGTGTACCCGGCGATCTTCAGCAGGTCGCGGGCGGCGAGCACGGCCTCCGGCGTGGTCAGCACGGTGGTGGCCAGCTCGGCGACCTGTCCTCTCAGCTGGACGCGGACCGTCCTGCCCGAGCCGGGGAGGGAGCCGCCCACCTGGAGCACCACATCGGCGTCCTCGGTGTCCTTGAAACCCGCGGCCTCCAGCCGGTCGGCCAGCTCCTGGGAGCCGACGACGCGAACGGTCCGCGCGGGCGCCTTCTCCTGCGAGCCGTCGGCGGAGTCCCCGTGGAAGCCCCTGCCCGCCTTGCGTCCCAGCAGTCCCGCCGCGACGTAGGAGCGCAGCAGTGGAGAGGGCACGTGCCTGTCGGAGCGCGTCTCGTCGAACAGCACGTTCATGATCTCGTAGGCGGTGTCGAGGCCGATCAGGTCGAGCAGGTGGAAAGGGCCCATCGGCAGCCCGACGCCGAGCTTCATGGCGTTGTCGATGTCGTCGCGGGCGGCCACGCCGTGGTCCAGCAGGGTGACGGCGTGGTTGAGGTACGGCAGGAGCAGCCTGTTGACCACGAACCCGGCCCTGTCGCCCACCTCGACGGGCGTCTTGCCCAGCCGGACGGCCAGGCCGGCGACCTCGGCGACGACGCCGGGGTCGGTGACCACGGTGCCGACCACCTCGACCAGGCCCATGACCGGCGCGGGGTTGAAGAAGTGCATGCCGACCACCCGGCCGGGGCGACGCGTGGCGGCGGCCAGCGCGGTGACCGACAGCGAGGAGGTGTTGGTCGCCAGGATGGCGGAGGGCTTGCAGAGACCGTCGAGCTCGGTGAACAGTTCGACCTTGACGTCCATGCGCTCGGGGATGGCCTCGATCACCAGGTCGGTGGCGCGCAGGTCCTCTCGCGAGGTGGTGAGCGTGATCCTGGCGAGGATCTCCTCGCGCTCGGCCGCGGTCAGTCTGCCCTTGTCGAGCGCCCTTCCCGTGGACCTCTCCAGGTGTGCGCGACCCCTGGCCAGCGCCTCCTCGTCCGCCTCGACGCCGGTCACCAGGATGCCCGCGCGGGCGAAGACCTCCGCTATGCCCGCCCCCATCGTGCCGAGGCCGACCACTCCCACCATTTCGAACGCCATGCGCCCAGTTTTCCAGAGCCGGTAGGGTTGGCCATCATGCGGCTGGTCATCGCGCGATGCAGCGTGGATTACATGGGGCGGCTCACGGCACACCTGCCGATGGCGCCGCGGCTGGTGCTCATCAAAGCGGACGGAAGCGTGAGCATCCACGCCGACGACCGCGCATTCAAGCCGCTCAACTGGATGAACCCGCCGTGCAAGCTCAAGGAGGACGGCGAGACCTGGACCGTCACCCACGGCAAGACCGGCGAGAAGCTCGTGCTGACGATGGAGGAGATCCTCCACGACTCCTCCCACGAGCTGGGCGTCGACCCCGGGCTGATCAAGGACGGCGTCGAGGCGCACCTGCAGGAGCTGCTGGCCGAGCACATCAGCACGCTGGGCGAGGGCTACACGCTGATCCGCAGGGAGTACATGACGGCGATCGGCCCGGTCGACATCCTCTGCCGTGACGCGGCGGGCACGACGGTCGCGGTGGAGATCAAGCGGCGCGGCGAGATCGACGGTGTGGAACAGCTGACCCGCTACCTGGAGCTGCTCAACCGTGACCCGCTGATCGCGCCGGTGCGCGGCGTCTTCGCCGCGCAGGAGATCAAACCGCAGGCGCGGGTGCTGGCCGCCGACCGCGGCATCGACTGCGTCACGCTCGACTACGCCGCCCTGCGCGGCATCGAGCCGGAGAACCCGACACTGTTCTAGATTTTGTACGGCAAGCACGGGAGAGGCCACCGTGGTCACCGGTGGCCGCCCGTCCATCACGCGTGCTCCAGCGGGACTCCGGTGGGCCGCCGTCACGTCGCCTGCCGAGCCCACCCCCCTCACGCGCCTCCCTGGGCCAGTCACGCGCCTATGGGGGAGCACCCCGCAAACGCTCGACTCATCCGCCCGACAGAACCGTTGTAAGTAAGGATTTACCGGCCTATCGTGACGCCATGACGCTCCTGACCTTCGACTCGGTGAACCCCGCGACCGGACAGGTCGTCGGCAGCCACGCCAAGCAGGACGCGCAGGCCGTGCGCGAAGCCGTCACACTCGCCGAGGAGGCGGCGCGGTGGTGGGGCGAGCTGAGCGCCGCCGAGCGCAGGCGCAGGCTCCTCGACTTCAAGGCGGTCCTCACCCGGCAGCTCAGGCCGCTGGCCGAGCTGGTTCACCAGGAGACGGGCAAGCCGGTGGACGACGCCGTCCTGGAGATCGTGCTGACGATCACCCATCTCGACTGGGCGGCGCGCAACGCCGGGAAGGTGCTGGGTAGGCGCAGGGTGGCCACAGGCCTGGTCGGCCTCAACCTGGCGGCCACGCTGGAGTACCTCCCGCTCGGCGTCGTCGGCGTGATCGGCCCGTGGAACTACCCGGTCTTCACCCCGATGGGCTCGATCTCCTACGCCCTGGCCGCCGGCAACGCCGTGGTGTTCAAGCCGAGCGAGCTCACCCCGGGGGTCGGCGTGCGGCTGGCCGAGCTGTTCGGCGAGGCCGTGCCCGAGTGGCCGGTGTTCCAGACCGTCACGGGGCTCGGGGAGACGGGCGCCGCGCTGGCGGCCGACCCCAGGGTCAGGAAGGTCGCCTTCACCGGCTCGACGGCCACGGCCAAGCGCGTGATGGCCGCCTGCGCCGAGAACCTCACGCCGATCGTCGCCGAGTGCGGCGGCAAGGACGCCTTCATCGTCGACGCCGACGCCGACCTGGAGGCCGCCGCCGCCGCCTGCGTGTGGGGCGCGCTCTCGAACGCGGGGCAGACCTGCGTGGGCGTGGAACGGGTGTACGTCGTGGAGCAGGTCTACGAGCCGTTCATGCGCGAGCTGAAGGCGAGGGCGGAGCAGGTCAGGGCGGGCGAGCACTACGGGCCGATCACCATGCCCGCGCAGCTCGACGTCATCAGGCGCCACATCGACGAGGCGGTCGCGTCCGGCAAGACGGTCAAGGGCGGCCCCGAGTCGGTGCGCCCGCCGTACGTGGATCCCGTCATCGTCGAGGACGTGCCGGAGGACTCGGCGGCGGTGCGGGAGGAGACATTCGGCCCGACCATAACCGTGCGCAGGACGAGGGACGCCCGCGAGGCGCTGGAGCTTGCCAACGCCTCCGCCTACGGCCTGGGCGGCACGATCTTCTCCCGTGACACCCGCGGAGCGGCCCGGCTGGCCAGGCTCATGCGCAGCGGGGCGACCGCGATCAACTCGGTGATCTCCTTCGCTGGAGTGCCCTCGCTGCCCTTCGGAGGGGTCGGCGACTCGGGATTCGGCAGGATCCACGGCGCCGACGGGCTCAGGGAGTTCACCAGGCCGAAGGCCGTCGCCCGCCAGCGTTTCGCCATGCCCGGAATGAATCTGACGTCCTTCGGTCGCGGCGCCGGCGATCTTGAGCGACTGATCAGGATGGTGACCATTTTGCATGGACGACGTAAGCGCTAATGTAAACGCTCTTTCCCAATTGCGATCATCCATCCATAATTGTGTGCTCTGGGGGCTCGCGATCATGCAGGAATGGGTGAAAAGTGAACCGGTCTTACCGGGGAATGTCGGCTGAGCAAAGGCTGGCAGACAGGCGGGAGCGGCTGATGACGGCCGCGTACACGCTCTATGCGAAACCGGGGTTCGCCGCTACCACGATCGAAAGATTGTGTTCGGAGGCGCGCATCTCGAACCGCGCGTTCTACGAGTGTTTCGGCGGCAGGGAGGAGCTTCTCCAAGCCCTCCACGAACGCTGCGTCGAGGAGGCCCTGGCCGCGGTCTCGAAGGCGTTGCAGGACGCGCCGGCCCAACTCGACGCGCGCATCATCGCCGGGATATCGACATATATCGGTTTCACCACATCTGACTGGCGTCGTGCCCGAATCATGCATGTGGAGGTCCGGCGATCAGGAGACGTTCTCATCACCTCGCGCCAACGGGCGGTGGAGTCCTTCGCCCGCATCGTCGAGGACGTGACGCAACCGTTTTCGGACGACGCTCCGATCGATCGGCATCTGCTCACGCTCGGCTTGATTGGAGCGCTGCAGGAGCTGCTCATCGAATGGGTGCTGGCCGAAGAACCGCCCTCGACGGACGAACTCGTGCGCACAGCTGTCCATATCTTCCATCGGTCGTTTTCCAGTCTTTCCTGACCGGACATTGGCGCAAATGACGATCACGTGATCACCCAGCGTGATTCTCACCAGTCGCCGGACATGAGGGAGGGCAGAGTGCGGCTGATCGCGCTCTGCCCCCCGATATGATGTGGCGTCCGGCGCACTCCCGACCTCCGCCGGATGTCACCTCAGGCCACCGCGGCAGCAGGCGCCTCCACGTGGAGCACTCGATTCAGCCGAGTGACCGCAAGCACCCGCATGATCCTCGGTGGCACACCCCGGAGAACGAGGCGGCGATCCGCGCTCAGCGCGCGGCGATGCGTGCCCACGAGCACACCTAGACCGGTGGAATCGATCATCTCCAACCGCGAGAGATCGACGATCAGGTCACCGCCACCGGAGTCGACCGCGTCGTGCAGACGCGGACGGACTCCCGCCACGGTTCCCACGTCGAGCCGCTGCCCGACGTACACCACCTGAGCCCCAGGCTTACCCTTGACCCGCATGCCACCTCCTCAGGTCACGCTGCCATCTAACCACGCAACGTAGTCATTCTCTCTCTGGGGGTGATAATCGACACACCAACCATTAGTACGGTTACCCGGTCAGAGCCAACCCATGTCCCGAGCCATCCGAATTGCGGTGATTCGGTTGCTTGCGCCGAGTTTGGTGATCGCGCTGGACAGGTAGTTGCGCACCGTGCCCTCCGTCAGATGCATGGCCGCGGCTATCTCGCTGACCGACGAGCCCGCCGCGGCCAGCTCCAGCGCCCCTCGCTCGCGATCGGTCAGCGGGCTCTCCCCCGCCATCATCGCCGAGGCCGCCATCTCCGGGTCGAGGTAGCGCCCGCCGTCGCGAACCTTCCTGATCGCCGCCGCGAGCTCGCTGGCCGAGGCGTCCTTGGGGATGAACCCGCGCACCCCCGCCGCCAGCGCCCTGCGCAGGTAACCAGGGCGGCCGAAGCTGGTGAGGATCACGACGGCCTGGCCGGGGAGCGCCTCGGCGACGGTCAGCCCGTCCATGCCAGGCATCTCGATGTCGAGCACGACCACGTCAGGCCGGTGCTCGCCGACCGCGGTCACCACCTGGTCGCCCCTGCCGACCTGGGCGACCACCTCGATGTCGGGCTCGAGACCCAGCAGCGTCGCGAGCGCCTGGCGGATGAGGTGCTCGTCGTCGGCGAGCAGCACCTTGATCATGTGGGAATCCTCGCCCTCACCACGAACTGTCCATCACTCTGCCCCGCCGTCAGCACGCCACCGAGCGCGGTCACCCGCTCGCTCATGCCCGCCAGGCCGGTGCCCGCCGTACCCCTGGACGGTCTGGGATTGTCGTTGCTCACGGTCAGCTCCACCGCGCCTGCACCCGTGACCACCTTGATGCGGCAGCTGGTGGCGGCGCTGTGGCGCAGCACGTTCGTGGTGCTCTCACGCACCAGCCAGGCCAGCAGCGTGCTGACCTGTTCGCTCAGGCCGTCGTCCGGCAGCTCCAGCGCGCAGCTGATGCCCGCCGCCTCCATGACCGCCCGCACGCTGTGCAGCTCGGCGTTGAGATCGACCGTGCGGTAACCGCGGACCACCGCGCGGATCTCCTTCAGCGACTCCCTCGCCAGCCGCCTGACCTCCATCATCTCACTGGCCGCCTCACCCGAGGCCAGCCGGGCGGCCAGCTCGCTCTTGACCGCGATGGCCGAGAGGCTGTGCCCGACGATGTCGTGCATGTCACGCGAGAAACGCAGCCGCTCCTCCGTGACGGCGAGCTTGGCCTTGGCGTCCCTGCCGTCGTGAGCGGCCTTGACCACCGTCCAGAACCAGAACTGGAAACGGCTCAACCATCCGACCAGCCCGATCATCAGCACGTAGAAGACGACCCCCATCGGCGACAGGGCGACGCACACCGCTGCCATGCCCACGCCGAGCAGGGCCGCGGTGGTCCTGGACACGTTGAGGGCGGCCAGCGCGATCCACGCGACCGGCGACATGGCGCCGACGACGAACTGCTCCCGCATCAGAACGACGACGAGCAACGCCAGAGCCCCTGTGATGATCACCTCGCGGCGGGCGTACTCGCCCTGGACCATGATCCTGGCCCCGCGCACGTAGAAGAAGCTGAAGACCACCAGCACGGTCGCGGCCGCCACCACCTGCCACACGGCGGGCTGGACGCGATTGGTGGCCGCGCCCAGCATGCCGAGCCAGGGCAGCCCGACGCCTCCGGCGACGGTCCACACGGTGGCCCGCCGGAGGCGCTCGTAGTCGGTGCTGATGTCGGTCATCTCGCCATCAACTTAGCCGTGCCTCGGATCCCACCGGAACAACCACTTCACCAGCAGCACGGCGATGCCGAGCCAGATGAGCAGCACCCCGATCCACGGCAGCGCGTCCGCCCACGGGCCGCCGGTGTAGCCCATGCGCATCATCTCGGTGATGGGCGTCGTGGGCACCAGCCTGGCGACGAAGGGCAGGTTCTCCACCGGCACCATGAGCGGCGCGCCGATCAGCGCGACCAGCAGCACCGGCAGCACCGCGATCTGGGCGAACTCCGCGTTCGGCGTGATCCCCGAGAACGCGGCGGCCAGCAGCGCGAACACCCCCACGCCCAGGACTCCTGCCACCACCATCATGGGGACGTTCGCGGGCAGGCCCCCGCCGGTGCGGTCGATCCACACCGTCAGCAGCGCCACCTGTCCCGCGTACACCGCGAACCCCGACAGTGCCGCGCCGCCGAAGATGGCGAAGGACGAGCCCTGGCCGCCGCGCAGCCGCTTCAGCACCAGTTCCTCGCGGCGCGCGGTGAAGGTGTTGACGAGGTTGATGAAGACCGCGAACACCACCATCAGGCCGGGCAACCCGGTCAGCACGAACGTCTGGTCGCCCATCTGCGAGAACATCAGGCCGAACAGGAACGGCAGCAGCACCACGTTGACCATCGCGGTCGTGTTGCGGCCCAGCAGCTTCAGATCCATCCTGGCCAGCCGTACGGCGTGCAGAGCGTCTGTCCTCATCGCTTGTCCTCCACCACTCGCAGGAACGCGTCCTCGAGGGTGCCCCTGCGCACCTCGAGCCGCTCGAGAGTCAGGCCCTGCCCGTCGGCCCATGCCAGCAGCGTCCGCACCGCCGGGTGCGCCTCGCCCGTCAGCGAGTAGACGACCTGCCTGTTGGCGACCACGGGAGCCGCGCCGTGCAGTAACGGCGGCTCGGCCGGACGCGACAGCCTGAAGGTGATCTGGTCGCCCGTGGTGCTCACGACCTCGTCGACCGTGCCGTAGGTGCGGATCACGCCCTCGTGCATGATGGCCAGCCTGTCGGCCAGGCGCTCGGCCTCCTCCAGATAGTGCGTGGTCAGCAGCACCGTGGTCCCGCGCTCCTTGAGGCCCCTGATGACCTCCCAGGTGGCCTGCCTGGCCTCGGGGTCCATGCCGGTGCTCGGCTCGTCGAGGAAGAGCACTTCGGGACGGGACAGCACCGCCAGCGCCAGGTCCAGCCTGCGCTTCTGCCCTCCGGACAGCTGGCGGACCCTGGTCCTGGCCTTGTTCGCCAGGTCGACGACCTCCAGGACGTCCCCCTCGGCGGGCGGGCGACCCGCGTCGGCGCTCATCCCCTTCCAGATCGCGACCGTCTCCGCGACGGTGAGGTCGGTGAGGAAACCGGCCTCCTGCAGCATGATCCCGATGCGCGGGCGCAGCGCCCTGCACTGCCGGACCGGGTCCAGGCCCAGGACCCGGACCTTGCCCTCGCTGGCCCTGGCATAGCCCTCCAGGACCTCCATCGTGGTGGTCTTGCCCGCGCCGTTGGTGCCGAGCAGCGCGAACAACTCACCTGGGCGCACCTCAAAGGAGATGCCGCGTACCGCCTCGAAGCTCCCGTACCGCTGCCGCAGGCCCGCGACCTCGATGGCCGGCCCGCCCACCGCCGTGGGATCCCCGGTGTCCCGCACCTCTGTCGTCCTCATGCCCCAAGCCTGACGTTTCAGGATTCGCCCAGGTAGTCGCCGATATCACCGGCCACTCATGAAGATCGCGCCCACCCCCCATGACATCTGTCACCCTCCATCCGCACCGCCACACACCCCGGTCACCAGGTGACGTCCCACGGAGAACCCAAGAACCCGACCCCCAACCCACCAGCACAACCCCGCTCGCGATCACCGGCTGTCGTCCTCCCGCGAACCACCCGAACGACCCCGACCCCCCACCGGTACGACGACACCCCAGATCACCGGCTGAGGTTTCATGGGGACGCGGGCTGCCGGCCGACGTGCGTGGTGGGTCGCGGTCCGACGCACGGCCCGGTACCGCGGAGAGGCTGGAATCCCAAGTGAGCTCGTCGTCCGACGGGCGTCTGCGATGCTGAGGGCATGACGCGCGCAGACAAGGACAAGCCGGTCGTCCTCTCCAAGATCTACACCCGCACCGGCGACGACGGCACGACCGCGCTCAGCGACATGAGCCGCACGTCGAAGACCGACCCCAGGCTCGCCGCGTACGCCGACGCCGAGGAGGCCAACGCCGCCATCGGCCTTGCCCTCGCCTACGGCACGCTCGCCCCCGAGATCACCGACGTCCTGCGCCGGGTCCAGAACGAGCTGTTCGACCTGGGCGCCGACCTGGCCACTCCGCTCGTCGACAGCCCCGAGTTCCCTCCGCTGCGGGTCGAGCCCTCCTACATCGCGTGGCTCGAATCACAGTGCGACCACTTCAACGCCGACCTCCAGCCACTGCGCAGCTTCATCCTGCCGGGCGGCGACCCCGCCACGGCGCAACTGCACGTGGCGAGGGTGACGGTCCGCCGCGCCGAGCGCTCCGCCTGGGCCGCGCTCGAGGCCTACCAGGACGTCAGTCCGCTCCCGGCCAAGTACCTCAACCGCCTGTCCGACCTGCTGTTCATCCTGTGCAGGACCGCGCACGACGGCGGCGAGATCCTGTGGAAGCCCGGAGGTACGCGATAATCGTCGCCATATGAAGAATAGTTTTGCCCTCGTTTTCGCCGTTCTGGCGGTCGGTCTGGCCATTGTCTCCCCCTGGCCCACGGGGCTCGGCGAGACGACCACGGGCGACGCCCGGCTCGCGGCGGCGCTCAGGGGCACCGCTCCCTCCACCGGCCTGCGCGACGCCTCCGTCGCGATGATCGAGAACGGCAGGGCCAGGTTCGCGGGCGTCGGCGAGCGGCCGATCACCCCCGAGACCCCGTTCGAGATCGGCTCGATCACCAAGACGCTGACCGCCATGGTGATCGCCGATCTGGCCGAGGACGGCATGCTCAGGCTGAGTGACCCCGTGGAGGTGTTGCTCCCCGAGCTGAAGGGCACTCCCGCCGGGAAGGCGACGCTGGAGGAGCTGGTCAGCCACCGCGCGGGGCTGCCCAGCACGCCGGCGGGCGGCCCGCAGGGCACGGCCCGCATGATCCTGTCGAACTTCTCCGGCGCCAACCCCTACCCGCTGTCCGCCGAGAGCCTCCTGAACGAGGCGGCCACGGCCGAGGTCGAAGGACGCGGTACGGTCGCCTACTCCAACCTCGGTATGGCCCTGGCCGGTCACGCCGCCGCGCGCAGGGCCGGCAAGCCGTATCCCGAGCTGCTCAAGGAGCGGGTTCTCACCCCGCTCGGCATGGCCGGCACCGTGGTCAGGAGCCTGGGCGAGGCGCCTCCGCAGGGTGGCGCGCTCCCCCACAGGGCCAACGGCCACCGGGTCGTCCCGTGGGCGAGCGCGGGCTACTCCCCTGCCGGCTTCGGTGTGTGGTCCACGACGGGCGACCTTGCCAAGCTGCTCACCGGCGTGATCGCGGGCACCGCCCCGGGCGCGGGCAGCGCGAAGCCGAGATTCGACGCGGGATCGGGCGAGCGGATCGGCCTGGCGTGGTTCACCACGCCGAAGGGCAGCCGCCAGGTCACCTGGCACAACGGCGGCACCAGCGGCTCCCGCTCGTTCGCCGGCTTCGAGGCCGCGACAGGCCGGGGCGTCATCGTCCTGTCGAACACCGCCCAGGACGTCGACGCGGTCGCGCTCCGCCTGCTCGGCGTCGACGAGGAAGACTCCTCCCTCTCGTTGCCGTTCCTCATCCACGGCATTCTCTGGCCGCTCATCGTGGCCTTCGTCGCGATCTCCACAATCAGGCGCATCGGCGGCCTGACCAGGCTGCAGGCGGTCAACGACGCGGCGTGGAACGTGGTGCTGCTCTACCTGGCGTGGATCACCGGGCCGTGGGAGCGGCTGACCGTGCTGCCGTGGCTGGCCGCGGCCAGCCTCTTCGCCGCGTCGGCGGTGGTCGTGATGAGCAGGTGGCGCGAGCTTCCCGTCTCACGCGAGCAGAACCCTGGATCGCAGCGCTGGACGGTGGGGCTGTCCCTGGCCTTCTCCGCGCTCGCGGCGGCAGCGGTCACGATCCCGATGTGACGGCGAGCAGCCGGAGTCCCGCTGGAGTGAGCGTGATGGACGGGCGGTCACCGAGTGACCGCGGTGGCCTCGACCCGGCGTGCCGTACAGCATGCCGCTCAGAGGCCGGAGTGCCGTGCAGCATGCCACCCAGAGGCGCCGCGGTGGCATCACATGGGTCAGGCGACGTCCAGGTACGCGCTGGGCGGTGCCGACTCCAGCCACGCCAGGAAACCCGTCAGCGCGTCCTCCGACATCGCCAGCGACACCGCGCCGCAGTCGATGGCCCACTGGCCGCCGCCGATCTGCCGCCTGGCGGAAACAGTCAGGCCGCGCCTCGCGATTGCGTGGCGCGGCCTGAACAGCACACCGATGAGCGGGATCCAATGGAGCTCCCCGTCGGCGTAGCGGGCTACACCGCGACGCCAGCCATGGGGGCCCGTGGAAGGTCCCACTTTGAGTCGACACGGCACGCTCCCTCGGGAACGTGCCAGGGCGAAACCGCGGATCACCATGAGAGCCGCGAGCAGGAGGGCAGCGAGCAGCACGTCCGTAAGAATCGTCAGCATCGCCGCCCCCGCGTGTTGTGAAAGATCAGACGTCCTCGCCGGCCGCGCGCAGCCTGGCCCTTGCTCGCTTGGCCTCGACCGCCGCGTCGGCGTCCTCCTGGTCGGCCTCGATCGAGGCCTGAGCCCGCTCGAGAGCGTCGCGGGCAGCCGCGACATCCACCTCGGAACCCAGCTCGGCCGCCTCGGCCAGCACGGACACCTCGTTGTCGGCCACGGAGATGAACCCGCCGTGCACCGCGGCGATGAGGTCGTCCTCGCCGCCGCCGCGCTTCACACGCAGGACCCCGCCCTCGACGAGCACGCCGAGCACCGGTGCGTGTTGAGGCATAATACCGATCTCGCCGTCCACGGTCTTGGCAATCACCATGTCGGCCTCGCCCGACCAGATCTCACGCTCCGGTGAGACGACCCCTACGCGTAGCTTCGCCACTTGTGTAGGTTCCTTTCCGATCAGATGCCAGGTGCGGGTCTTTCACCGCACCTGGCACCGAAGGCGATTACTTGGAGAGTTCCTTGGCCTTGGCGATGGCCTGCTCGATGCCACCGACCATGAAGAAGGCCTGCTCGGGCAGGTGGTCGTACTCGCCCTCGCACAGACCCTTGAACGAGGCGATCGTCTCGTCCAGCGGCACGAACTCACCAGGCTGACCGGTGAACGCCTCGGCGGCGTACATCGGGTGCGACAGGAAGCGCTCGATGCGGCGGGCCCGGTTGACGGTGACCTTGTCCTCTTCGGACAGCTCGTCGATACCGAGGATCGCGATGATGTCCTGCAGCTCGCGGTACTTCTGCAGGATTCGCTTGGTCTCCTGGGCCACCCGGTAGTGCTCCTCGCCGACGACCATCGGGTCGAGGATGCGGGAGGAGGAGTCCAGCGGGTCCACCGCGGGGTAGATGCCCTTCTCCGAGATCGGCCGCGAAAGAACGGTCTGCGCGTCGAGGTGCGCGAACGCGTTGTGCGGGGCCGGGTCGGTGATGTCGTCCGCGGGCACGTAGATCGCCTGCATGGAGGTGATCGAGTGACCACGCGTCGAGGTGATGCGCTCCTGGAGCACACCCATCTCGTCGGCCAGCGTGGGCTGGTAACCCACGGCGGACGGCATGCGGCCGAGCAGGGTGGAGACCTCGGAACCTGCCTGGGTGAACCGGAAGATGTTGTCGATGAACAGAAGCACGTCCTGCTTCTGCACGTCACGGAAGTACTCCGCCATGGTCAGCGCGGAGAGCGCGACGCGCAGACGCGTGCCCGGCGGCTCGTCCATCTGACCGAAGACGAGGGCGGTGTCCTTGAGGACGCCGGCCTCATCCATCTCCAGCCAGAGGTCGTTGCCCTCACGGGTACGCTCACCGACGCCGGCGAAGCACGAGGTTCCGGAGAACTTCAGCGCGACTCGGCGGATCATCTCCTGGATCAGAACGGTCTTGCCGACACCGGCGCCACCGAACAGACCGATCTTTCCGCCCTTCACGTACGGCGTCAGCAGGTCGATGACCTTGATGCCGGTGGGCAGCATCTCGGTGCGCGACTCGAGCTGGTCGAACGCGGGGGACGGACGGTGGATGCCCCACTTCTCGGTGACCTTGAGGGACGAGGTCGGCACGTCGAGCGACTCGCCGAGCGCGTTCCACACGTGGCCCTTGACGACGTCGCCGACCGGCACCGAGATCGGCAGGCCGGTGTCGGTGACCGCCGAGCCGCGGACCAGGCCGTCGGTGGGCTGCATCGAGATGGCGCGGACCAGATTGTCACCCAGGTGCTGGGCGACCTCCAGGGTCAGCTTCTTGGTCTCGCCGCCGAGGGTGACCTCGACGTTGAGGGCGTTGTAGATGTCGGGCATCGCCTCGACGGGGAACTCCACGTCGACGACGGGACCCGTGACGCGAGCCACGCGGCCCGTGCCGGTCGTGGTCTCAACAGTCTCTGCAGTCATTTCACTCTTTCCCCGCTGCGGCGTCAGCCAGCGCGTTGGCGCCGCCGACGATCTCGCTGATTTCCTGGGTGATCTCGGCCTGGCGAGCCTGGTTCATCTGCATCGTGAACACGCGGATGAGCTCGTTGGCGTTGTCCGTCGCCGACTTCATGGCGCGCCGGCGTGAGGCTTCTTCGGCCGCCGCCGACTGGAGCAGCGCGGTGAAGATGCGCGACTCGACGTAGCGCGGCAGCAACGACTCCAGCACATCACCGGCGGTGGGCTCGAACTCGAAGTACGGCGGAATCGTGTCGGACTCGGTCGCCTCGGCCTCCTCGACCTCCAGCGGCAGAATCCGCTTGACCACGACCTCCTGCGTCAGCATCGAGACGAACTGGGTGGAGACGATGTGGATCTCGTCGATCCCGTGCTCCTCCTTGAACGACTCGATGAGCGCGTTCGCGATCTCCTTGGCGTTGGCGTAGGACGGCTTCCTGGAGAAGCCGGTCCACTGACCGCCCATCTCCCTACCGCGGAAGCTGTGCCAGGCGACACCCTTGCGGCCCGTGACGAACGGCGCCACGGTCAGCCCGCGACCCTCGAGGAGGCCGCGGAGGGCTTCGGCCTCGCGCAGGATGTTCGCGTTGAAGCCGCCGCAGAAGCCGCTGTCGCTGGTGACGATGAGGACGCCCGCCTTGGCGGGGTTCTCCTTCGCCACGGTCAACGGATGGTCGACGCTGGCCGCGTTGCTGACGACGCCGGTGACGGCGCGAGTGATCTCACGCTCGTACGGCAGCGCCGCCTGCATCCGTTGCTGCGCCTTCACGATCCGCGAAGAGGCGATGAGCTCCTGGGCGCGGGTGATCTTGGCGGTCGACTTGACCGACTTGATCCGCCGCCTCAGCAGCCTTAGCTGGGCACCCATCGGCTACTTCTTCTCCGCCGGGCGGACGACCTTGCGGATCTTCTCCTGACCGACCTCGTCGGCGCCGAGCGGCGCGACGGGCTCGTCCTTGATGAGCAGCTCACCAGTAGAGGTGGTGAAGCCCTTCTTGAACTCGGTGATTGCGTCCTTGAGGGCGGTCACCGTGTCGTCGGAGAGGTCCTTGGTCTCGCTGATGCCGGTGAAGATGCCCTTGTGGGCGCTCTGGATGTAGTCGAGGAACTCGGCCTCGAAGCGGCGGATGTCCTCGACCGGCACCTCGTCGAGCTCACCGGTCGTACCGGCCCAGACCGAGACGACCTCGCGCTCCAGGGAGAACGGGCTGTACTGCGGCTGCTTGAGCAGCTCGACCAGGCGCAGACCGCGCTCCAGCTGGGCCTTGGAGGCGGCGTCCAGGTCGGAGGCGAAGGAGGCGAAGGCCTCCAGGTCACGGTACTGCGACAGGGCCAGACGGAGCGTGCCCGCGACCTTCCTCATCGCCTTGGTCTGCGCCGAGCCACCGACTCGGGAGACCGAGACACCGACGTTGATGGCCGGGCGGACGCCCGCGTTGAACAGGTCCGTCTCGAGGAAGACCTGGCCGTCGGTGATGGAGATGACGTTGGTCGGGATGAACGCCGAGACGTCGTTGCCCTTGGTCTCGATGATCGGCAGACCGGTCATCGAGCCAGCGCCCATGTCGTCGGAGAGCTTGGCGCAGCGCTCCAGCAGGCGGGAGTGGAGGTAGAAGACGTCGCCGGGGAAGGCCTCACGGCCCGGCGGACGACGCAGCAGCAGGGAGACGGCGCGGTAGGCGTCGGCCTGCTTGGTCAGGTCGTCGAAGACGATGAGGACGTGCTTGCCCTGGTACATCCAGTGCTGCCCGATGGCGGAACCGGTGTAGGGGGCGAGGTACTTGAAGCCTGCGGCGTCGGAGGCCGGAGCGGCGACGATGGTGGTGTACTCCATCGCGCCCGCCTCCTCCAGGCGGCCCTTGACCTGCGCGATCGTCGAGCCCTTCTGGCCGATCGCGACGTAGACGCAGCGGACCTGCTTGGTCGGGTCGCCCGACTGCCAGTTGTCGCGCTGGTTGAGGATGGTGTCGACGGCGATCGCGGTCTTGCCGGTGCCACGGTCACCGATGATCAGCTGGCGCTGACCACGGCCGATCGCGGTCATGGCGTCGATCGCCTTGATGCCGGTGGCCAGGGGCTCCTTCACCGGCTGGCGCTGGACGACACTGGGTGCCTGCAGTTCGAGAGCGCGCAGGCCCTCGGACTCGATCGCGCCCTTGCCGTCGAGCGGGTTGCCCAGGGGGTCGACCACGCGACCGAGGAAGTTGTCGCCGACCGGCACCGACAGGACCTCGCCGGTCCTGCGGACCGTCTGGCCCTCCTCGATCTTGCTGAAGTCGCCCAGGATAACGACACCGATCTCGCGGGTGTCGAGGTTCAATGCCAGGCCGCGCGTGCCGTCCTCGAACTCGAGCAGCTCGTTCGCCATCGCCGAGGGAAGGCCGGAGACATGGGCGATGCCGTCGCCACAGTCGACGACGGTCCCGATCTCCTCGCGCGCGGCGCCTTCCGGTTCGTACGCCTGGACGAAGCGCTCAAGCGCGTCCCGGATCTCGTCCGGCCGGATCGTAAGCTCCGCCATCTCTTCTCTGTCTCCCTATTCGCCTAGCCGGCCAACCGGCGGCGGACTTCTTCGATTCGTCCCGCGATGGTGCTGTCGATGATCTCGTCGCCGATGCGAACCGAGAATCCACCGAGCACTCGCGGGTCGACCTCGACGTTCACGTGAACGTCACGGCCATAGGAGGTGCGCAGCCACGCACCCAGACGCTGCTTCTGCTCGTCGCTCAGCGCCACGGCGCTACGGACCACCGCCACGAGACGCTGACGCTGCGCCGCGACCAGTCTGGAGTACTCCTCCAGGCCAGCCTCCAGGCTACGTCCTCGCGGGCGTACTGCCAGCTGCGTGATGAGACGCAGGCTGGAGGGGGCGACCTTGCCGCCGAGCAGCTCCTTCAGCAGCCGCTCCTTGCCCTCGGCGGGGGCGGCAGCGTCGGCGAGCGTGCGACGCAGGTTGGGGTTGGCGGCGACGATGCGGCTGAAGCGGAAGAGCTCGTCCTCCACGTCGTCGAGCCGTCCTTCGGACTCGGCCTGTGCGGCCGAGGCGATCACGCTGAACCGCTCGAGCGCGTCGGCCAGGTCGCCGGCGCGGGACCACTTGGCCTCGACGGCCGCCGTGGCCGTCTCCAGCGCGGCCTCGCTGACCTTGCCTTCGAGCAGCATGCGGAGGACCTGGGACTTCTGGGCCGGGGGCCGCGCCGGGTCCGAAAGGCTCCGGCGCAACCCGTGCTCGCGGTCGAGCAGGTCCACGATGGCGCTCAGGTCATCAGCCAGGCGCCCGAGGTCCGCCGAAGCCGCCACCGCGTTGAAGCGCTCTTCAACCACGGCCAGCGAACTCCTGCTCAGGCCACGCATCAGCGCACCGCCTGCCGCGAGGAGCTCTCCAGCTCGTCGAGGAACCTGTCAACGGTGCGGCGCTGACGCGCCTCATCCTCGAGGGACTCGCCGACGATGCGGGTGGCGAGGTCGGTCGACAGGCGACCGATCTCGGTGCGCAGCTGGGCGAACGCCTGCTGGCGGTCGGCCTCGATCTGCGCGTGCGCCGCTTCGATGATGCGGCGCGCTTCGGCCTGGGCCTCCTCGCGGAGCTCGACCTTGATCTGGGCGCCCTGCTCGCGAGCCTCCTCGCGCAGCCTGGCGGCCTCGTGCCGGGCCTCGGCCAACTGGTCGCGGTACTGCTTGAGCAGCGCCTGCGCCTCGGCCTGGGCGTCCTCCGCCCTCTTGATGCCGCCCTCGATCGCGTCGGTCCGCTCGGCCAGAGTCTTCTGGATGCGCGGGGTGAGGATCTTGCCGACGACGAGGAAGACGACGAAGAACGCGAAGATGCCCACGACCAGCTCGAACGCGTGCGGGAGCAGCGGGTTGGCGCCGCCCTCCGCCGCGAGGAGCGAAGCTGCCGTAATCATGGATGCAGCCTTTCGTCAGGGGTGGTCTTCGGTCTTTACAGGTTCGCGAAGATGAACGGCGCGACCAGACCGATCAGGGCCAGGGCTTCGGTGAGGACGAAGCCGAGGAGCATGTTCTGGCGGATCAGTCCGTAGGCCTCGGGCTGACGCGCGATGGCCTGCACGCCCTGACCGAAGATGATGCCGACGCCGATGCCGGGGCCGATGGCGGCGAGACCGTAGCCGATGGCGGTGACGTTGCCGGAGACCTCAGCGAGAAGGCTCATTGCTGTTTTCCTTTACTTGGTCGGCCGGTGATGCGGTGTATCACCGGTCTGGATATACCGGTAGGTGGTTCTTAGTGCTCCGGGTGCAGGCTGTTGCCGATGTACATGGCGGCCAGCATCGAGAAGAGGAACGCCTGCAGGAACATGATGAACAGCTCGAACCCGGTCATGATGATCGTCATCAGGACGCCGAGCACGCCGATCGGAGCACCGAGAGGGGTCAATTTCTCGAACAGGAACCAGAAGCCGACCATGCTGAAGAAGGCGATGAGCATGTGGCCGGCGAACATGTTGGCGAAAAGTCGCACAGCGTGCGTGAACGGCGCGATGATCATGTTCGACAGGAACTCGATCGGCGCCAGCAGGACGTAGATGAACTTAGGGAGCCCCGGCGGGAACATCATGTTCTTGAAGTAGCCGCCGACACCCTGGGTCTTGAAGCCGAGGTAGAGCTTCAGCACGTAGATCGAGACGGCGAGCACGATCGGGAAGGCGATGTGCGAGGCGACGGGGAACTGAGCGACGGGGATGACACCCATCACATTCCAGACCCAGATCACGAAGAACATGCTGAGGAGCAGAGCCATGAACCGGTCGGCATCCTTGCCCAGGAAGGGCCGGGCGACCTGGTCACGTACGAACATGTAGCCCATCTCGGCGACGTTCTGGACGCCCCTGGGCACGATCTTCGGGTTGGAGAAGGCGGCCCACAGGAAGCCCAGCACGATGATCGAGCTGAGGATCGCCAGCAGCACCGGCTTGGTGAACCAGTCGACCCCGGGAAAGATCGGGGGGAGTTCGAACAGTTCTTCCGGCGTCGGAGCCTGGAACTGGTCAGGATCGGCGAGGAGCGTCAGCGCGATCACGCGGCGTTCCCTTCAGCGTGGTAGGTGGTCACAACAAAGTTCCTTGGGCGGGCAGTGCCGCCGCGCGGAGTTAGCGGCCGTGCTTCCGGTAGACCAGGTAGACGGCGAGCACTGTCCCCAGGACGACACCTATGGGGAAGAACGCGGACGTGTCGAGATACCGGTCCAGCAACCAGCCAGCACCGCCGTAGACAACCATCCCGGAGAGCAGGTAGCTGGGAATCGACCACGCGGCGTTGGCGAAGTCGCGGCCGTCGTCCTCGGGCCGGCGTTTCTCTTCGCTCATCGCGCGCCTGACGATAGCAGGGACAGGGAGGACTAGTCATATCGGACCCCGTTACTTTACCGGGGATCATGACTGGCCCTGACCCGGGACCTTGGCCTCGGGGTCCACGTAAAGCATCTTGGTCTTCATGAAGGCGCGCACTTCACTCGCGGTCCACACGATGGTGCCGACCACGACGGTCCAGGCGAAGGCCTTCGGGTTCCACGCGGTCGTGTCACCGAACGTGCGCAGCATGGCCAGGATGACCAGGACCTTGACGAGGTAGCTGAGCATCGCGGCGATCGCCATCATCTGCGGAGAGACTCGGGCGGCGTAGGACACCGCCACCACGCTGATGCTGAAGAAGACCGCGACGAGCGCGAGACCGACGACGGCGCCGAGCGCGCCCTTACCGCCGGCTATCAGGAAAGCCACGATGACAGCGACGGCCCCCACCACCAGGGTGGGTAGCGCGGCGCTCTTGAGGACGCGCACGTCGTTGGCCTGCATCGGTGCTCCAGACAGTCAGTTAACAAGCGAGCGATTGCTACCCCATGAGCCGTACTCTATGGGGGCCCTGCTCGTGAAAGATATCACAAGCTCACAGAGGGCCGCCTTTACCTGGCCTTTCTAGTTCGCGATCAAGACGAACGAACGGGAAACGCAGGGACAACGCTGGTGTCGTCGCTGCCCTGAGGCGTCGACTGGACATCGCCCCTGATGGGCGGCATAGGACCCGTCGCAGGGCCATCGTCCTCATCGTCCGGTTTGTTGGTGGGCTTGGCGGAATGCGAACCGCCTCTCCCGCGCCAGCGCGGCAACGCCATCAAGACGAGCAGCACGCCGATCGCCAGCACGATCACGATCGGGAAGGACACGACAGGCACGCCTTTGACCGACATGCCGACCAGGCCGAGCGCGAACAACGACGTCCACGCGTACATGATCAGCACGGTGCGCCTGTGGGAGTGGCCGATGTCGAGCAGCCGGTGGTGCAGGTGGCCGCGGTCGGGGGCGAAGGGAGACAGTCCCATCGAGGTGCGTCTGATGACCGCGCTTATCAGGTCGATGAGCGGGAGCACCATCACCGCGGCGGGCAGCAGGATCGGCATCAGCGCGCCGAACCTGTTCATGCCCTGGATCACGTCGGCGTCGACGGGGGTCACCGTGATCAGCGACGAGGCCAGGACCAGGCCGAGGAGCATCGCGCCCGTGTCCCCCATGAAGATCCTGGCCGGGTGGAAGTTGTGCGGCAGGAAGCCCAGGCACATGCCGATCAGGATCGCGGTGATGGCCGCGGTGGTGTTGATCCTGTTCTGCTCGATGCTCTGGTCGAGGAAGATGGCATAGACCCAGGTGGCAGCGGCGGCGATGCCGACGATGCCGGCGGCGAGGCCGTCAAGGCCGTCGACGAAGTTGACCGCGTTGATGGAGACGACCACGACCAGGATCGTGATGATCGCGCTCAGGTCGGGCGCGAGGCCGATGCTCTCGCCGCTGACCCACGGGATCCACGGCAGGAACAGGCCGAACCAGACCAGCACGCCCGCCGCGCCGATCTGACCGCCGAGCTTGATGAAGGCGTCCATGCCCCACCAGTCGTCGAGGAAGCCGGTCAGCGTGATGAGCCCACCGGCGACGATGAGAGCCAGCACGGTGTCGTCCTGGGCGAGCACGCCGCCCGTCTTGTCGAGCTGCGTGGCCGTCAGCAGCCCTGCGACCAGCCCGCCGTACATCGCCAGCCCGCCGAGCCGCGGGGTCGGCGTGGTGTGCACGTCGCGATCGCGAACCTCGGGCATGGCTCCGATGCGGATGGCGAAACGCCGGACCAGCGGGACGAGCAGGTACGTCACCGCCGCCGCTGCCAACGCCATGAAGAGGTATTCGCGCACGGACCTAGTTTCCCGGATGCACCGGCCAGCTGTGACCGGAAATCGACACAGATCACCTTATATTTCGCTGAGATAAGGCTGATGCTCCGCTGCCAGTTCGGTGACACGTTCCCGCACTTCATCCGCTGTTTCGGGATATCTCACCGCGCGCGACACCAGCATTCCCACCTCCTTCATCTGCTCGGCTCCCATGCCCTGCGTCGTGACGCAGGGCGTGCCCACCCGCAGACCCGACGTGACGACGGGCGGTTCGGGGTCGTAAGGGATGGCGTTGCGGTTGAGCGTGATGCCCGCCGCCGCGCAGCGCCGCTCCGCCTCCGCGCCCGTCACCTCGCAGCCACGCAGGTCGACGAGCGCGAGATGGGTGTCGGTGCCGCCGGACACCGGCCGCATCCCCTCCAGCGCCTCGCTGAGAGCGCGCGCGTTGTCGACCACCATCCTCGCGTAGTCGGCGAACTCCGGCCGCATCGCCTCGCCGAACGCCACCGCTTTGGCGGCGATCGCGTGCATGAGCGGGCCGCCCTGCACGAACGGGAAGACCGCCCTGTCGACCCTCGCCGCCAGCTCGGCCGTGCACAGTATGCCGCCACCGCGCGGACCGCGCAGCGCCTTGTGCGTGGTGAACGTGACGATGTCCGCGTACGGCACCGCCGAAGGGACCGCGCCCCCCGCCATCAGGCCGATCGTGTGCGCCACATCGGCCATCAACCACGCGCCTACCTCGTCCGCGATGCCTCTGAAGACGCCGAAGTCGATCAGCCGGGGATAGGCCGTGGCGCCGCACACGATCAGCTTGGGCCGGTGCCTGAGCGCCAGATCGCGCACCTCGTCGTAGTCGATGAGCTCGGTGTCGCGGCGCACGCCGTACGACACCACGTCGAACCAGCGGCCGGAGAAGTTGACCCGGGATCCGTGGGTGAGATGACCGCCGTGCGACAGCGCCATCGCCAGCATCGTGTCGCCGGGCTGGAGCAGCGCGGCATAGGCGGCCAGGTTCGCGCTCGCGCCCGAATGCGGCTGCACGTTGGCGTGGTCGGCGCCGAACAGCTCCTTGGCCCGCTCCAGCGCCAGGATCTCCGCCCTGTCGACCACCTCGCAGCCGCCGTAGTAGCGCCTGCCCGGATAGCCCTCGGCGTACTTGTTGGTGAGCGTCGACCCCAGCGCGGCCAGCACGGCGGGCGAGGTGAAGTTCTCGCTCGCGATCAGTTGGAGGCCGCCCCGCACCCGAGCCAGCTCGTCCAGCAGCACCTGTGCGATTTCGGGGTCCCCCCGTTGGAGGGCCCCGAAGTCCGGGCCGTACTGGGGTGCGTCACCCATTCCCCCACTGTAAGCCCACAATCACGAGAAGGCATGGGGCGCGCCGACCGCGGCAGGCACCCACCGCGGCGTGTCCGCCGCCTGATCGCTGATCGCCGTGAGCACCGACTGCCGGTACAGCGCCAGCCTGTTCCGCCATTCGGCAAGATCCTCGACATATCGGCCACCGACCGGCGCCTCCCACGTCTGCGGGCTGCGGGCCAGCTGGTAGGCCTTGTCCAGGGAGGCCGTCAGCGTCTCCAGCATGGGCAGGACGGTCTGCCACGCGGTGACCAGGCGCTGGTAGTCGGGATTGAACTCCCAGGCCCTCGGGTGGCCGTCCAGGGGGCCTGCCGAACCCGTCGCGGGTGGCTGCTCGCCCGGCTGGCGCGGCTGTGGAGCCGGTGGATCGACGTACATGCGCGCACTCCCTCTCAGCTGCCCGGCGGCACGATCGGCCGGTCCGGAGCGTTCGCCTCGACCCGGCCGGGCTCACCGTCCGGCCCGAAGTCTTCGGCGACCCACTCGCCCTTGCCCCACTCGCCGGGCGGGACCTGAACGCTCGGCATGTCCATCGGCCCGATGCTGCTCGCGTTGTCCATGAGCGTCTTGAGCGCGGCATCGGACGGCGGCCCGGCATCCACCGACACCACGTCACTCCCGTCGTTCGCCCACCTCGCGACATCACCGGCACCGGTCGTACCCGTCGCACCTCCCGCCACGCTCCCGGAGAACTGCGAGTGCCCGTCAGACGCGCGGCCGGACATCTGCGAGTGCCCGTCCGACACTCGATCGGACACCGGCGCGTCTCCATCGGACGCTCGGCTGGAAATCTGCGGGTCGCCGTCTCGTACGGCTCCAGGGACCTGTGCGTTGCCGTCCGGGTTGCCTGCGGTCGCTTGGCCATCGGGGTCCTGGGCCTGGGCTGTTGTCCCGCCGGGGTGCACCGAACCCGCGGGCCCGTCAGGGGTGATGCCGTCTGGGATGGCCGCTCTGCCCCACTCACCCGTCGGCAGTCGCACGCCCGGCATGTCCGTCGGCCCGACGCGGCTCGCGTTGTCCGCGAGCGACTTCACCGCCGCGTCGGACGGGGGCCTGGCTTCCGCGGACACCACGTCGCTTCCGTCGTTCGCCCACGTGGCCGGCACGTCGCCGGTTGCCGTCGGGCTTCCCGTACGGCCCGCCGTACCGTCGGACGGTTGGGCGGGCTCGACCGGGTCCACCGCGGGCTCGACGGAGGGCAGGTCGGTGGGCTGCACGGCGTCGACGTTCTCCAGCAGTTCCTCGACCTCGCGCGCCGTGGGCGGGTCGAGCGGGATCTGCAGGACCTTGACCCCGTCCACCTCGACGACCTGCGGTTTGCCCGTCTCGGTCTGGTCGATGTCGTCGGGGTGGTCCCGCTTCGGGGTGTCGAGGATGTCCTGACCGGACCTGTCGGGCTCGGTACCCCTATCGCGACGACTGTCCCGCTCGTCGTCTTTCGGCTCGTCCGCGCTGGTCCTCGGCTGGTCCGTCACGCTCTGGGGGCGGTCGGTCTCGCGCCTCGGCTGGTCAGTCTCGCCATGGTCCGCTTCACGCCTCGGCTGGTCCGTCTCGCCCTGAGGGCGGTCCGTCTCGCGCTGCGCCTGGTCCGTCTCGCTCTTGGGGTGGTCGTTCCTGGACGGCAGGTCCGTGGGCGTCGTGTCCCGAGGCGTCTCGCTTCTCGGGGTGGGCTCCTGCGGGGTGGTGTCCTTCTTCGGCTCAGGCTCGGGAGGCGTCGTGTCGCGGGGGTTGGTCGTGCGCGAGGCCCTGTCGTCGTCTCGCGGCTCTTTCGCGTCGTCGAGAGGTTCCTTGGGCGTCTCGCGCGGCTCCTTGGGAGTGGAGTCGGTCCCCGTCGAGTCCTTCGGCGTGGTGTCCCTCGGTGAAGGGTCCTCGTCCTTGCCCGACGCGGGCGTGCCGTTCGCCGACACGTCCTTGACCTGCTCCCCCGTCCGGGGCGCGGCCTCCCTCTTCTCCAGCAGCGCCAGCCGCCCCGTGACGTCGCGCGCCATGGTCTCGCACGCGTCGGCCACCTGCGAAGGCCGGTGCGTCGCAGGCGTCGCGAGCCCCGCGGTCCTGGTGACCTGCGCGATCCTGCTCTCGATCGTGCGCATCTGCGCGGCGGCCCGCTGCACCTCGGCCAGCAGGTCACGCACCAGGGTCGGATCCATACCGTCGAACGAGCCCATGCGCCACACGGTAGGTGCAGCCGAAGCCGCCCGCCTCAGGGATAAACAGACGGCATCAATCGTCGGTGGCGACGTACCCCACGATGCCGCGCAGCTTCTCGACCGAGATGGCGCCCTTCCTGAGCAGGCGGGGCACCGCCGTCGTCAGGTCGAGGATCGTCGAGGGCGTGTCGTCGGCGCAGGGCCCGCCGTCGAGGTAGACGGCCACCGACTCGCCGAGCTGCTCCTCAGCGTTCTCCGCCGTCGTGGCCGCGGGCGCGCCCGAACGGTTGGCGCTGGAGACGGCCATCGGGCCCGTCTCCTTGAGCAGGTCGAGCGCGACGGGGTGCAGCGGCATGCGCAGCGCGACCGTGCCCTTGGTGTCGCCGAGGTCCCACGACAGCGACCTGTTCGCCTTGCACACCAGCGTCAAAGGCCCGGGCCAGAACGCGTCGATGAGGTCCTGGCCGTACGGGCCGAGGTCCTCCACAAGCGCGTTCGCGGCGCGTACGGTGCCGACGAGGACGGGCGGCGGCATGTCGCGCCCCCGGCCCTTGGCCTCGAGCAGCGCGTTCACCGCCGAAGGGGTGAAGGCGTCGGCACCGATGCCGTAGACGGTGTCCGTCGGCAGCACCACCAGCTCGCCCTTGCGTACGGCAGAAGCCGCGTCGGTCAGCCCCGCGGCCTTCTGGTCGGGGTCTGCGCAGTCATAACGTCGTCCCACGGCGAGCAATCCTATTCCTGGCCGAACTTGGCGGTGACGAAGCGGTCCCTGCGGGTGAGGTCCTGGCGCAGCCGGGCGTCGCGCCAGCCCTTGTCCTCGGGGAAGAGGCGGTAGACGGACTGGCCCTGCTCGTCGGCGTGCTCGACGGCCACCAACCCGCCCCGCCTGAGCAGGCGGCGGGCCGTACGCTCGACGGCTCTGACCTCGTTGAGGCCGTCGGCGCCGCTGCCGTACAACGCCCGGGAGGGGTCGTAGTCGCGCACCTCGGGGTCGCGGGGTACCGCCCCTGGAGGGATGTAGGGCGGGTTGGAGATGACGAGGTCGACCTTGCCGTTGAGCTCGGGCAGCGCGTCGGCGAGGTCCTCGGGGTGCAGGTGGACCCTGCCCTGACCGTGTTCGGCGATGTTGCGCTTGGCCCAGCCGTACGCGTCGGGATCGACCTCGACCGCGTGGACCTGTGCGAGCGCGACCTCCTGCGCGATCGACAGCGCGATCGCGCCCGAACCGGTGCCGAGGTCGACCACGAGCGGCTCGGCCACGTCCATCTCGCGCAGGCGCTCGATCGCCCAGCCCGCGACCACCTCGGTCTCCGGTCGCGGCACGAAGACGCCGGGGCCCACGGCCAGTTCGAGGTAGCGGAAGTAGGCGTGGCCGGTGATGTGCTGCAGCGGCTCTCTGGCCTCGCGCCTGGCGACGCCCTCCCAGAAGAGGGCGTCGAAGTCGGCGTCCTTGACCGTGTGCAGCGCGCTCCGGCGCACGCCGTGGACGAACGCCGCGATCTCCTCGGCGTCAGTGCGCGGCGACGGCACTCCGGCCTCGGCCAGCCGAGCGGTTGCGAGAGCGATCTCGTCCAGCAGGAATGTCATGAGTGTTGTGCGAGCTTCTCCGCCATTTCGGCGTCGATGAGGGCCTGGGTGACAGCGCTCAGTTCTCCGTCGAGCACCTGGTCGAGGTTATACGCCTTGAAGCCGACGCGGTGGTCGGAGATGCGGTTCTCCGGAAAGTTGTACGTCCTGATGCGCTCGGAGCGGTCCATGGTGCGGACCTGTGACTTCCGCTCGGCCTGGGCGGCGGCGTCGGCCTGCTCCTGCGCCACAGCCAGCAGCCTGGCCCGCAGAATGCGCATCGCCGACTCCTTGTTCTGGAGCTGGCTCTTCTCGTTCTGGCAGGAGACGACCACGCCGGTCGGCAGGTGCGTGATGCGGACCGCCGAGTCGGTGGTGTTGACGCTCTGCCCGCCTGGTCCGCTGGAGCGGTAGACGTCGATGCGGAGCTCGTTGGGGTCGATGTTGACCTCGACCTCTTCGGCCTCCGGGTAGACCAGCACGCCGGTGGCGCTGGTGTGGATACGGCCCTGCGACTCGGTGACGGGCACCCGCTGCACGCGGTGCACGCCGCCCTCGTACTTCAGCCTCGACCAGACGCCCTCGTCGCCCTTGGCCTTGATCGCGACCGTGACGTCCTTGTAGCCGCCGAGGTCGGAGTGCTGGGCGTCGATGATCTCGGTCTTCCAGCCGAGTCGCTCGGCGTACCGCAGATACATCCGCAGCAGGTCTCCGGCGAACAGCGCCGACTCCTCGCCGCCCTCACCCTGCTTGATCTCCATGATGATGTCCTTCTCATCATTGGGGTCACGCGGGATGAGCAGGTGCTTGAGCTTCTCCTCCAGCTTGGGGACGCGCTCCTCCAGCTGGGTCGCCTCCTCGGCGAAGGCCTCGTCCTCCGTCGCCAGCTCCTTGGCCGCGGCGAGGTCGTCACGGACGCCCTCCAGCTCGCGGTAGGTGCCGACGATGGGGGTCAGCTGGCGGTAGCGCCTGCCGAGCGTGCGGGCCTTGTTCTGGTCGGCGTGCACGGACGGATCCGCGAGCTGCTGCTCCAGCTCGGCGTACTCAGTGAGCAGTTCGTCGAGGTTCACCGTGCGTCCTTCTTCCGCTTTGTCGCCGCCCTCTTCACCACGAACGCCGACCCGGGAGCGCGTACGCGCGTCTCCGGGCCGGCGTCAGGGAAGCTACTTGCTGGCCTTCTTGCCAAAGCGCTGCTCGAAGCGCGCCACGCGACCGCCGGTGTCGAGGATCTTCTGCTTGCCCGTGTAGAACGGGTGGCAGGCAGAGCACACGTCGGCGTGGATGACGCCGTTCTTCGCGGTGCTGCGCGTGGTGAAGGAGTTACCGCAGGTGCAGGTCACCTGAGTCACGTTGTACTCGGGGTGGATGTCGCGCTTCATTGCTGTCCTTTCGGGCTGCGGTCGCCGGGTCGCTCCGTACGGCTTGCGCGCTGTCGCACACGGTCGATCGCGCGCTGCGGGAACCGGTACCGCTTGGGTTCAGCTACCAGTGTGCCAGATCCTCTAACCATCCCAGGCCACGAGCCATTCCCAGCGATCTTATGGACGAGTCACACAGGCCCCATTAGGCTCAATCGACCAATCCGTAACTTTTCTCACATATACACCGATGCAAGGGGCCCCATCACATGAAGAGAAGGATGCGGTTGCTGCTGGCGACCGCAACGGGGGTGGCTGTGCTCGTCGGGGGCGCCGGCCTCTCCTCGGCCAGCGCATCCGTGTCGCGGGCGGCCTACGCGGCAGCCGACGACATCGCCAACGTGTCCGTCGGCAACGCGTACGTCCCCGCTGACAAGGAGATCGAGGTCTCGTTCACCTTCCAGGTGTCGAACCCGCTCGGCACCGGCAACGGTCCGACGACGGACACCGACAAGGTCACGATCTCCTCCGCCGGCATCACTCCGCCCGGCAAGAGCGCGAAGACGGTGAGCACCTCCTACACCCCGCCCGCCGCCGTGGCCGACGGGCAGCCGCGCCCCGCCTCCGCACAGGGTAGCGGCAAGTTCACCATCTCCAAGGACGACCCGTCCGGCGACTGGACGCTGAGCATCGTGACCAGCCGTGGCACGAACAACTTCACGGTCAAGGTCGCGCCCAAGCAGGGCATCAGCGGCGCGTCCGTCACCCCGAACCCCGTCGACCTGATCAAGGGCAAGGAGGTCAAGGTCACGGTGCGCGCCGCGGTCAAGGACGCCTCCCTCGTGAGCGCCAAGATGACCAGCGACACCACCTCCGAGTACTACGACCTCGGCAGCCTGGAGCTCGACACCGACGGCTACTACACCGGCGTCGTCTACTTCACCGACGACAGCGCTCCCGGTGACTGGACGCTGGAGATCTCCGCGAGCCGCGGGAACGAGACGCTCAAGGGCGTCGGCTCGTTCAGCGTGAACGCGCCTGTCGGCGGAGCGTCCAAGAAGTCGAAGTCGAAGATCACCCTGACCGCGCCGAACAAGGCCACGGCCGGTAATGCCTTCAAGATCTACGGCAAGGCCTACCGGGGGACCAAGGCGTACTCGGGCAAGGTCGTCGAGGTGTACTTCAAGAAGAAGGGCACCAAGTCGTACAAGTTCATGGGCTTCGCCAAGGCGACGTCGACGGGCAAGTACACGAAGGCGGTCAAGCAGAAGTACGACGGGTACTGGCGCACCAAGGTGCCCGCGACCGGCAAGACCTACAGCTCCTGGTCGGCTCAGGAGTTCGTGGACGTGAAGTAGTCACGCGACCGGAGGTACGGCCCGCTCCCGCGAAGGGGGCGGGCCGTTCTTCGTCATGGAGGACCACCGCGCGTCTGCTGAGCCGAGAAGATTCGCCCGCCTGAAGGCTCCCCGCGCATCTCCAGTCCGCAGCGTCCCCCTCGCACCGGATACCACACCGATGCCGCAGCGTACTGGGCCCCTAAGCCGACGCACCGTGGGACGCCTGCATCGCAGCGCCGGGCGACCACCCGACCCTCCGGGAGACGACGTTCGGTGGTGGCCGGGGGCTGCTGTCGTTCCGGGTCGATGCCGACGCCGAGATGATCCACATTGCCGACGAGGGCCGTCAGAGTGGGTCGAGGCGGGCCTTGAGCAGGCAGAACTCGTTACCTTCGGGATCGGCGAGGACTCCTCCCCGGTCTGACCGATGTCGACGAGCGAGGACCACGCGTTGTGCCAAAGCGCGAAAGCGCCCCGGGTGTCGAACACCCGGGGCGCTTCGCCGTACGTCGTGCTAGTCGCGGTCGGAGCTGACCGTCGTCTTCTGGACCTGGAGGAGGAACTCCGCGTTGGACTTCGTCTCCTTCATCTTCTCCAGAAGCAGTTCGAGCGCCTGCTGCATGTCCAGCGCGTGGAGGACCCGGCGGAGCTTCCAGACGATCTGGAGCTCGTCCTTGCCCATGAGGATCTCTTCCTTACGGGTGCCGGACGCGTCGACGTCCACCGCGGGGAAGATGCGCTTGTCGGCCAGGGAGCGGTTGAGCTTGAGCTCCGCGTTGCCGGTGCCCTTGAACTCCTCGAAGATGACCTCGTCCATCTTCGACCCGGTCTCGACCAGGGCGGTGGCGAGGATCGTCAGGGAGCCGCCGTTCTCGATGTTGCGCGCGGCGCCGAAGAAGCGCTTCGGCGGGTAGAGCGCGGTCGAGTCGACACCACCGGACAGGATGCGTCCGGACGCCGGGGCCGCCAGGTTGTAGGCGCGGCCGAGGCGGGTGATGGAGTCGAGCAGGACGACCACGTCGTGGCCCAGCTCCACCAGGCGCTTGGCGCGCTCGATGGCCAGCTCGGCGACGGTGGTGTGGTCCTCGGCGGGACGGTCGAAGGTCGAGTGGATGACCTCGCCCTTGACCGAGCGCTGCATGTCGGTGACTTCTTCGGGCCGCTCGTCCACGAGCACGACCATCAGGTGGCACTCGGGGTTGTTGCGGGTGATCGCGTTGGCGATCGACTGCAGCACCATCGTCTTGCCGGCCTTGGGCGGGGAGACGATGAGGCCGCGCTGGCCCTTGCCGATCGGCGCCACGAGGTCGATGATCCTCGTGGTCAGGATGTTGGGCTCGGTCTCCAGGCGCAGCCGCTCCTGCGGGTAGAGCGGGGTGAGCTTGTTGAAGTCGGGCCTGTTGCGGGCCTGCTCGGGGTCCATGCCGTTGACGGTGTCGAGGCGGACCAGGGCGTTGAACTTCTCCCTGCGCTCGCCGTCGCGCGGCTGGCGGACGGCGCCGGTGACGACGTCGCCCTTGCGCAGGCCGTTACGGCGGATCTGGGCCAGCGACACGTACACGTCGTTGGAACCGGGCAGGTAGCCGCTGGTCCTGACGAACGCGTAGTTGTCGAGGATGTCGAGGATGCCGGCGATCGGGATGAGGACGTCGTCGTCGCCGATCACGGGCTCGTTGCTGTCGAAGCGGTCGCGGCCGCGGCCGCGGTTGCGCTCCCTGAAGCGCCCGCGCCTGCCGCGCCCGCGCTCGTCGTCGTCGGCGCCGCGCTGGTCCTGGCCCCGGTCCTGAGAGCGGTCCTGGCCACGGTCCTGACCGCGGTCCTGCGAGCGGTCCTGCGAGCGGTCCTGGCCGCGGTCGGTGCGCTGCGGCTGCTGCTCGCCGCGCTCCTGGCGGTCGCTGACACGCTCCTGCCGCTCGCCGCGGTCACCACGGTCAGCGCGGTCTCCACGGTCAGTACGGTCGCCACGGTCGGTGCGGTCGCCACGCTCGCGGCGGCTGCGGCGCTCGCCGCGGTCGCGACGGCTCTCGCCACGCTCGGCGCGGCTGTCGACCTGCTGGTCGCTCTGCTCGACGACGGGCTGCTGCGGCTGCTCGACGACGGGCGCGGCAGCGGCCACGGCGGGCTGCTCGTGGACCACGACGGGCTCGGGTGCGGTCACGGGCTCGGCGGCTGGCGCAGGGCGGGAACGTTCCCGACGGCTGCGGGCGGGGCGCTCGGCCACGGCCGGCGCTTCGGCGGGGGCGGGCGCCTCGGCGGCCGCTGGGGCGCTGTCACCGGCGCCGACTCCCTGCTTCTCCTGGATACGCGCGATGAGCTCGCTCTTGCGCATCCGCCCGGTCCCGCTGATGCCCAGCTCGGCGGCAATCTTCTGCAGCTCGGGCAGCACCTTCGCGGACAGTCCGGTGCCGGAGCGACGCGCGCGCGGCTTGGCCGCGGCGCGGGTGGGGGTGTCGCCGGACGCGCTCGCGGCCGAGCCGGAAGCGTCGGAGAGGAGTTCGGTGGTGTCGCTCAACTAAGGGTCCTTCCCAGGGGTCGGGCGTCGGCCATGATCAGCCGATCGTCCCGGAGGTGCTGTCGATCCGGCGGGACAGTCCGGGTCGGGGTGCACTTTGCGATCTTCGGCCGCCGCGCAGGACGGCCGCCACGGTTGGGGAGGGATTCGTCCAGGTCGCCACAGGACGGTGGCGCGTGGAGGGAACCCCCCAGATTGCTGTCGCCAGCCAGATGTCGAGGTGGTTCGAACGCGCAGATCCCCGGATTCGCCGCCTCGCGTCGCGCCGACCGGGTGTGGGCCGAACGGGACGAGCGGATTCGGGGAGACAGCCGTGCTGCTCACGCCTCGCGACGTGAAGCATGATGCAGCGATATCTGGCTGACAAGCACGCACCCAACAAGGGGGCATCTGGTGCGGCTACCAGCCTAACATCACCAGCGCACACGGCTATTCCCTGAAGGTCTAAGAGGCATCAGCGTGTCTCGGGGAACTGAACGTTCGCACCGTCTTGGTCGACGTCCATTAGCTGGATGTGCCAGTCACTACCCACTTCTGGCGCGATCAAATCCTGCGCATTCGGTGTCGAAAACGCAAGAATTGTGGGACCCGCTCCCGAAACGGTGGCAGGCACGCCCACGGCACGCAGCCGTTCTACCAGATCGGCGGTCCGCCGCATGGCAGGCGCGCGGTATTCCTGGTGGAGACGGTCCTCCGTGCCCGCCAGAAGCAGGTCAGGTTCGGGCCGTCCGGTCAACGCGGCGATCAGCAGCGCGGCCCGCCCCGCATTGAAGGACGCGTCCTTGTGAGGCACGTCCTTGGGTAGCAGTCCCCTTGCCGTCTCCGTGGACAGCCGCGTAGCGGGTATCAGCACGACAGGCCTGATGTTCGCGTCGGGAACCAGTTTCACCATACGCGGAACTCCGCCCTGGTCCGTCCAGGCGATGGTGAGCCCGCCCGCCAGACAGGGGGCCACGTTGTCGGGATGCCCTTCCATCTCGGTGGCGAGCGCGAAAACCTTCTCGTCGCTCAGCTCCGTTGTTCGCTGAGAGCCGAGCGCCGCGCCTCCCTCCGGCGTGTACGGCATGCTCGCCAGCGCCCTGGCGGCGAGGATTCCCGCGCAGATGGCGGCCGAGGACGACCCGAGGCCGCGCGCGTGCGGGATCCTGTTGCGACACAGCAGGCGGATTCCGGCGGGCTGCGGGGCGTTCATCCGGTCGAAGGCCGTGCGCATGGCCTGGACGATGAGGTGTTCCTCACCGAGGTCGAGTTCCCCGAAGCCTTCGCCCTCGACCGAGATCTCCACCACGCGCCGCCCGGTCGGCGGCGTGAACAGCGATGCCTCGATCTCGTCGTGGAGGCTCAGCGCCAGGCCGAGGGAGTCGAACCCGGGGCCCAGATTCGCCGAGGTCGCCGGAACCCGGACGATCACCCTGCTGTCGGTCATTCATCTCCTAAGGGTCGCCGTGGCGGCGGGCGCCGGAGTCCTGCTGGGCGGCGCGCCTTCGGCGGACGGCGCCCCGTGACCACGGAGGCGCCGAGCCGGCTTGCCGTACGAAAAAACGAAGGTCAGTCGAGGCCCAGGGCGGAGGCCGCGGCATGGACGTCGATCGGGATGGTGACGGGCGCGGGCGCGCCCGAGATCGCCCAGTCCGGGTCCTTGAGCCCGTTGCCCGTGACCGTGCAGACGATGCGCTGGCCCGCCTCGACGAGCCCCTGCGCGTGCGCGTGCAGCAGTCCCGCGACGCTCGCGGCCGAGGCGAGCTCGACGAACACGCCCTCCTCCTGCGCCAGCAGCTTGTAGGCGGCGGCGATCTGCCGGTCGGTCACCGCCTGGATGAGGCCGCCCGACTCGTCGCGCGCCGCCTCGGCGAGCTTCCACGACGCAGGGTTGCCGATGCGGATGGCCGTGGCGATGGTGTGCGGGTGGGTGACGGGCGCGCCGTTGACGATGGGCGCGGCGCCGCTGGCCTGGAAGCCGAACATGCGCGGCGACGTGCCGTACTCCTGATAGCCCATCCAGTAGGCGGAGATGTTGCCCGCGTTGCCGACGGGGATGCAGTGAATGTCGGGCGCGGCGCCGAGCGTGTCGACGATCTCGAAGGCGGCCGTCTTCTGCCCCTGGAGGCGGTACGGGTTGACCGAGTTGACCAGGGCGATCGGGTAGTTCTCCGACAGCTTCCTCGTCATCTCGAGGCAGTCGTCGAAGGACCCCTCGACCTGCAGCAGCGTCGCGCCGTGCACGAGCGCCTGCGCGAGCTTGCCCATGGCGATCTTGCCGCGCGGCACGAGCACGGCGCAGGTCAGCCCCGCGCGTACGGCGTAGGCGGCGGCCGAGGCCGAGGTGTTGCCCGTCGAGGCGCAGATGACGGCCTTGGCACCCTCCTCCACGGCCTTGCTGATGGCCATGGTCATCCCGCGGTCCTTGAAGCTGCCTGTCGGGTTGGCGCCCTCGACCTTGAGGTAGACCTCGCACCCCGTCAGCGCCGACACGCGATGGGCGGGCACGAGCGGTGTGCCGCCCTCAAGGAGCGTGACCACGGGCGTCGTCTCGCTCACCGGCAACCGGTCCCGGTATTCCTCGATGAGGCCTCGCCATGCCCTGGTCATGATTCGCTCCTGCGACTACCTGCGGTGTTGGGCACAGAGTCTACGGCCACCTGGCTCTCCCGGCGGTACGACCGTCCATTGATTGGACAGACTCTTCCGCCAATACCTAGCCACCCCGGATAAGGTCTCCCACAGGGGACGGGGAGGGCTGGAACACCATGACTGCGATGAGGCAGAACGACTACTCCGCACTGACGCCGCCGCGGATGGGCGAATGGTCGCCCTCCTTGTCGGTGAGCGTGGTCGTCCCCGCTCACGACGGCCCGCATCTCGACCTCACGCTGGCCGCGCTGGCCGGGCAGACCTACCCTGAGCACCTGATGGAGGTCGTGGTCGTCGACGACGGCAGCGAGCCGCCGATCAGGCTGCCGGAGATCAGGCCGGTCAACACCAGGGTCGTCCGCGTCACGGAAGGCTGGGGCATCTCCACCGCGGTCAACACAGGGGTGAAGGCCGCCGACGGCGAGATCATCCAGCGGCTCGACGCCGACATGGTGGCCTGCCGCGAGCACATCGAGGCGCTGGCCAGGTGGCACCACGTGTCGGACTACGTGGTCTCGATCGGCATGAAGAGGTTCGTCGAGAAGCCGCCGCTGACGCCGAAGCAGGTCCACCGGGCGACGTCCCTGGGCGAGTTGTTCGACCTCGCGTCGGCGATCCCCAGCTCGACGGAGGCGACGATCGAGAAGACGGACGGGCTGCGCAAGAGCCGCAATCCGTACCACGTGTGTACGGGGCCGACGTTCGCCCTGCCGCGTGAGGTGTTCCACGCGGTGGGCGGCCTCGACCCGCACGTCCTGCGCGGCGAGGACACCGAGTTCGCCTACCGGCTGGCGATGCACGGCGTGGTGTTCGTGCCCGACCAGCAGGCTCAGGCCGTCCACCTGGGGCTGCCCGCGCAGCACCGCGACCGTGAGCGGGCGGTGCGGGTGGTGGAGCCGTTCCTCGCCCACCGCATCCCGCTCCGCCGCGACCTGCGCAAGGACAAGGGCAGGCGGTGGCTGGTGCCGTACGTGGAGATCGTCCTGGACGTCACGGACACCTCCGAGGCGACGGTACGGCAGGCGGTGGCGGCCGCGCTCGACGGGAAGCTGCAGGACGTCGTGGTGACACTCGTCGGCCCGTGGTCGCGGCTGCACGAGGGACGGCGTTCGGTGCTCGGCGACGCGTGTTTCGAGCTCAGGGTGATGCGCGAGCTCTATGCGCACGACGATCGGATCAGGCTCATCGACGAGGCGGCGCCGACGCCCTCGCCGACGCCGTTCCGCTATGTCGGGCCCGTCGACGTGCCGCTGCATAAGGCGACGCTGGAGCGGATGGTCGAGTCGGCGCAGAAGGACCTGACGGGCGTACTGGTCGTCGATCTGCCCGACGGGCGCACGGCCAGGCTGGAGCGCACGTCGGCGCTGGCTCGCGCGCGACTGCTCGCGCCGCATGGGGGCACCGACCCCGACGAGATCATCGAGGTCACCCACGGCATCAGGCACGAGGGCCCAGGCCGTTACTGGCCGGCGCCCGCCCCGCCCAAGCCGGTGTCGATCCCGGCACCAGTGCCCACCCCGCCGCCCGCCGCCGAGGAGCGCACGCTGCTCCGCCGCCTCAAGTCCGCGCTGCGCCCCAACTAGCGGGGAGGCCGTCAGTCCTTCTTGCGCAGTGCGCGTCGCACCGAGGCGGTGAGGGCGGCGCGCAGTCCCTGCTGGACGCGTCCCGCCGCGGCGAGGTCGCGGCGCAGCGAGCCGACCTCGCGCCGCAGCTCCACCGCGTTCTTACGCCACTTCCCCGCCTCCTCGCGCCACCGCTCCACCTGCCCGCGCAGGCGCTCCACGTCGGCGCGCAGCTTCTCGGCCTCCGCCTGGGCGTCGAGCCTGGCCCGGTGGACGCTCCCCCGCCCGGGGATGTCGCGGGTCTGCCTGGTGAACCCGTAGGTCTCCCCCTCCACCCAGCGGACCCCGAACACCGAGTCGACCGCGTCGTCGAGGTCCTCCTCCGGGCCCGACACGATCGCGGCCCTGGCGAAGGCGGCCGTGCGCTCCAGCCTGGCGGTGACGACGCCCGCGGCCGACTCCGACAGCAGCACGTCGATCAGCCCCTGACCTTCGTCCCTCGCCACGTCGAGCAGGCGTGCCAAGGAGTCGACGCCGGGCACCCACCCCGCGGGCACTCTCAGCACGTACGGCACGGCGGGCTCGACCGCGTCGTCGACCGCGAGGCGCACCCTGCCCTCGTGGGCGTAGTGCCCGTGCACCAGCACCAGATCGAGGTTGGGGTCCTTGAGCGGCGCCCGCCTGTCGCGCGCGAGCGTGTCCCACGGCCCGACCAGCGTCACCCGCACGTCGGGGACGGTGCCGGCCAGCAGCGCGTCCACGGTCGCGCGCACGTCCTCGTAGCCGGTGCCCGTGGCGTCGACGACGGCCTCGACGAAGGGCACCTTCCACTGGCGTCCGGGATGGGAGCGGAGCCACCGGTAGGCGGGGATGCGGTCGGCGACGGTGGCGTGGCTGACCCTGTCGATCGGCGCCTTGTCGCGCATGCGCATCGTGGGGCCGAGGTGGTAGGCGCGGGCCAGCGGCTCGGGCACGAAGACGGCGCCCGCCTGGGCCAGGCGGTAGCCCATCTCGGTGTCCTGGCCTAGCACGAGCTCCTCGTCCATGGGGCCCGCCGCGGCGATCAGCCGGGCGTTGACCGAGGTGGCGCCGCCGACGTGCAGGCTGAAGGGGCGCGTGGGGTTCGCGGTGAGGCCGTCGGTCCGCTCGACCAGGTCGACGATCCACGTGTGCGGCTCGGCGGGTTCGAAGCTCCGCTCCAGATCGTCGGGCAGGACGGCGGGCACCGGCGCGGAGGTGAAGCGGATGTAGCCGGTGACCACCAGGTACGTCGCCGCGTGGTGCCAGCGCATGTGGGCTTCGATCGCCCGTGGCGTGAGCACGACGTCGGAGTCGAGCCAGTGGACGACCTCGCCCGACGCCACGGCGAGCCCCGCGTTGCGCGCGGTCGCCCGCCCCGGCTGCTCGCAGACGACGAGCTTGACCCACGAGGGGACGCGCAGCGCGGGGTCGCTGCCGTTGTCGACGACGATGACCTCGGTCAGGTGGCCGGGATAGCTCTGCCTGGCGAGCCCCTCGATGACGAGGTCGAGCTTGTCCTGCCCGCCGTACGCGGGGATGATCACGCTGACGCTGATGGTGGGGGTCCAGGCGCCGAGCGCGGGCACGTCGAGCGTGCGGTAGTCGTTGCCCCGCACCCGGGGAGGGATCATGTGGTTTCCATGAGCAGGCTGGGCCGGAAGCCGCGCCACTGGTTGTGGGCGACCTTGAGGAAGTGCGACAGCGGAAGTCGCCACGTGTGCCCTTCGCTGAGCGAGCGGCGCAGCACGTAGCCGAGGCCGTGGGTGCGGTAGATGCGGGCGCCCTCGGCGTGGCGGGCCTTCAGCAGCGCCGCGTCGACGCCGCGCGTCAGCGGCTCGAAGCCGGGGAAGTCGTCCCTGTCGAGCAGGATCGTGCCGCCCGCCACGAAGTCGCTCCACACCTCGCTCTTGTAGGAGGTCCGACGAATCGTGGTCAGGAGCGGCTCCAAGTAGAAGAACTCGGCCGCCGTGCCGACGACGTCGGCGCCGGAGGCGCGTTTGGCGAGCAGCAGGTCGGACAGGTGTTCGGGGCCGTACCAGTCGTCGTCATCCCATTTGGCGAGATATTCGCCAGAGGCGTGCGAGGCGGCCCGGTTCAGCAGCGCGCCGAACGGCACAGCCGCCTCCGCCGACACCACGTGGATCGGCACCGGGCACGCCTCGACGGCCCTGCGGGCGACCGGGTGCTCCTCGATGCCGTGGAGGCCGAGCAGCACCTCCACCTGGACGTGGCGCTGCCGCGCGATCTGGTCGAGGGCGGAGCCGAGCAGGTGCGGCCGCATGCTCGACATCACGACGCTGACCGTGGGCGTGAGCGACGGCCTGGGCGCGAGCCTGCGCAGCCGTACGCTGTGCTCCTCGCGGCGCAGGTCCGCTACGCACCGGGGACCGAGCTCCCGCGGTACGGCCAGCCACGCCCTGTCGGTCAGGAGTTCGCCCAGGTGGGCGGGCACCCACGGGGGCACCGCCGCGGACGGCTCGCTCGTCAGCGGCACGCCGGCGCAGGCGAGGGCGACCAGCCCGTCGAGGGCGGCCCGCCGCTCGGACTCCTCAGCCGACGGCCACTCCACCGTCAGCCCCGCCAGTGTCCTGAGCGCGTCGGGCTCGGCGAGGGGCGCCCCTTCGACCGTCCATCGCGCGCCTTCCCACCGGAGCGTCGCGAACCCCTGCGTGGGGGTGCGCAGGTAGCCGGCGGCCCCTCGTGTGTCCACGAAGGGGGTGGCGGTCATGGGGGCTCCTCCTGCCTTCGTCGTCGAGCGCGCCCACTTTACGCCGACCTGACAACCCGGGAGGAGGGGCCATGCCCAACGAGCACATGGACCTGCGGGTTCCCAGGGTTCCTGCAGAAACTTGTGGCACGGTAGTGACCCACCTTGACTATGGTGTAAATGTCCAGACTTTTCCCAGGTTGGCGTATCAAAACATGGAAAGGTATGCGCGGATGCTCTCGCCCCGCCGACTAGCCGCGACCGCAATCCTCGGAGCTCTGGTGCTTGTCGCGCTGGCGATGCCGGCGTACGCGGGCGTGCTGTCCTTCGCCGCCGCCCTCGCCGCGGCCGCCTTCCTCCTCGCGCTGGCCGCACTGGCCTTCCTCGTGCTGACCGTGCGCCGCCTCGATGGCAAGGCCCACCGCATCGACGTGCGCGTGAAGAAGATCGAGACGGGCCTCGCGCAGACGGCCACGGGGCTGAAGCGGATCGAGACCCGCATCGACAAGCTCGCCGCCGCCGTCGAGGAGGCGGCGAGCAGGCGCGGGCAGGACCTCACCGCGATCCTCGCCTCTCTCGGGGAGGACAGGGTCAACGCGATGACCCACGCCGAGGAGGTGGCCGAGCTCCGGGCAGAGCTCTACGAACTTCGCAGGGAGAGTGTGTGAGAGTCCGACACAACGACTACGGCTCGCTCAGCCCCCCGCCGATCGGAACATGGGCGCCTGAACTGTCCGTCACCGTGGTGATCCCCGCCTACGACTGCCAGGACGAGCTCGACAGGACGCTGGCGACGCTGGCGACGCAGACCTATCCCGCGCACCTGCTCGACGTGGTCGTCGTGGACGACGGCAGCAGCCCGCCGCTGCGGGCGGAGGCCGCCCGCACCAGGGTCGTCAGGGTCGAGGACGGCTGGGGGCGCGGCAACGCGAGGAACACGGGCGCGCTCGCCGCGACGGGCGAGGTGATCCACTGGCTCGACGCCGACATGTTTCTCGCGTCCGACCACATCGAGGCGCACATGCGCTGGCACCACCTCATCGACCACGCGGTGGTGATCGGCGACATCGTGTTCGGCGAGGACTTCGCCAGCGGGACCGCGCAGCCGTACACGGCCAGGATGCTGGAGGAGACGCGCAGGCTCAAGGACGCGGGCCGCACCGCCTACCTGCTGCACACGGGGGCGACGACCTCGGTCTCGGCGCGCCTGCTCGCCGACGCGGGCGGCGTGAACCCGCGCCTGAACATGGCCGAGGACACCGAGCTCGGCTACCGGCTCGCGCAGGCGGGGGCGGTCTTCGTCCCCGACGGCGAGGCGCGCAGCCTGCACGTCGGCGAGTCGACGGTGATGCGCAGGCAGCAGGAGGTGCACAGGCACAACTGGTCCTTCCTCGGCGACCACATCCCCGACCTGCGCTGGCTGAGGAGCCATCCGCGCAGGCAGTGGCTGGTGCCGTACGTCCGGGTCGTGGTGGAGGCGGGCGGCTACGAGGAGACGCGCGCCACCGTGGACTCCGCGCTGGCGGGCACGATGCCCGATGTGGCGGTGACGCTGGTGGGTCCGTGGTCGCTGCTGACCGGCGAGCGACGCTCGAACCTCGACGACCCGCACCTCGACCTGCGGCTGCTGCACAACCTGTACGAGCACGAGCCGCGCGTCGCCTTCGCCGCGAGCGCGCCGGAGAGCGTGGCGCCGACGCCGTACCTGGTGACCGTGCCGCGCGGGTGGGTGCTCGGGGCCGACAGCCTGGCCAGGCTCGTCGCCCATGAGGAGGGGCTGGTCAGTGTGGCGCTGGCCGAGGGGGCCGACGGCGTGGTCGTCGCGCGCATGGAGCGCACGGCCGCCTTCTCCAGGGCGCGCAGGGTCGGTGGCGACCTCGACGCGCTGGTGGACGAGATGTTCGGGTCGCTGTGGGTGGGCGGGGCCGAGTACGGCATGACCACCGCGGAGGAGGCCGAGCCGATCGCAGGTGACCCCGCCAAGTGGCGCGCCCTCGCCAACCGGCGCAAGAACGAGATCAAGGCGCTGGAGGCCGAGGTGGCCAGGCTCGAGCAGCGGGCCGCCGCCGCCCCCGACGAGCCGCCCGAGCCGCGCAGGAGCGGCCTGGCGACGTTCCTGAGGCGCGTCATATGATCGCCGACCTGGTGGCGGAGGCGTTGGCCCGCGCCTCCGACGTGCGCGTCTTCTACGCGGGCCTGGACGTCGACGTCGACGGCACCGACCTCGACCACGAGCTGGTCGAGCCGCCCTCGGGCACCGAGCGGGCCGACGAGGTGCTGGTGCTCGCGGGCACGCCCGCCGACCTGCGCAGGATCGCCACCCTGCACAAGCTGCTGCCGGAGGCCGAGCGAGTGATCGTCGCGGTCGCCGACACGCCTGCCTCCCACCCCGCCCCCGTGCCCACGCCGACCCCCGCCCACCGCTGGAGGTCGCTGGCCGAACTGCGCGTCCACCGGCCGAAGGACCGGGTGTGGGTGGTCGACGCGCGCTTCTCCACGCCGACTCCCGCCGGCCGTACGGTCGCCGCGACCGCCCGCGCCTTCGCGGGGCACCGGCTCGATGTGATCACCGCGCCTGCCGCCGCCATCGCAGGGGTCGGCGCGGCGGACTGGCGTCCAGGCGACCCCAACGCGACCCCGGCCGAGCTGACGGGTCCCGTGCCCGAGCGCGTCGGCGCGCCAGGCGGCGACATCGTCCTGCGCACGGTCGAGGCCGAGGTGGAGTGGACGGAGGACGAGCCGCCGGTGGACCGGCCGACGGCCGAGGCCACGAGCTGGGAGCGGATCGGCCGTCCTGGCGGCACGGGCCTCGCCTCCGTCAGCGTCGAGCCTTCAATGATCCCTCCGGTCGACGAGCGCCTGGTGAACCCGATGGGCTTCGTCACCACGCCGTCGCGGAGCATGGCCATGCTGTCGGAGTCGGGCGGCAGGTGGTCGGTCGTGCTCGACGGCAGGCCGGTGGTGACGTTCGCCGCCTCGGGCGGTGTGACGGACGCGGACGTCGCCAGGCTGCGGCAGGTCCGCGGCGTGACGATCGAATGGCGCCATGCCCACAGCGGGCCGTTGGCGGCCGTGCGGGTGCTGGCGGGCCTGGCGGCGGCAGGGGTGCCGCTCGTCGCGGCGGAGGTGCCGCGATGGGCGGGCGCGCTCGGCGAACCGCTCGCCGCGCTCGTCACCTCGCCCGTCGACCTGGCCGACGACCTGCGGCGGGAGGAGCACAGCATCAGACTGCGGCGCGAGGCGCTGCACACGCACGGCGTGGCCGCGCGGTGGGAGCAGCTCGGGGCGCCCGCCCCCGCTCCCCCGCTGACCTCGGTGCTGCTGGCGACGCGCAGGCCCGCCATGGTCGGCTTCGCGCTGGAGCAGGTGGCCAGGCAGCGCGACGTCCAGCTCGAGGTGATCCTCGCGCTGCACGGGTTCTCCGCCGCGCACGCCGACGTCGTGGACGCCGTGAAGCGTTTCGACCGGCCGATCACCGTCTTCGAGACGGAGTCGGTGTTCGGCGAGGTGCTCAACGACGCGGCGGCCCGCGCCTCGGGATCGTTCCTGCTCAAGATGGACGACGACGACTGGTACGGGCCCGACTTCCTGTCCGACCTGCTGCTCGCGCACTCCTACTCCGGCGCCCAGGTCGTCGGCACCGTGCCCGAGTTCGTCTACCTGTCCTCGATCGACGTGACCGTGCACCGCAGCCAGGTCACCGAGCAGATCACCAGCTTCGTGGCGGGCGGCACGATCCTGGTCGAGAGGTCGGCGTTCCAGGCGGTGGGCGGGTTCAGGCCGCTGCGCCGCTCGGTCGACACCCAGTTCCAGGAGGCGCTGCAGGCCGCGGGCGGGCAGATCTACCGCACCCACGGCCTCGGCTACGTCCTGCGCAGAGGGCCCGCGTCCGATCACACGTGGCAGGAGCCCATCGGCACGTTCCTGCGGCGCAACAGGCAGCAGTGGCGCGGCTTCAGGCCGAGCGCGCTGATGGAGCTGGCGCCATGAGGATCAGGCGCAACGACTTCGGCGTGCTCACCCCGCCTGAGCTCGGCACGTGGGAGCCGACCATGACGGTGACCGTGGTCATCCCCGCGCACGACTGCCAGGAGACGCTCGACCTCACGCTGGCCGCGCTGTCGGCGCAGACCTACCCTTCCCACCTGCTCGACGTCATCGTGGTGGACGACGGCAGCGACCCGCCGATCGAGGCTCCCGTCGAGGTCGTGCGCGTGCGGGAGAGCTGGGGACGGGCCGCCGCGGTCCAGGCGGGAGTGGAGGCGGCCACCGGCGAGGTCGTGCTGGTGCTCGACGCCGACATGGTGCCGTATCCCGAGCACGTCGAGGCGCAGCTGCGCTGGCACCACCTGGCCCCCTACCTGGTGGTCCTCGGGTGGATCGACTTCACCCAGCCGCCGTCGCTGCCCACGCCCGCCGAGGTGGCCGCGGGCGCGAAGGACCTGTTCCCGATGTCCTCGCACCGGCACGACTGGGCCGAGGAGATCATCGCCGAGCACGACGGGCTCAGGTCCGCGCCGAGCTCGCTGGCGTCGCGGGTGCACGTGGGCGCGACCGCGTCGTATCCCGCGTGGCTGCTGCGCGAGTGCGGGGGCATGGACGTCTCGCTCAAGCTGGCGGAGGACACCGAGCTGGGCTACCGGCTGACACAGGCGGGCGCGGTGTTCGTGCCCGACCCCGAGGCGCGGGCGTGGCATCTCGGGCTGCCGACGGCCATGCGCTCGTTCGCGGAGCTGAAGCGCTACAACGACCCGTTCGTCGCCGATCGGGTGCCGTACCGGCGGTATCTGCGGGGCGACCAGGGGCGGCAATGGCTGGTGCCGTACGTGGACGCGGTGGTGGAGGCGGGCTCCTACGAGGATGTCCGCGCGACCGTCGACGGGCTGCTGGCGGGGTCGCTGCCCGATGTCAGGGTCACGATCACCGGGCCGTGGGAGTGGCTGACCGACTCGCGCCGCTCCCCGCTGACCGATCCGCTGCTCGACCTGCGGCTGCTGCGCGCGCAGTTCACCCATGATCCCCGGGTACGGCTGGCGGACCCGCCCCCCGGCGTGGCCCCGTTCCGGCTGCGGTGCCCTCCCGGCTGGATGCCGGGCCACGACACGGTGGCCCAGCTCGTCGAACACCTGGAGGCGACGGACGGCGGCCTGCTGTGCGTCGCGCTGGCCGAGACCCTCGAGGGGGTGGTGACGGCGCGGCTGGAGCGGACCGCGGCGCTGTCCCGCGCCGCGCTCGTCATCCGCCCTGGAGAGTCCCTCGACGACGTGATCGACGAGGTGTTCGGCGTGGAATGGGTGGACGGCGCCGACTTCGGCTTCACCCGCAGGCCGCGCCTGTACCCGCCGCGCAGGCCGCCCGTGCCGGAACACGAGCGCCTAGCCCGGCAGCGGGACAAGGAGCTGGCCAGGTTGCGCGAGCGGGCGGCCGTGCTGCGCGCCGAGGTCACCCAGCTGCGCAGGGAGGCCGCCAAGGGGCGCAGGGACACCGCTCGGTGGAAGGAGAAGGCCGAGCACTGGCGGAGGGAGGCGGTCAGGCTCGCCCGCGAGCGGAACCGCACCGTGCTCACCAGGGCGGTCAGGCGGGTGCGGGGTCTGACAGGGGGGCGGACTTAGCGCCTCATTCAGCGCGTCTGCGCAGGTAGTAGGCATAGATGGCGGCGGCGAGGGTCAGCCCCCACGGCAGCCACGACAGACCGGGCCCGAACGAACCCCAGCTCTCGGCGGTCAGGACGATGTCCCCCTTCGCCAGCCACAGATACAGCCGCGCCCCCGCCTGGATCAGCATGGCCGCCGCGCACAGCCCCGGCACCACCGCGAGCCAGATGGGCACGCGCCTGCCCCGCAGGCCGGGAATCCAGCGAGGAAAGACCTCACCCCAGCGCTGGACCAGGCCGAGTGTGAGGATCGCGCCCACGAAGCACAGCCCGCCGAGCACCGACTCGACGACCCATGCACCTGTCGTGTTCCCCCCTGAGAGGAACCCCGGCGGGACCCCGAGCGGGATGCCCAGCGCCCACGAGATGCGCGAGATCCCGTACGGCAGCGCCAGTACGGCGGCCGCGTAGGTGACCGGAGTCCCCCATCGGACCGGCTCCCGCGTGCTGCCACCTTGATAGGTCCATGCCGTCGCCGCCCAGAGCGCCCCGCCACCGATGCAGAACAGCATGAACAGCAGCGGACCATCCCAAAGCCCGGTATATCCCGTGAACAGATAGCCGAAATTCTGCACCACCCGGACATCGGGCACCGCGACCACCAGACCGACGCTCATCGCCCACGCGAAGACGAGCGGCAGCCTGGCCCCCGCGGAACGGGTCATCACCAGCGCGACGGCGGCGCCCAGCAGCCCGAGCGCCGCGATGGCCAGGCCCGTCGAACCGGGCTCCGCCGCCGCGAACAGCGAACCCACCTGCACGGCCCGCGGGTCGCCCGCCCCGAAAGGGAACCCCGCGCCGCCCGCGGCCCAGTAGCCGCCTGCCGCCGCGAACACCAACGACCACACGCCCGCCGCCTGTGCCGTCCACGACCGCCGGGCCCGCGCCATGACGGCCACGCTTCTGCTCTCTGTCATGACCACCACTCTTCGCCATGCGGCCCCTGCTCACCTCCCCTGCACGGGGGATCGCGCTCCCCTCAGGTAGGGAGTCGCCTCCCCTCACGGGTGAGCGCGGCGGTCAGCCTGGCGGCGAGCTCCCCTGCGAAGGCGCCCCGCTCCTGGCGGCCGATCAGGAACAGCCAGGCGAACACGGGGCCGACCAGCATGGCGTGGACCAGGTCCAGCTCGGGGGCCTCGTCGAGATCTCCCCGCCGGACCGCGCGGTTCAGCACCTCCTTGACGCAGTCGCGCTGCCGTTCCATGAACGTCTGACGGAACGTGGCCGTCAGACCGGCGTCCGCGGTGATGTCGGCCAGCAGGCCGGGAACGGTGACCAGGGCGACGGGGTTGCCCAGCGTGGCGAGGATGTCGTCGATCAGCGCGGCCAGGTCGGTGGTGAAGGAGCCGGTGTCTGCCGGCGTCTCCAGGGTCATCGAGTGGACGGTGGCGGCGAACACCATCTCCTGCTTGGTGGCGTGACGGCGGTAGATGGCGGCCTTGCCCACACCCGCCCTGGCGGCGACGGCGTCCACGGTGAGCCGGACGTAGCCGGTCTCGGCGAGCACCTCCCTGGTCGCGGTCAGGATGGACACGTCGACCCTGCTGTCCCTCGGACGCCCCGTCCGCGCCCCCTCCTCGCCCCGCCGTTCCACCTGTGCCCCCTCGTCTGTCATCGGACGTCGTGAATGGGAGTCGTGGTCAAGCGCGCCTCCTGGCGGCGAGGAGTACGGCGGCGGGCATCCAGATGAGGATGAACGGCGACGGCTCGAAGGCGAGCGCACCGATCGTGCCCCAACCGCCGAGCGCCCATGCCACGAACGCCGGAGGAACCACGTCCCTGCCGCCGAGCCATGCGATCAGGAACCCCAGCGTGAGCAGCGGCAGGCCGAAGGACCCGAACGTCAGCCAGAAGGCACCGGTGGCGGGCGGAAGGTCGCTCAGCCCGTTGGCGGGGAACCACAGGCCCCCCGAGAGCCAGGTCGACAGGTGACCCATGCTGAACGCGGTGGTGATGACCAGGTGGAACGCACCGAGGAAGGCGGTGATCCGGCCGGCGAGGACGACCTTGCGACGCTGAGCGGTGGCGACGTCCATGAAGCGCTCCTTACGGAACTGAATGTTTCGGAACTCCTAGTTTCGTATGCTGTCACAGCCGTCCGCCGGGGTGGATTTCGGGGTGGCCTCCGCCCGCCTTGGCAGGAGAACGGCCGTGCCGATCAGCAGGATCCCCGCGACGGCGAGCGCGGTCCGCGCGCTTGTCAGTCCGGCCAGCACGCCCCATCCGTCTCCTCTGGCTGGACAACCGATCCGTTGACGAGGGGCGATCACATACTCGGGAACGCCCTGGAGACGAACAACGAACGCGCCAGATCGACAACCATCGGTTGTGTGAACGGTCGATATGCTCGCCGCGTGAACACCGAAGCCCTGCGCGCCTTCGTGCTCGTCACCGAGCACGGTCAGTTCCAGGACGCGGCCGGCGAGCTCGGCATCACCCAGCAGGCCGTGTCCAAGCGGATCGCCGCCCTCGAGGGGCTTCTCGGCGTCCCCCTGTTCACCCGGGGCCGGCGCGGCGCCGAGCTCACGGCGGACGGCCAGGCGTTCCTCCCGCACGCCAAGGCGGTGCTCCTGGCGGCTCAGGCCGCCGTCGCGTCCGTCCAGCCCACCAGCCGCGCCCTGCGGGTCGACGTCCTGGGCAGGCGCCTGGCCTCGGCCGATCTCGTCATCGACTTCCACGGCCGCCACCCGGACGTGGACATCGACGTCATCACGCTCAGCAGCTCCCAGGCCGCCTTCGACGCGCTCCTCAGCGGATCGATCGACGCCGCTTTCCGCTACGTCCACGACCCCGCCGCGCTGCCGGGCGCCATCGCGCACGCGCCCGTCTACGACGAACAGCAGGACCTCCTCGTCGGCCCCCGTCACCCCCTGTCGAGGTCGACCGGCATCCGCCTGGCCGCACTGAAGGACCATCGCGTCTGGGTGCCCGGCATCGTCGCCGGCTCGGAGTGGGGCGACTACTACGGGGCGATGGCCGAGGAATTCGGCATCCACATCGACTCGACAGGGCCCAACTTCGCCGTCGAACACCTCCTGGACACCATCACGGACTCCGCGACCCTGGCCACCTTCGTCGGCTCGCGCACCCGCATCGCCTGGCCCGCCAGGGTCAGGCGCATCCCCATCCGCCACCCCACACCCGCCTACCCGTGGTCACTCGCCTGGCACACCGTCAACCACCACCCAGCTCTCGACAAACTCCGCGACTACCTACGCCACGTGCCCACGCCGCCCTTGGAGACCGACACCTGGACCCCTGGGGAGCGGGGTGTGACCCCGGCAGAGGCGCGGACGGCGCGCTCGTGACGGCAGAGCTTCCACGGCTGGCGCACCGGGGTGCCGCACCCGCTCACCGACCGCGCAGTTCGGCGCTGGAATCGCGGCCCGCCTATCGCCGGGTTTCCGGTCCGGCCTCATCTGACGACTCGTTCTGCTGCAGAGCCTCTTCCAGGAGGTCTCTTTCGATCTGACGCTCAACTGCATCCACGTAGACGGAGAAACGGCGCGTTTCTCCACATCCTCCATCAAAAGACGGCGAGCACGACAAGGGGGATCTCCTTCACCGGGGACCGAGAGCAGGCGCGCATCTCGGCAAGGGGATATCCGTGCACGACCGCACCACGAGCGACCTGGGCCTCGATGCCCGCATCAGCGGCAGCATGACCGTGGGCCGTCAACACATCTTCTCGATGGGCGTTCTTCAAGAATCGCCCATCGAGCACTTCTTCGCCCGGCGAATCAGGCCACCGACCCGCTATTTCATCGAGCCGCCTCTCGATTTCAGCAGAATTGCGACTATTGCGAACTATGAGGCGCTGTCATTTGGCCTACTCTCAGTCCGGGCCGTTGACGCCGGAGAAGTAGGTCGTGTTCCCGACGCGTACCGGCCTGTACCGGGACAGTGGGACGGTGAGGGGTCCGGGGAGGGGGATTGTCGACCAGTCGAGGGAGACCGTTCCGTGGGACGCCCTGCGGAGCGCGCGGTACAGGTCGATGGTGGTTTCGAGTTCTCCCGGACGGTGGACCGTCAGGTGGAGGTCGTTGTCGGGCGAGGGGTTGAAGGCGTCGGATCGCGGGTTCCACCGGTCATCGTCACCGTCTCCGAAGGAGCCCGCCCAGTAGTATCCGGACACGTTGTCGTCGGCCATCGGCCGGATCTGCGTGTGATCGGTGAATAACCACACCCAGTCGCTCCATTCGCTGTTGGTGACGCGTGCGTGTGATCGCATCAGGAAGAAGCCCTGAGAGTGGTGGCACATCTGCGGGTTCTCGGGATCGGGTGGTGCCTGGGCTCCGAGCGCCTCAAGGCGGAGGCGGGCGTCTCCATCATCGGGGTTCATTCGGAGGGTCTCGCGGTAGGCGGAGATTGCGGCGTCGGTGTCGCCGAGCAGTTCCAGGGTCAGCGCGAGCATGAGCGCGGAGAGACTGTCACTCGGGTCGAGTTCGAGTGCGCGCCGGGCCGCGCGCATGGTCTCACCGGCCAGCCTTTGGCAGAAGGTGTCGTCCTCCTCCAGGACGGGCAGTGGTTCGCCGTCGTCGTTCCACTCGCCCCAGCCGAGGGGCACCTGAAGGTCTTCGTGCACGTGGGCTTGCAACCTGGTGAAGGTCAGGACGGCCAGCCCAGTCGTGACGGCGAGGTCGTCAGGGCGAGCCGCGTCGTACAGGCGGCGCGTCTCGGTGAACGCGTCGTCAAGATCGCTTGCGTCACCCTCCTCATAGACCACGGCGCGCCAGCAGAAGCGGAGCAGGTCGCTCGCGCGTTCGAGATCATTCACCCTCCGATGTTCGCAGACGAACAGCCCCGAACGTGAGGTTTGTGGGGCGTTCACATCGGCGCGAACCCGGTCTGGCCGGGTACGCGGACGTCCACCGCCGAGACGGGACGCCCGAACGCCCTCCAGCACCGGCCTGAACTGCGGCGAGCGTCCCGCCGTCCTGCCGTGATCACCACCGATAGCGGCTCTTGCCGTGCTCGACGGCCAGGTCCAGCTTGGTGGTCGGCTCGCCTCGCGTCGCGGGGGCTCGCCCCCCGCGGAGAGGAGTCCGAGCCGTCAGGCGAGGCCCTTGCGGTCAGGCGAGGCCCATACGGAGGCCCGTCAGTCGTCGCCCTCTACGCGCATCACGCTGGCGATCGCGCGCACGATGTCGAGCCTGCGCAGCCCCTCCATCGTCGCCGACAGCGCCGCGTCCGTCGCCCGGTGCGTGACGATGACCAGCTGGGCGTCGTCGCCGTGGCCCTCCTGCCGTACCGTCTGGATGGAGACGTCGTGTTCCGCGAAGAGCATGGCCACCTGTGCGAGGACGCCCGGCTTGTCGGCGACGTCCAGTGACACGTGGCAGCGGGTGACCGTCTCGCCCATCGGGTGTACGGCCAGCGAAGCGTAGATCGACTCGGAGGGTCCGCGGGTGCCGGCGAGACGGTTGCGGGCCACCGCGACCAGGTCGCCGAGCACGGCGGACGCGGTGGGAGCGCCGCCCGCGCCCTTGCCGTAGAACATGAGCTGTCCCGCCGACTCCGCCTCGACGAAGACCGCGTTGTAGGCCTCGCCGACGCCGGCCAGCGGGTGCGACCTGGGGATCATGGCAGGGTGGACGCGGACCCCGATCGAGCGGCCGTCGTCGGAGCGGGCGCAGATGGCCAGCAGCTTGATGACGTAGCCCATGGCCTTGGCGCTGGCCACGTCGGTCGCGGTGATCTCGGTGATGCCTTCGCGGTGCACGTCGGCGGCGGTGACGCGGCTGTGGAAGGCGAGTCCCGCGAGGATGGCGGCCTTGGCGGCGGCGTCGAAGCCCTCGACGTCGGCGGTGGGGTCGGCCTCTGCGTACCCGAGGGCCTGGGCCTCTTCGAGCGCGTCGGTGAAGGACGCGCCGGTGGAGTCCATCTTGTCGAGGATGTAGTTGGTGGTGCCGTTGACGATGCCGAGCACCCGTTTGACGTGGTCGCCCGCGAGCGACTCGCGCAGCGGGCGCAGCAGCGGGATGGCGCCGGCGACGCTGGCCTCGTAGTAGAGGTCGCCGCCGCCCGCGTGGATGGTGGCGCCGTCCTCGGCGAGCAGGGCCTTGTTGGCGGTGACGACCGACTTGCCGCTGGCCATAGCGGCCAGGATGAGCGAGCGGGCGGGCTCGATGCCGCCGATCACCTCGACGACGATGTCGACGTCGTCGCGGGTGACCAGGCCCTCGGCGTCGGTGGTCAGCAGGGCCGGGTCGAAGGTGACCTCGCGTTTACGGCCCGGTTTCCTGACGGCGACGCCCGCCAGTTCGAGGGGGGCGCCGATGCGGGCGGCCAGGTCGTCGGCCTGCTCCTCCATGAGCTTGATGACCTGGGAACCGACCACGCCGCACCCCAGCAGCGCGACTCTCAAAGGCGCCGACTTCGTCGACGCCAGGCTGCTGTGTTTCCTGGTGTCCTCGCTTCGCTCGGCCACTAGAGCTGCCCCCTCAACAGGTCGTCCTCGGTCTCACCCTGCATGATGACGCGTGCCTTGCCGGCCGAGACGGCCACGACGGCGGGCTTGGGCAGGTAGTTGTAGTTGCTGGCCAGCGACCTGCAGTAGGCCCCCGTCGCGGCCACGGCGAGCAGGTCGCCTGGCGCGAGGTCGGCCGGCAGGTAGTGGTCGCGGACCACGATGTCGCCGCTCTCGCAGTGCTTGCCGACCACGCGCGACAGCATGGGCGCCGCGTCGGAGGAGCGCGAGGCGAGCGCCGTGGTGTATTCGGCGCCGTAGAGGGCGGTGCGCGCGTTGTCGCTCATGCCGCCGTCGACGCTGACGTAGGTGCGCAGGCCCTCGACGTCCTTGACGGTGCCGACCTCGTAGAGGGTGATCCCGCCCGGGCCGACGATGGCCCTGCCGGGCTCGACCGCCAGGCGCGGCACGGGGAGCCCCGCGCTCGTGCAGACCTTGACGACGATCTCGCGGAGGGCGTCGGCGATCACCTTGATGTCGGGGGCGACGTCCTCGTCGACGTAGGCGATGCCGTAACCGCCGCCGAGGTCGAGCTCGGGCAGCACGACGCCGTGCTCGTCCTTGATCTGCACCAGCAGGGTGGCCAGGCGGGTGGCGGCCACCTCGAAGCCCGCGGTGTCGACGATCTGCGAGCCGATGTGGGAGTGCAGGCCGACGAGTTCGAGGTGCGGGAGGGCCAGGATGCGGCGTACGGCCTCGGCGGCGGCGCCCGTGTTGAGCGACAGGCCGAACTTCTGGTCGTCGTGCGCAGTGGCGATGAACTCGTGGGTGTGCGCCTCGACGCCGGTGGTGACGCGGACCATCACGCGGGGCCTGACGCCCATCTGGTCGGCGAGGTAGCCGAGGCGGGCGATCTCCTCGTAGGAGTCGACGACGATGTGGCCGACGCCCACTTCGAGCGCGCGCGACAGCTCGGCGGCCGACTTGTTGTTGCCGTGGAGCGTGATGCGCGAGGCGGGGAAGCCGACGCTGAGCGCGACCGCGAGCTCGCCGCCGCTGGCCACGTCGAGGCCGAGGTCCTCGTCCATCAGCCAGCGCACGATCTCCTTGCACAGGAACGCCTTGCCGGCGTAGTGCACGTCGGACCCGGCGAAGGCGGTGGCGTACTCGCGCATGCGGGAGCGGACGTCGTCCTCGTCGATGACGTAGAGCGGCGTGCCGAACTCCTGGGCGAGGTCGCGCACGTCGACGCCGCCGACCGTGAGCGCGCCATCCGTTCGCGTCGACGTTCGCGGCCAGATCGCGGGGTTGATCCGGTTGAGGTCGGCGGGCGCCAGCGGCGGGCGCTCGTGGGGCAGCATCTCAGCGTGCCTGTCCCCGGCTGGATGGGCGAATCGACTCACCCGATCGAGGCTATCGGACGTGGTGCAGCCGATGGGACGCCTGCCCACGTATCGAGACGCGACGCGCCAACAAATCGGGCCCGCCAGAGGAAATTTTTGCCCTAAATCGCCTTATATCTGGATATTTTTAGATTCGCTCTGGGCCGGGGAGCACCGCCCTGACGGCCGCCGCCAGCCGTACGCGCGCCGTGTGCACGGGCTCGGCTCTCTCGTCTCCCCGTGGTACGGCGGGCGCGTGCTCGTGGGCGTCGTGGTAGGCGAGGGCGAGCTTGGGCAGGTAGGTCCGCCATCCGGGATCGCGGCTCGTCTCACGGCCGGGCAGTTCGGCCAGCAGCCTGAGCACGGCCCTGTCGTGCCGGTCGGTCAGCGTCTCCGGCCTGAAGCCGTCGCCCGGCACGTCGAGGTCACCGGCCCACCTGATGACCGCCGCGGCCCTCGCGTGGGCGTATCTCACGACGAAGCCGGGGTTGTCCCAGGTGCGCGGCAGGTCGGGCCAGTGATCCTCGAACGGCGCACGCGCGAAGGGCTCGTCGAGCAGCTCGCCGGGGGTGTCCACGGTGATGCGGAGGAACCCCCCGCCGGTGACCGTCACCGCGCTCACGTCGGGAAGGGCCCTGACGTCGGCGGCCAGGCGCTCGGCCGGGATCCCGCGGCGGAGCGCGGCGGTGGACAGGTAGGCGGCCTCGTGCTCCCACGTTCCCTCGGGCGCCGGCGGGTCGCCGAGCACCTCGGCCAGCCGTCGGGGTCGCACGAACCGAGCCTAGCCCGGTCACGCGCCGAGGCCCTCCGGGGAAGCTCAGATGAGGGCGTGGGGCTCCGCCGAGCCGTACTCGACGAGGTGGGCGGCGCCCAGCAGCCACCGGTCCTCGTCGCGCACCCGAACGTAGCCGAACCGGTCCGCCGAGAACACCTTGATGCCATCCGTGCGGCACTGCCGCATCAGCACCTCGTCCCACCCCTCGGTGAGGTCCGCGAACCCGATCGCCCGCAACGCGTTGCGCCTGGCCAGCAGCGTCGCCCCGTTGATCTCCGGCGTGTAGGTGTACTCCGCCTCCGGCTGCTTCAGCAGCGTCGCGTGCGCCCCGCGCAGGTGGGCGTAGTAGGAGGCCTTCCCCACGATGTCCGCGGTGCTGAACAGGAAGGCGCGGCAGAGGTCGGCCAGGTAGTGCGAGCCGTACACGTCGCGCGGGTCCATGATCGCGACCAGGTCGGCCTCGCACAGGTCGAGCGCCCTGTTGAGCAGGGCGCCCGTGCTGGACACGGGGTCGAGCTCCCTGAAGACGACCTCGCGCGGCGCGAGCACCTCGCGAGCCCGCTCCTCGGCCAGCTCGGGCCCGAAGACGATCACCTGAGTGACGCCGGACTGCTTGGCGACCTGGGCCAGGCCGTGCTCCAGCAGCGAGGGTTCGAGGACGGGAAGGATGACCGAGACGGTGAGCGTCGCGCGGGCGCTGGGCAGCCCGATGGCCTCCAGCAGGTCGTCGACGCGCTCGCTCATGGTGCCCATGGCGTACGCCCTGCGCAGCGCGGCGTGCGCGCGCCTGGAGTCGCCCTCGGGGCCGATGGAGGTGCCGCAGGCGGCCAGCTCCGCCAGCCGCCACTGCGGCGTGCCGGGCGGGCAGTCGACGGCGATGGGCCAGCGGTAGGAGGTGAGCACGTCGGGATAGCCGAGGTGGGAGGGCAGCAGCTGGTCGAGCGTGAGCACGCGGTCGTAGCGCCCGCCCGACAGCGGCAGCGGGTTGTGGACGCGCGGCTGGATCGCGAACGGCAGGCGCGGCCAGCCGGCGGTCAGATCGGTCGTGAAGCGGTGGTCGAACAGCTCGGCCGCGGCCGCGTAGTCGGCGACGGTGCCCTGGGTGTGCCAGAAGACGGTGCGGATGCCGCGGGCGGCGCACCAGGCCAGCAGCTCGCGCAGCCCCTCGCCTGGCTCGCCGGTGAGCTCAGCGGCCCATGGCCCGTGCGTGACCGACTCGACGACCAGCAGGTGCGGCACCTCGGCGGCCAGGACGCGGGCGAAGTCGCGAGGCGTGAACCCGGTCGTCTGCCGCCACTCGTAGCGCAGCAGCGCCTCCGCGTGCGGGTCGGCGATCACGGCCGCGGTCAGGTGCGGGCGGGTGTTGGGACCCGTCGGGATCCGGTACGGCTTGAGCCGCACCGACTTGCCCTCGACCGTCCTGGTCGTGCTGGTGGCCTGGAAGGCGGCTCCAGGGCGCTCGTCCTTCTGCGCGGCGACGGCGACGGGCTTGCGCTTGGGCGCCACGGGCCGCTTGACCGGCTTGGCCGCGCCCTTCAGCCCCTTGGCGAGACGAACGGGGTTGCTCTTGCCCGTCTTGATCGCGTCACCGATGCGGTTCCACCTGGCGACCTTGATGGAGGACAGCTTCCACTGCGCGACTTCGGCCTGGTAGCGCTGCTCGGCCAGCTCCTTGCGGAGCTTCTCCGCCGCGGCGCGCTCGCTCTCCAGCTCGCCCTCGGCCTCGGCGAGGCGCTCGTTCATCGTTCTGAGCTCATCGGTGGCCCTTTCGGCCTCCGCGAGCCTGGCCTGGGCGGCGTCCAGCAGCCTGGCCAGCTCCGCCGCGTGCTCCGCCTCGGCGATGGCGTCGCGCAGTGCGCGCCGCGTGCTCTCCAGCTCAGTACTCACAGGCCCTCCGTCTCTTGGCCCGGCAAAGGATACTCTTTCGCTTGGAATCGGCGTTGAGGAGTGAGATCGCGTGCAGTGGCCGGCGTTCAATGTGAGGCCGTACGTGTGCGGCGCCCTCGGCCGGCTCGACACGGGCCTGCTCGAAAAGCTCGCGGGCTCGGGGCCGAAGGTCCGTCCCGCCCTGCAGACGCCCGAGGCTGCGCTGTTCAGCTCCCAGCCGCTGCCGCCCTACCACCGCACCGCGGAGACGTTCGCGTTCTCGTGGGGTGAGCGCAGGCCCGAGCGGGCCGCCGACTGGATCACGGTCGCCGAGACCTACGAGACGCCAGGACTGATCAGCGACGGCGGCCGCACGGTCCTGCACGCGGGCGCGCTCGGCCTGGTCGACGTCTACTACGTGCGCGTGGGCGAGGCGGTCTACTTCTCCTCGCTGCTGAAGCCGCTGCTGGAGCTGGTGTCGGTCGACATCGACTGGGCGGCGTGGGCGTCGATCATCCAGGTGACGTTCCCGCTCGGCGACGCCACGCCGTACCGGGGGATCAGGCGGCTGCCAGGCTCCAGCGCGCTGGTCCACGCTCACGGGAGGCTGTCGACGGAGCGGCGGCTGCCGCGCTGGTTGCGGCAGGAGCCGTACGAGGCGTGGCGCAGCGCGGGCGAGCTGCTGGAGGTCCTGCACGGGGTCTACGACGACTACGAGGGACGGCCGCTGCTGGTGCCCGTCAGCGGCGGCTACGACTCGCGGCTGCTGTGCTCGGTCGCGGTGGCGCGCGGCGCCGACGTCGAGTCGTGGACGACCAGTCCCGACGACGGCACCGACACCGACATCGCGTTCGCCCGCGCGATCACCCGCGAGCTCGGCGTACGGCACCGCGTCATCACCCAGGACGCCGCGGCCTATCCGGGCGACGCGCTCGAGGTGGCGCGGCGGCTGGAGTTCATGACCCCGCACCACGCCTGGTACGCGCCGTTCGCCAAGGAGGTGCACGGCTCGGGCCGGATGCTCATCGACGGTCTCGCGGGCGGCCCGCTGCTGAAGAACTTCATGGTCAGCGGCGCGGCCCTGGAGGCCAGGACGCAGGCCGAACGCTCGGCCGCCGTGCTCAGCTCGCTGTCGCTCGGCGCCCCTTCGGCGCCCTTCCTCTCGGAGGCGGCCGAGGCGTGGATCGGCGACGTCGTGCGCGAGCAGTTCGACGCCTCCACCTCCATGCTCCACGGGCACCGGGCCGAGCTGCCACTGTCGGTGCTGCACACCCGCACAGTGCGCGGCATCGCCCGCTCGGCGGTCAACCTGGTCGGTCCCGAGGCGTCGTTCGCGGGCCCCTTCATCCATCCCGCCTTCTTCGACGCCGCCCTGTCGGTCGGCGTGGCGCGCAAGGACAAGGGGCGCTTCTACAGGGAGCTGCTGCACGCGGCCAACCCCAGGGTGGCGGCGCTGCCGTCGACGAACGTGGTCAAGCAGCCGCTCCAGCGGGTGCCGCTGCGCTCGACCGCCGCGCCCGCCCGCGACTACTCCCACCGGATGCTCGTGAAGGTGGCCGAAAAGGTGCCGAGCCTCCTGTCCGACGGGCTGCACGAGGTGATCGGCTCCGGGCCCGACGCGCTGACCCGGTTCACCGGCTGGAACGACCGATTCTGGGTGCGTGGCCTCGTGCTGTTCGGCGCCTGGCTGACCGACTACGAGAACGACCTCGCCGAGCTGGCACCCCCGTTCTGACCTGCGAAGCTCTTGGTGGAGAACAGAGGGTAACAGCGTGGTTACGTACGGATCTCGCGGGTATTACAAGCGGCACAACAAAGCGGGTTCCGGAGGGCCGAGGGGCTGGTAGTGTTCGGCCCGTACCCATGAAGAACGTGCGCAAAATCGCCCTTAAGGGGCCACTCGCTGCACGTTCTTCATGGGTAAGCGCCGCATCAAACCGGGGCACAGGTCACAAATCTGGTCCCGGCAGGGCATGGGGTTCGCAGGGATGACGACTCCAGGCGGCGCGGTCACCACACATACGCCGGGGAAACCGGTGACTTCGTCCTGCCCACATCTCCTTCTGTGAGCGTCATATGAACAACCCATCGGTCTCCGAGACCTTCGTCTCGGCCGATCCACGCTGGTACAAGCGGGCGGTGTTCTACGAGGTGCTCGTCCGGGGTTTCAAGGACTCCAACGGCGACGGGACCGGAGACCTTCGTGGTCTCATCGAGAAGCTCGACTACCTTCAATGGCTCGGCGTCGACTGCCTGTGGCTGCTGCCGCTGTACGAGTCGCCGCTGCGCGATGGCGGCTACGACATCTCCGACTACGGGAAGATCCTGCCCGACTTCGGTGATCTCGGTGACTTCGTGCAGCTCATCGAGTCCGCGCACGCGCGCGGGATCCGTATCATCACCGATCTGGTGATGAACCACACGAGCGACAAGCACCCGTGGTTCCAGGCTTCGCGCCATGACCCTGAGGGGCCCTATGGCGACTTCTACGTGTGGGCGGACGAGCCGACGGGGTTCCCCGACGCGCCGATCATCTTCATCGGCGCCGAGGAGTCCAACTGGACCTACGACCCGGTGCGCAAGCAGTACTACTGGCACCGGTTCTTCCACCACCAGCCCGACCTCAACTACGACAACCCTGCCGTGCAGGAGGCGATGCTGGAGGTCCTGCGGTTCTGGCTGGACCTCGGGATCGACGGGTTCAGGCTGGACGCCGTGCCGTACCTGTTCGAGAGGGAGGGCACCGACTGCAGCGGGCTGCCCGAGACCCACGCGTACCTGAGGAAGGTGCGCGCGGAGGTGGACCGCCTCTACCCCGACAGGGTGCTGCTGGCCGAGGCGAACGGCTGGCCCGAGGACGTGGTCGAGTACTTCGGCGACCCCACCACGGGCGGCGACGAGTGCCACATGGCCTTCCACTTCCCGCTGATGCCGCGCATCTACATGGCGGTGAAGAAGGAGACGCGCGAACCGATCTCGGAGATCATGTCGCGCACCCCGAAGCTTCCCGACAACGCCCAGTGGGGCATCTTCCTCCGCAACCATGACGAGCTGACCCTCGAGACGGTGACCGAGGAAGAGCGCGACTACATGCACGCCGAGTACGCCAAGGACCCGCGCATGCGGGCCTACCTCGGCATCAGGAGGCGCCTGGCGCCCCTGCTCGACAACAACCGCGACCTGATCGAGCTGTTCACGGCGCTGCTGCTAAGCCTCCCCGGCTCCCCGGTGATGTACTACGGCGACGAGATCGGCATGGGCGACAACATCTGGCTGGAGGACCGCGACTCGGTCCGCACGCCGATGCAGTGGAGCCCCGACCGCAACGCGGGCTTCTCCAGCGCCGACCCCGGCAGGCTCTACCTGCCGACGGTCATGGACCCGATCTACGGCTTCCAGGCGGTCAACGTGGAGGCGCAGCAGAAGACCGAGTCCTCGCTGCTGCACTTCACGCGCAAGATGCTGCAGATCCGCCGCCAGCACCCGGTCTTCGGCACCGGCGCCTACACCGAGATGTGGTCGTCGAACCCGTCGGTCCTCACGTTCATGCGTGAGGAGGGCGACGACCTGATGCTGTGCGTGAACAACCTGTCGAAGTTCCCGCAGCCCGTAGAGCTCGACCTGCGGCGCTTCGAGGGCATGGTGCCCGTCGAGGCCAGGGGCGGCGTCCACTTCCCCAAGATCGGCGAGTCACCGTACATGCTGTCCCTGCCGGGACATGGTTTCTTCTGGTTCGCGCTGAAGGCCGACTAGCGCCGCCTTCGTGGGTGTCTGTCAACGGCGACAGACACCCGTGCGATCACCTGGCCGTGACGGGCACCTGCGCGCGGGCGGCACGACGGGCGGGGATGAGGGCGACGGCCAGCGCCGCTCCCACGGCCGCCACCACGGCCACGACCAGCATGAGGGGCGAGGGCGGACGGGCGATGCCCGCCCCCACGCCGCTGGTGTGGCCCTGCAGGTCGATCAGGCCCTTCACGACGAAGGAGCCCACGGCCGTGCCGATCACGATGCCGACGACGACCAGCAACCCTGTGCCCGTCACCAGCGTGGCCATGACCTGCCGCGGGGTGAGCCCCATCGCCTTCAGCACCGCCAGATCGTAGGCGTGGTCGCGCAGGCCGAGCGCGCTCGCCGTCAGCAGGTTGGCCAGGCCGATCAGCGCGAGCACGCCGACGAGCGCGACGATGACCACGCGGATGACCGCCAGCCGTTCGGCCGGGTTGACCACGCGCTGGATCTCCAGCCCCTCCCCTGAGGCCGCCAGCAGCCTGTCGCGCACCTCCGCGGGGTCGGCGCCCTTCTTCAGCGCCAGGCCCCAGAACTCGGGCGGCACCACATCCTTGGCCGCCAGGCTGTCCACGCCGAGCGAGAGCACCTGGCCGTCGAGGTCGGGCTCGACGGTCCTGCCGACGATCCGCACGATCAGCGGGGTACCGCCGACCGACAGCCACACCCTGTCGCCGATCTTCACCCGCAGCAGGTCGAGCAGGCCCTGCCCGGCGACGGCCTCGCCCCTGTCGGCGTACATGCGGCCCTCGACCACGGGAAAGGGGTACGGCGAGGCGGAGCCGCCGATCGCGCGCACCCTGATCGACCTGGCCTCGCCCGGCACCAGCGCGTCGACCTCGGCGCCCGGATAGACCTGCTGGACGGCGGGGTCGCGCTGGGCGAGGCCCTTGGCCTCCTCGGGGGTCAGCTTGTCCGGGCGCACCAGCAGCTGGGCGTGCTGGCCCACCTGCTCGGGATGGGCGAGGAAGTTGTCGAGCGTGGCCCAGACGCCGAGCCCGATGGTGATCATCATCATCGGCACGGCGAGGCCGAACGCCGTCAGGAAGGCCGGCACCCGCCTGCTGAAGGCGTCGCGCGCGCCCAGCACGAGCGCGGGCGGCAGCCGTACGAGGAGGGCGAGCCTGGCCAGCCGCGACAGCCGGCCACGCGGCGGCGCCGAGGGCGCGGCGGGGATGGGCGGGGTACGGCTGCCGCGCCACGCGGGCACGCCCACGGCCACGAGCACCACCAGCGCGGTGCCCGCGACGATGGCCAGCAGCGGCACGAGCGCGACGGAACTGGTGTCGAGCACCAGCCAGGTCACCAGCCAGCCGGGCAGTACGCCGAGCGCGATGCCGAGCAGGCCCAGCGCGCCGTGCTCGACCAGGAGCAGGCTCGCCAGCTGGCCCCTGGTGAAACCCATGGACTTCAGCGTCGCCAGGTCGCGCAGCTGCGACAGCACGCGCCCGCCGGCGGCGTTGGCCAGCGCGAGCACGGCGGCCACCAGGCCGACGATGCCGAACAGCGCGAGCAGCGTGCCGAGCAGGCGGTTGTCCAGCTCCATCGCGGCGCGCACCTCACGCCAGGTGTAGACGCGCTGGACCTCCTCGTCCAGCATCACCACCACGCGCTGGGAGACGAACTGGGTCGCCTCCGGGTCGTCGAGGCGCAGGCCCGTCACCCACTCGCTGCGCCCGAGTTCGGGCTCGACCTTGTCGAGCTTCTCCGGCAGCACCCAGATCAGGCCGGGCGTCCACTCGGGATAGAAGCCCTGGTCGGCCGAGTCGGCGATGCCGCGCACGTACAGCACGTGGCGGGCGCCGCTCAGCGCGGTCACGGTGACCGAGCCGCCCAGGCGCAGCCCGAGCGCCCTGGCGAAGGAGCGCTCGACGACCACACCGTCGGGCTGGGCGGGGTTGAGCCAGCCGCCGTCCGCGACCACGGGACGCGCCACCTCGGGCGCTGCGACCGGCATGGCGCGCAGCGCGACGGGGGCCTTCCTGCGCTCCTGCACCAGCGTCACGGGCGCCGTGCGGTAGGGCCCCGACGCCTGCGTCACCCCGTCGATCGCCCTGAGCGCGACGACCTGCGGCCTGTCCTTGGTATGGATCCACAGGTGGGCGCCGTTGGTCTCGGCGAACAGGCCTCGCCAGGGGTTGGTACCGTCCTCGAGCAGGGTGGCCGCGGTGATCAGCGCGGCCACGATCCCGGCGATCGTGAGCACGGTGAGAACGGCCTGGCCGCGCCTGGCGCGCAGGTCGGCTCTGATCCATCGGGCGCCGGCTCTCATCGAAGATCGATGACCTCTCCCGCGCCGCCGCCTCTGCCGGGACGCCTGCGCGCGATCTTGCCGTCGTCGACGATCTCGCCGTCGAGCAGCGAGACGACCCTGTCCGCGAGGCTGGCCACCCTGGCGTCATGGGTGACCAGGACGATCGTCTGCCCGTCGCGGTGCACCTGGCCCAGCAGGCGCAGCACGTCGCGGGTGTTGCGGCTGTCGAGGTTGCCCGTGGGTTCGTCGGCCAGCAGCAGGCTCGGCTTGTTGGCCAGCGCGCGGGCCAGCGCCACCCGCTGCTGTTCGCCGCCCGACAGCTGGGCGGGCGAGGCCTCGACCCGCTCGGTGAGGCTGAGCGCGTCGAGGAGGTACTCCCTGCGCTCGCGCGCCACCTTGGGCGAGGCTCCGGCCAGCAGCGCGGGAAGCTCCACGTTGTCGGCGACGGTCATGCTGGCGACCAGGTTGAAGAACTGGAAGACGAACCCGATCTTCTTGCGCCGCAGCAGCGCCCACGCGCTCTCGGAGAGCGTGTCGGCGCGCTGGCCGTCCAGCCAGATCTCGCCGCTGGTGCGGGTGTCGAGCCCGCCGAGCATGTGCACGAGCGTCGACTTGCCCGAGCCGGAAGGGCCCATGATCGCGACGAACTCCCCCTCGTCGACCTGCAGATCCACGCCGCGCACCGCGGGCACGGGCACGTGCTTGTTCTGGTAGATCTTCACAAGGTTGACGGTCTTGAGCACGGTCACGTCAGGTCCTCCTGGCAGCGTTCGAGCCAGTCGAGGTCGGCCTGCAGGTGCAGCATGGCGCCCTCGATCAGCAGGAGCGCGACCTGATTCCCCTGATCGGTCCGTTCGGCGAGTTCGTTGAGATCGCGCATCAGCGCAAGGTAGTGCCGGCGCTGCCGGTTGATCAACGCCATGCGGTCGGCGATGCCGGTCAGCGGGGCGAGCACGAGCTTCATGAAGAACTCGTCGCGCACCCGCGGCCCCTCGGTCGGCTCGTCCACCCAGTCGGTGAGCGAGTCGCGACCTTTGGCCGTCAGGTAGTAGACCTTCTTGTTGGGCCGGTTGGACTGCTCGACGTCGACGGCTCTGACCAGGCCGTCCTTCTCGAGACGGCCCAGCGTCACGTAGATCTGGCCGATGTTGGGTGAGGGGTACGCAGTGCCGAAGGTTTGCTCCAGAGCCTGCTTGAGCTCGTACCCGTGTGCGGGTTCCTTCGCGAGGAGCGCCAGCAGGTGCAACCGCACGCCCCACCTCCTCGTTACGCGCTCGTTACGGACATATCCGTTGACGTTCAGATTAGCGCTGTGCATAACATGAATGCATCTACCTAACACGAATGTAATCCGCTCGAAATTTGGAGGTCATGCGTGTTCCGTCCCCTTTCCGTGATGCTGATCGCGCTCCTGGTGGCCGGATGCGCGGCGGCGACGGAAGAGGGCGGGGAAGACCCCAACGGCCCGATCACCTTCGCCACGGGACGCGACACCACCGGCTATCTACAACCCCTGCTGGACCGGTGGAACAAGGCGCACCCCGCGCAGAAGGTGACCCTGCTCGAACTGCCGGAGGCGGCCGACGAGCAGCGCGCACAACTGGTGTCGAACCTGCAGGCCAGGAGCGACCGCTACGACGTGCTCGGACTCGATGTGGTGTGGACGGCGGAGTTCGCCGACAACGGCTGGATCATCCCCCTGGAGCGCGGGCTCTTCCCGCTCGACAGGTTCCTGCCGCCCGTCGTGGATACCGCGGTCTACAGGGGGAAGCTCTGGGCGGTGCCGTACACGAGCAACGCCGGGCTCCTCTACTACCGCAAGGACCTGGTCAAGAAGCCGCCCACGACCTGGGCTTCTCTTCGCTCACAAGCCCTTGCGATCACCAAAGGACATGACATCGGCGGCTACGCGGGACAGCTGGCCGCCTATGAGGGACTGACGGTCAACTTCGCCGAGGCGGTCCAGTCAGCGGGCGGGACGCTGCTCGACCTGGACCAGGCCAAGGCGAAGCAGGCGCTCGACTTCTTCACCCGGGGTCTGCGCGAGGGATGGATCCCTCCGCAGGCGCTGAACTACAAGGAGGAGGAGTCCAGGCTGGCCTTCCAGAACGGCCAGCTGGTCTTCGCCCGCAACTGGCCCCACGCGTACGGCCCCGCCACGCAGTCGAAGGTGGCCGGCAAGTTCGCGGTGACCAGGCTCCCCGGACCCGAAGGGCCCGGATCGAGCTCGTTGGGCGGCGCCAACCTGGCCATCAGCGCCTACTCCAAGCGGCAGAACACCGCGCAGGAGTTCATCAAGTACTTCACCAGTCTGGAGAACGAGCGTCGCGTCCTGACGGAGGGTTCCTTCCCGCCCGTCTGGGCCGAGCTCTATGACGACCCATCGCTGATCAAACGCTTCCCCTATCTGCCTGTGCTGAAGGAGAGCATCCTCGCGGCCAAGCCGCGACCGGTCAGCGCGAACTACAACCAGCTGAGCCTGGTGATCGCCAGCGCGGTCTCCAAGGCGCTCAGCCCGCCATACGACCAACCAACCGATGACGTGGCTGCCTCCATGAAGGCAGAGCTAGCTGAGATCATCGCAACCCAGTGATACGAGGTCAGGCATCATGCGCAAAGCAGTTGTTCTGGCGGGGCTCGCGGTAGCCGTCGCCGCCTGCGGCAACGCCCCAACGACAACCCCCCAGCAGACCGGAGCCGCCAGCTCCGCGCCGGCCGCAGCCAAGCCGCTCGAGGGGGTGAACATCGAGGTCGCCGCCAAGTGGACCGGTGAGGAGCAGACCAACTTCGAGGCCGTGCTCAAGGAGTTCCAGAACAAGACGGGCGCCAAGGTCACCTACGCCTCCACGGGTGAGGACACCGGCGCCTACCTCGGCCCCCGCATCCAGGGCGGCAGCCCGCCCGACATCGCGATCCTCCCGCAGCCGGGCCTGGTGAAGCAGTACGCCGACCAGAAGGCGCTCAAGCCCCTCAGCGCCGAGGTCCAGAAGCAGATCGACGACAACTACACCCCGTACTGGAAGGAGCTCGGCTCCGCGGGCGGCCAGGTGTACGGCGTGCTCGTCAAGGCCGCGCACAAGTCGATCATCTGGTACCGCGACGCCGCGTTCACCGACGCCGGCGTGCAGGCCCCGACCACGTGGGACGAGCTGCTGAAGACCGCGCAGGCGGTTTCCGACTCCGGCACCCCGCCGTTCTCGCTGTGCGGCGCCTCCGGCTGGACGCTCACCGACCTGTTCGAGAACGTCTACCTCTCGAGCGCGGGCCCCGAGAAGTACGACCAGCTCGCCAAGCACGAGATCCCGTGGACCGACGCCTCCGTCGTGACGGCGCTGGAGAAGATGGCCGGCATCTTCGGCAAGAAGGACTACATGGTCGGCGGCAACACCGGCGCCCTGCAGACCGACTTCCCGACCTGCGTGACCCAGGTGTACGGCCAGGACAAGGGCGCGATGGTCATCGAGGCCGACTTCGTGGCCGCCTCCGCCACCCAGTCCGGCGCCAAGATCGGCGAATCGGCCAAGGTGTTCCCCTTCCCCAAGGTCGGCGAGACCGCGCCGGTCGTGCTCGGCGGCGACATCGCGGTGGCGCTGAAGGAGTCCCCCGGCGCCATGGCGCTGCTGGAGTTCCTGGCCTCCAAGGAGGGCGGCGAGGTGTGGGCGAAGCTGCCCGGCTACCTGTCGCCGAACCGCAACGTCTCCCCCGACAACTACCCGAGCGACCTGACCAAGCAGCTGGCGCAGACGATCATCTCCGCCGGTGAGAGCGTCAGGTACGACATGTCCGACCTCGCGCCGAGCGCCTTCGGCGGGACCGACGGCAAGGGCGAGTGGAAGGTGCTGCAGGACTTCCTGCGCAACCCCGCGGACGCCAAGGCGGCCGCCAAGGCTCTTGAGACCGAGGCCGCCAAGGCCTGGAAGTAAAGGGGCGAGGCCGTGACCGACAGGTTGAACGGCCCGACCGACCCGCGCGACTCCACGTCGCGCGGGTCCACCCCCGGGCCGGACCCCACCCCCCAGACGGCGCAGTCGGGCACCTCCACCGCGGAGAACCCCAACCCCGCCCGCACCACCGCCTCCGGCGACGGCGAAGCCGCCCAGGCCGCCGCCACGGCGGCAAGCGCGACCTCCACCGTGACCCCCGCGAAGTCCGGCCGCAGCAGGCTGGGCCCCTCGGCCATCGTGGCCTGGTTCTTCGTCCTCCCCGCGATGCTCCTGCTGGGGATCTGGGTCATCTATCCGATCATCTACTCGATCTTCCGTAGCCTCTACGACGCGACCGGCAACCAGTTCGTCGGCCTGCAGAACTACGGCACGATCTTCACCGATTCCGGCACGCTCACCACCATCAGGAACAACCTGATCTGGGTGGTCGTGGCCCCGATCGTGGTCACCACGCTCGGCCTGATCTTCGCCGTGCTCACCGAGCGCATCAGGTGGTCCACCGCGTTCAAGCTGATCGTGTTCATGCCGATGGCCGTCTCGCTGATGGCCGCGGGCGTCATCTTCCGCCTGGTCTACGAGGAGGCTCCGGACCGCGGCGTGGCCAACGCGCTCATGTCGACGGTCTCGGGCGTGTTCTCCAGCGGTGGCGGCCTGGAGGGGGCGCGGCCGAGGCAGAACGACACCTCGCCCGTCGCAGAGCAGGGCGGCGCCGTCGTCACCAAACAGCCCGTGCAGGCCGGCCAGCCGGTGCTGATCCCGCTGGTCGGCCTCAAGCCCGAGGCCGTACCCGCCGACTCCAAGCCCGCCGTCGCGGCCTCGGGACAGGGGCTGACCGGCACCATCTGGCTGGACTTCACCCCGGGAGGCGGCGGCAAGGCCGGCGAGGTCGACGGCGCGGAGAAGGGCCTGCCCGGCGTGACCGTGGAAGCGGTCAGCGGCGGCAGCGTCGCGGCCACCGCCACGACGGGCCCCGACGGCACCTTCCGCTTCGAGGGTCTCGCTCCGGGCTCCTACACCGTACGGCTGCCGCAGTCGAACTTCGAGGCGCCGTTCAACGGCCTGACCTGGCTCGGCCCGACCCTGATCACGCCCGCCATCATCGGCGCGTTCGTCTGGGTGTGGGCGGGCTTCGCGATGGTGCTGATCGCGGCCGGCCTGGCGGGGATCCCGCGTGACGCGCTGGAGGCCGCGCGCATCGACGGCGCGACCGAGTGGCAGGTGTTCAGGAAGATCACCGTGCCGCTGCTGTCGCCCGTGCTGCTCGTCGTGTTCGTCACGATGATCATCAATACCTTGAAGGTCTTCGACCTCGTCTTCATCATCGCGCCAGGCTCGGTCCAGCCGAACGCGAACGTGATCGCGCTGGAGATGTGGCGTGTCTCCTTCGGCGGCGGCAACAACCAGGGGCTGGGCAGCGCGCTCGCGATCTTCCTGCTCATCCTGGTCCTGCCGTTCATGGTCATGAACATCCGCCGGTTCAGGAGGGAGCAGTGATGGCTCACGTTCAGGCGGGAGCCGTACGGCGAGGCCCCATCGGCAGGATCGTCGACCGCCTCGGCGGCGGCGCCGTCCAGGTCGTGATGATCCTCATCGGGCTGTTCTGGCTGATCCCGACCCTCGGCCTGCTCGTCGTCTCGCTGCGCGACGAGACGGTCAACAACTCCGAGGGCTGGTGGACGATCTTCACCAAGCCCGCCGAGCTCACGATCAGCAGCTACTCCAGCCTGCTGGCCACCGGCTTCTCCGCGTCGTTCTGGAACACGGTCCTGATCACCGTGCCGACCACGCTGCTGGTGATCGGCATCGCCGCGATGGCGGCCTACGCCTTCGCGTGGATGGAGTTCCGCGGGCGCGACACGCTCTTCCTGGTCGTCGTCGGCCTGCTGATCGTGCCGATCCAGATCGCGCTGATCCCGATGGCCACGCTCTACGGCCAGGTCGGCATCTTCGGCACGATCCCGGGCGTGGTCCTGTTCCACGTCGCGTTCGGACTGCCCTTCGCGATCTTCCTGCTGCGCAACTTCTTCGTCGGCATCCCATCCTCGCTGCTGGAGGCGGCCAGGATGGACGGCGCGTCGGAGTGGAAGATCTTCGCGACCGTGGTGTTTCCGCTGGGCAAGCCCGCGATCGCCTCGCTGGGGATCTTCCAGTTCCTGTGGGTGTGGAACGACCTGCTCATCGCGCTGGTCTTCGCCGACACCGCGTCGCAGCCGATGACCAAGGCGCTGCAGTCGCAGATGCGGCAGTTCGGGACCAACGTTGACATCATCGCGCCTGGCGCCTTCCTGTCACTGATCATCCCGCTGGCGCTGTTCTTCGCCTTCCAGCGGTACTTCGTGCAGGGCATGATGGCCGGCTCGGTGAAGTGATCCACGGGCGCCCGCCTGGCTCCAGGGGCAGGCGGGCGGGCGCCCGTGGATTGCGCGAGAATCACTCCATGAAGCGTCTTCTCGCCCTGACCGCCTCCGCGGCGCTCGCCCTTCCCATCGCCCCCGCCGTGGCCGGCTCCCCCGGCTCCCCCGGCGCCCAGGGCGCGGGCGACCCGTACTTTCCCGCTCAGGGCAACGGCGGCTACGACGCCCGCCACTACGACCTGGCGCTCGACTACGACCCCGGCACCCACGTGCTGAAGGGCACGGCGACGATCAGCGCGCGCGGTACGCAGACGCTCAGCCGGTTCAACCTCGACCTGGTCAAGACGCTGGCCGTCGAGTCCGTCACCGTCGACGGGGCGGCCGCGCGGTTCACGCGGAAGGACGACGAACTGGTCGTCACCCCCGCCGCCGAGATCGCCAAGGGGAAGCCGTTCACCGTCGCGGTCCGCTACAGCGGCAAGCCCACCTCCATCATCGACGCCGACGGCTCGAAGGAGGGCTGGATCCGCACCCCCGACGGCGTGTTCAACGCCAACGAGCCGGACGGCGCCAAGACCTGGTTCCCCGGCAACCACCACATCACCGACAAGGCCGGCTTCCGGTTCGCGGTGACCGTTCCGAGCGACCGCGTCGCGGTGGCCAACGGCGAGCTCGTCTCGCAGAGAGCCGCCATGGGCAGGACGACCTACGTCTGGGCCGCCAAGGAGCCGATGGCCAGCTACCTGACGACCGTCTCCATCGGCGACTTCAAGCTCACCGACACCAAGGTCGGCGGCCTGCGCACGATCGTCGCCGTCGATCCCGCGCACGCCGCGGCGGCCAAGCGCCTGACCCAGCGGCACGGCCCCATCCTCGCCTACTTCAGCGAGCTCTTCGGCCCCTACCCGTTCTCCACCACCGGCGCGATCGTCGACGACGCCCCCTCCGTCGGCTACGCGCTGGAGTCGCAGACCAGGCCGATCTACCCGAACCTCCCCGACGACGTCCTGCTCTCGCACGAGCTGGCCCACCAGTGGTTCGGCGACGCTGTCACCCCCGAGCGCTGGAAGGACATCTGGCTCAACGAGGGCTTCGCCACCTACGCCGAGTGGCTGTGGGCCGACAAGCGCGGCTCGACCCGCCTGTCGTCCGCCTTCGCCAGTGCCTACGCCAAGCCCGCGGGCGACGCTTTCTGGAAGACCCCTCCCGCCGACCCCGGCACCGCGAAGGAGCTCTTCGAGGCCCCCGTCTACTCCCGCGGTGCCATGACGCTGCATGTCCTGCGCAAGAAGGTGGGCGACAAGGCCTTCTTCACGATCCTGCGCACCTGGGTCGCCGACCACAAGTACGGCAACGCCACCACCGCCGACTTCATCGCCCTGTCGAAGAAGATCTCCGGCAAGCCGCTCGACGCTCTCTTCGACGCCTGGCTGGTCAAGCCGGGAAAACCCGCTTTGTGATCTTTTCAGTACGGCATGCGCCCTGGTCTCCCCGGTCGGTAAGGTTCATGACCATGGCCGGTCGTCCCCTACACGAAGTAGTCGAACCAGGATGGGCTAGCGCCCTCGAGCCCGTCTCCGAACGGATCTCGGAGATGGGCGAGTTCCTCCGCAACGAGATCGCCGAGGGCAGGCAGTACCTCCCCTCGGGATCCAACGTCCTGCGCGCATTCAACCAGCCCTTCGACGAGGTCAAGGTGCTGATCGTGGGGCAGGACCCCTACCCCACGCCCGGGCACCCCGTCGGGCTGTCCTTCTCCGTGGCCCCCGACGTGCGCCCGCTGCCCGGCAGCCTGCGCAACATCTACAAGGAGATGGAGACCGACCTCGGCCTGCCGATGCCGTCGAACGGCGACCTGACCCCCTGGGCCGACCAGGGCGTCCTGCTCCTCAACAGGGTGCTGACCGTCATGCCGGGCAAGCCGGCCTCACACCGCGGCAAGGGCTGGGAGGAGGTCACGGAGCAGGCCATCCACGCCCTGGTCGCCCGTGACAAGCCCATGGTGGCGATCCTGTGGGGCCGCGACGCCCGCAACCTCGCCCCCATGCTCGGCCAGGTGCCCCGCATCGAGTCCGCCCACCCCTCTCCTCTGTCGGCCCGCAGCGGTTTCTTCGGCTCGCGCCCCTTCAGCCGCGCCAACGAGCTGCTCGTCCAGCAAGGCGCGACCCCTGTGGAGTGGAAGCTGCCCTAGGCTCTTCTGCCATGAGTGATGAAGAAAAGTTCCTTCGCCTCACGGTCGAACTGACCGTCGAGGTGCTGGACGTCGCCGCCCTGCAGGCGGCCGCCCTCGCCGAGATCCGGCACCCTGAAGCCGACCTCGACGAGGACGAGCGCAAGGAGCAGGCGGAGCTGGTCAGCTCCGATGAGACTGGCGCGACCGCCCTGCAGTGGCTCATCGAGCCCGACCACGTGCTCTCGCTGATCGAGCACGTCCAGGAGGTCGAGCCTCGCGAGGCCGTTCTGGGCGTCGAGCCTTCCGAGGGGCCCAGCGACGAGGACGAGGACGACGACCACGCGGGTCACGACCACTGAGGCTCCGGTGGGTGGGGGCCACCGCTCCCACCCACCGCCTCACGCGTGAGCAGCCGCGTTCACCCACCCGCGGGCCGGCGGGGCGGGGCGGTGCCAGACGTCTAGGATCGAACACATGATCATTGCATTCTCCATCACGCCGCTCGGTGTCGGCGACGGCGTGTCCGAGCCTGTCGCGCGCGCGGTGAAGGTGGTGCGTGAGAGCGGGCTGCCGAACCACACCGACGCCATGTTCACCACTGTCGAGGGAGAGTGGGACGAGGTGATGGACGTGGTGAAGCGGGCGGTCGAGGCCGTGGGCGAGGTCGCTCCGCGCGTGAGCCTGGTGCTCAAGGCGGACGTACGGCCGGGCGTCACCGACGGCATGACGAGCAAGGTCGAACGCCTGGAGCAGCACCTCCGCGACTGACATCTCCCGAACACCCAGCGGCACCATCGCGACACGCCCAGCCGCGACCTCCTGGGGGCCCAGCCCTCCTTGAGCTCTGCGGCGGCGACCAGCCTCTTCCACGCGAGGTGGGCGACGGGGTCGGTAGCACGCGACTCGCCCAAGCGCAGACCCACGAGAAGAACGCCCCGCGAACTCCCGCCGGTGACCTGCCGATCATCCGAGCCGGACCGTGGTCGGCGGGGCAAGGCCAGGAGAGACGCAGCAGCGCCGCCCGCCTCCCGCCGGAGATCGACGACCAGCAGCTCATCCAGATGCAGCAGAACCCCTGAGACGTAAGTCGAGATATATCTTGACCATCGAGCAAATCGCGTCATATCTTAACCACACGCGATATGTCTCGAAGGAGCGAACGATGGAAGTACCTGTCCTGATCGTCGGCGGCGGCTACGCGGGTCTCAGCGCCGCGACCATGCTCGCCTGGCGCGGCGTCGACGTCATGCTGGTCGAACGGCACGCGAGCACCTCCATCCAGCCCAAGGCGTTCGGCGTCAACACACGCGCCGTCGAGCTGCTGCGTCCCGTGCCGGGCCTGGAAGAGGAGCTCGACCGCATCTGGCAGGGCATCGGCGAGAGCATGCGCATTGCGATCGCGTCCAGCCTCGCCGACCCGGCCCCCGAGATCCTCTTCGACACCAGCACCGCGCCCTTCCCCACCCACCTGTCCCCCGCCCCGGACCTGGGCGCGCCGCAGGCGGAGGTCGAGCGGGTCCTGCGCCGCAAGGCCGAGGAACTCGGCGCCGACCTGCGCTTCTCCACCGAGCTCGTCTCCCTGGAGCAGGACGACGACGGCGTGACCGCGCTGATCCGCGCCGACGGTGTCGAGACGACCGTGCGCGCCGACTACGTCATCGCCGCCGACGGCTACCGCAGCCCGATCAGGGAGGCGCTGGCGATCCCGACCTCAGGCAAGGGCGTGCTGAGCCACCTGTACGCGATCATGTTCGACGCCGACCTCAGCGACCTGGTCAACGAGCGCGAGGTCACCCTCTGGTACCTGCAGAACGACACGTTCACCGGCGTCTTCGTCACCGGGACCGGCGTCGGCGCGCACGTGCTCGGCGTCAACCACGACGGCGAGACCACCGACTTCGACGCCGTCGAGCTGGTACGGCTCGGCGTGGGCGTGCCCGACCTCGACGTCACCGTGCTCGACACCACGACGTTCACCACCGCGCACATCCTGGCCGACACCTACCGGGCGGGACGGGTGTTCCTGGCGGGCGACGCCGCCCACACCATGCCGCCGACCGGCGGCCAGGGCGGGAGCACGGCGCTGCAGGACGGCTGCGACATCGCGTGGCGGCTCTGGCTGGTCATCTCGGGCCAGGCGGGCCCCTCCTTCCTCGACTCCTACGACGCCGAACGCCGACCCGTCGGCGAGCTGATCGCCGACGCCCAGCTCGCGAACCTCGGCTTCCGCATGCCACCGGCTGAGCGCGTGGACTATCCCGAGCCGATCGAGGACCCCTTCGCCGCCATCCTCGGCTGCCGGTATCACTCCGCCGCGATCCTGTCCGAGCCGGACGACGACGGGTCCCTGCTGGAGGATCCCCGCGTCCCCACCGGCCGGCCCGGTGGCCGCGCCCCGCACGTGGTCCTCGACTGGGACGGGCGCACGATCTCGACGCTCGACCTGTTCGGGTCGGGGTTCGTGCTGCTCGCCGGGCCGTACGGGCAGAGCTGGGTGGACGCGGGCCGCGCGGTCAGGGACCAGCTCGGCGTGCGCCTCGCGCCGCACCGCATCGGCGACGAGCTGCTGGACGTCGAGGGCACCTGGCTGGAGCGGTACGGCGTGGGCAAGAGCGGAGCGGTCCTCGTCCGGCCCGACGGATACATCGCGTGGCGCAGCGCAGGCGCCGACCTCGACCCCGCCGGCACGCTCGAGAGCGCGCTGGTTCGCCTCATCAGTCTCCTTTAGAGACTTACTCGTAGTAGGGTCGTCGTATGACCAGAGAGCTCCGCGAACAGGACGTCCAATGCTCGATCGCGCAGGCCGCATCGGTGGTCGGCGACTGGTGGAGCCTGCTGATCGTGCGGGAGGCCGCCCGGGGGCACCAGCGCTTCGAGGAACTGCTCGGCGAACTGGGCATCTCCCGCAAAGTCCTGACCGAACGCCTCCGGCACCTGGTCGAGCACGGGGTGCTGGAGCGCAGGCCGTACCAGTCGGGGCCGGTTCGCCACGAGTACCCGCTCACCGAGGTGGGTTGGGCGCTGGCGCCGGTGCTGATCGCGATGCAGGACTGGGGCGACCGGTGGCTCGCCGGCGACGGAACCCTGACCGGAGTCGCCATGCCCGGCAGCCCCGAGGCACGCCGGGTTCACTCGCTGGTCGGGACGCGCATCCCCTCGCCTCTGGAGCTTGAGAGCACGACCGGGCCCGTCGAGGTGGTGGACGGTCCCACGGTGCTCTTCACCTATCCCGCCACCGGGGTGCCGTCGCCGCTGCCGCCCGGATGGAACGAGGTGCCGGGGGCGGTCGGCTGCACGCTGGAGAACCGGCTGTTCAAGGGGATGGCACCGGCGTTCGCGGACGACGGGATCGCGCTGCGCGGGGTGAGCACGCAGCGTCCCGATGAGCAGGCGGTCTTCGCCGAGATGGAGGAGATCCCGTTTCCGCTGCTCTCGGACACGGAGCTACGGCTGGCGGCGGCGCTGCGACTGCCGACGTTCAGGTCGGGGCAGGTGGTACGGCTCAAGCGCCTGATCCTCGTGGTGGACGAACTGCGGACGATCCGGCACGCGATCTTCCCCGTGCTGGACATCCCCGCCGCCATCACCGAGGCCCACGAACTCGCCCGCGCCCTCACCCCCTCCTGACCCAGCACTCCCCCACGCGTTCGAGTACGTAAGGCGGCACAGACACATCGGACCGAGCACACCGCCCCCTCCACCGCTGATCCCCTCGCGACTCTCGGCCGTGCGAGATCGGTGGGGTGGCGGGGTCAGGGGCGGGGGGCGAGGAGTTCGTCTCGGCGGGCCAGCAGGGCGGCGCGTTCAGCCGCAAGCTCGGCGCTGCGCCGCGCGATGGCCGCCACCGTCACCCCAGCCCACTCCGCCACCTGGGCCACCGCGTCGCGCGTGCCGTTGATCCGCTGGTGCTTCAACGCATCGGTGATGATGTTGTCGAAGAAGGTGTCCACGAACCACCGCGTGTCCACCTCGGGCAGCTGGGGGTTGGCCGCCACCCCGATGTCAGCCAGCTCCCTCGAGAACACGTCGAGCTTCCGCTGCGCCTGCCACGCCGCCTGGTCCGCCTCTTCCAGCCTGGTGCGCTCGACCGAGTCGGCCATGTACCCGCCGCCCAGCATGTCCCACCGCGATGCCCCACTGGCGCTGTTCAGCCGGTCGAGCACGTAGGCGAGCTCGCGCCCCGCGTTGACGCCCGCCCTGTGCGCCTCGTCGTGCTCGCGCAGGTCGGCGGTCCGGTCGCCGAGCCGTTCCGCCAGCTCCGCGAGCTCCCGCCCCCGCGAGTCGGCCAGCTCGATCAGCAGCCGCTCCTTCTCGGCGAGCAGCCTCGCGTACTCCTCGTGAACGGGTCCGAGCCGCGCCTGCTCACCGTCGATGCCCGCGAGGTCGCCTTCCAACGACGCCACCCGCGCGCGCTGGCCGTCCAGCCGCTGCCGGGCTGCCTCCACCTCGGCCCGCTCCTGGGTCAGCCGCTCCTCCTTCGAGCCGACCAGCTTGGCGAGGAATCCGGCGAAACCGGTCTCCAGGCGCGTCACGTCGCCCTCCTCATCAGCCAGCCGCGTCTGGAGCTCGGCGACCGCCTGCCGTACCTCGCCGAGCTGGCGGGTGACCGCGCCCCGCTGCCGTGTCAGCTGGTCGAAGCGCCGCACCCGCTCCCTCGTCACCCGGAGTTGCTCGTCGATCCCCGCGAAATCCGTCATAACGGCTACGACGTCAGCGCGCCCGCGATCGTTCCCGCCAACCGATATCGGGTGCAGGCCTCACAGACGCGCGGCGAGGCGTTTCCTGAGCGGCTCGTAGTCGTGCTCGGGGAACAGGGTCGGCAACGCGTCGAGCATGCCCTCCACTCGCCGGCGCACGGACTCGAACTCCTCATCACCCAGCGGTGTTGCCCGTTCCCGTGACCGGGTGCTGGTCGATGATGCGCAACTGCGAGGTAGGGAACCGCTCGTCCTCCCGAAACGGTACGGGGAGGCAACCGCCACCGCATGCTGATCAACGACTTTCCAGCTCAACCGCTCAGTGAGAAGGAGCCGCCCGCATCTGAGTGCGGGCGGCAGACTCCTGGCTGCCGCAAGCAGAAGGCGGGCGCCTCGCCGGGGCGCCGGCCCAGGATTGGCCTTACGGCGATAAGACCGCTTCGGAGCCAGCTTGCTTGCCATCCAGCATGTAGTCATGGATTCGCGCCGCATCGGGTGTGTTCACATCAATACGCTGGGGAGCGTTCTCACACATTCGCTTACCCCCGGCTCGCCCGCCGTTTCTGACTTCTTCCGCCGTGAATCGACGCGAAGGCACTGGCCTCGGGCATCGCGTGCTGACGGGAGACCGGGCGCGCGTGCCCGTGAACGTACCGCCGCCGCATCAGGTGCCTCCCTCGCCGGGTGAGGATCCCTCACGCGATAAGGGATCACCTACGTCCGCGCGGCCAGCCTACCAGCCCGTAACATCCGCATATCGCCTGATCTGTCGGGGATTCATGCGGCCAACCGGCCGGCTTCTGGATGCGAGCCCGCATGGGTGACCATTGCCTGCAGGAGCGGCCTCGGCCTGGCTCCCACAGAGGCGGGAGGGAAGCCGTCAGGTCCCTGCGACCGCCACCGGGCACGGGCCGCCTGGTCGGGGAAGGGGATGACCACCGCGTCGACGGGTACGGCGGTCGCCGTCCGGGGAACACCGACCGCTCGCCGCTCCGCCGAGGTCCCGCCAGATGACCCAGCGTCGAGCCGCCCGACCCCGTTCACACCACCTGACACGCCGCCGAGACGCCTCGCCCAGGTGATCGCGGCCTGCTCGGCCTCGGGCATCGCGGGCATCCTCGCCGTCGATCGCGGTTGCCTGATGCACGTGACCGCGGAGCATGCGTCGCCGACCAACCGCGTCCAGATCACCGCGGACCGCACACCACCCGGCCCGTCCCTCCAGGCCGCCACCAGGGGACGCACGCCGTCCGGCCAGCTCCTCCAGGGTGCCACGGCGGGCGGGGCGGCGCGTGGTCTACATCTCCAGGAGGTCCCGCCGGCCTGGTTCGTCCAGCTCGCGCCTCGCCACACGGCGGCAGCCAGCAGGAAACGGTCGTGTGCCAGGGTGGCAGGTGGGGAATGTTCCATCGGGATCCTCCAGCCGGGGTGGGGATCTCAGGATGGGGAATGACACGGTTGACGACGTGCTGCGAACAGGATTCTGTGGACGGGTCAGGGCGGCTGTGGACAACCAGAGAACGCTCTCTGCCCCTCGATCACCCTGAGTAACACTTATGTGGTGATTTGCACCTATTCGCCCCGCCTTTGTTACAGAACATGCCGTTGACGGCATCAGGTCTGCAACACTGTGCTGTGACCCCTTACCTCAGTCTGTGGAGTAATGCTTCATTTCTCCGCAAGAGCGACTTGTTGACAACCCCCAAGGAGTAAGTCCGTGTCATCTGCACGCAGGGCCGGAAGGTTCCTGGCAGCGGCGACGGGAGCAGCGATCCTGCTGACGGCCTGCGGCGCTACCGACAATGCGCCCGCCGCGGACCCGTCGACCGGCGCCTCCGCCCCGGCCAGCGGCGCCGCCAACGCCTCGACGATCACGCACGCGCATGAGCAGGAGATCAGCTCCTACAACGGCGAGACGGCCGAGGAATACTCCTCGAAGAACCACATCGTCCTGAACCGGATCCAGCTGGACTTCTGGCACTTCGGCGCTGACGGCTCCGTCCAGCCCGAGAAGGACATGGGCACCTACGAGAAGACCTCTGACGACCCGCTGACGGTGAAGTACGCCATCAACCCGAACGCGGTGTGGTCCGACGGCAACGCGATCGCCTGTGACGACGTGATGCTCACCTATGCCGTCGCCTCCGGCAAGTTCCCCGAGTTCAGCTACATCAGCACGGACAAGTGGGACAAGATCAAGATGCCCGACTGCAAGATCGGTGACAAGGAGGTGACGCTCAACTACACCAAGCCGTTCGGTGACTGGGCGGCCCTCGAGGTCATCCAGCTGCCTGCGCACATCGTCGCGCAGCAGGGTGGGCTGAGCGAGCAGGAGATGTTCGACGCCATCAAGGCCGAGGACCACGGCAAGCTCAAGAAGGCCGCCGAGTTCTTCAGCAAGGGCTGGATCTTCAACGGCAAGCTCCCGGACAAGGCGCTCATCCCGTCCTCCGGCCAGTACGTGCTCGACTCCTACTCCCCCGGCCAGTCCATCACCCTGGCCCGCAACGAGAAGTACTGGGGCGAGAAGGCCAAGACCGAGAAGATCGTCATCCGCTTCATCGCGCAGGACCAGCAGGTCCAGGCGCTGCAGAACCGCGAGACGAACATCATCGAGCCGCAGTCGAACCCCGACGTGCTCGCCCAGGTGCAGGCGCTGCAGGACGTCACCGTCAAGACCGGTGAGCAGTTCCTCTACGACCACCTGGACTTCAACTTCAACAAGGGCGTGTTCAAGGACGCCAAGCTGCGTCAGGCCATCGCGGCGTGCGTCCCGCGGCAGCAGATCGTCGACAACCTGATCAAGCCGCAGAACCCGAGCGCGGCCCCGATGAACGTCCGCAACATCGCGCCGTTCCAGCCGGGCTACGCCGAGGCCGTGGCCTTCGCGGGTTCCGAGAAGTTCAACAAGGTCGACATCGAGGGCGCCAAGAAGCTGGTGGCCGAGTCGGGCGTCAAGACCCCGATCAAGGTCAACATCGGCTACAACCAGCCGAACCCTCGCCGTACCCAGGTCGTCGAGCTGATCAAGGCCTCGTGTGACCCGGTCGGCTTCGAGATCACCGACACCGGCAGCGAGAAGTTCTTCGACGACGCCGGTGACCTGGCCAACGGCAACTTCGACATCGCCCTGTTCGGTTGGGCCGGTTCCGCGCTGAACAGCGGCTGGACCTCCACCTACCAGACGCCGAAGAAGTGCACCCCGTCGGCCAAGGGCAACAACAAGGGCTGCTACTCCAACAAGGAGTACGACAAGCTCGCCGACCAGATCCTGGCCGAGACCGACCCGACCAAGGTCGCCCCGCTGATCCAGCAGGTCGAGAAGATCCTCTGGGACGACCTGGCGACGATCCCGCTGTACTCGCAGCCGGCTCTGTCGGCCTGGAGCTCCAACCTCCAGAACGTCCAGCCGAACCCGAGCCAGGCTTCCATCACCTGGAACATGCACCAGTGGGCTGCCCAGTAAGCGGGGCCTAGCCGACAACTGACGCGGGGCCCGGTCGCCAGACCGGCCCCGCGTCATGGCTGTAACACCCAAGTCGTCAACATCGTCAGCCCGCCGAAGCCGCGCCCACGAGGCACCGTGGCGGGCCCGGCTCCGGCCCTAGCCCGGCCATCCCCCGCTGTGGCCCCCGGAAGCCGTCACCTGCAGGAGGTTCGGGGAATTGCTTGTATTCATCGCGCGTAGGCTCGCCATATCAAGCCTGACGCTGCTGGCCGCCACGTTCATCATGTTCGTCCTGGTCGCGCTGTCCGGGGATCCGCTCGCCGACCTGCGCGAGAGCAGCCTGCCAGACGCTCCCAGGCTGATGGAAGCACGTATCGCGGCCATGCATCTGGACGAGCCCATCCCCGTCCGCTACATCTCCTGGCTGGCCGGCATCTTCCAGGGCGACCTCGGGGTCAACAAGGCGGGCACCACGGTTTCCTCGCTGCTCGCCGGCGCCATGTCGTCCACCCTCAAGCTCGTCGTGGTCGCCACGATCCTGGCCGCGGTGATCGGTATCGCGATCGGCATCGTCTCCGCGCTCCGCCAGTACAGCAGCTTCGACCACGGGATCACCTTCGCAGCTTTCATCTGCTTCTCGCTACCGGTTTTCTGGGTCGCGACGATGCTGAAGCAGTATGTGGCGATCGAGTTCAACGACTGGCTGAGGGACCCGTACATCCCGCTTCCCATCATCCTGGCCATCGCGGTGGCCGCGGGCCTGATCTGGGCGTCGGTCTACAACGGCGACAGGAAGGGCAAGCTGACCGCCTTCGGCATCGGCCTGATCGTCACCGCCGTGATCCTCTTCGCGCTGTCCGCGAGCCGCTGGTTCGCCGACCCCGGTCTCGGCTTCCCGTTCATCCTCGTGGTTGGCCTGGCCACCGCCGCCGGCGCCACCGCCCTGGTCGCGGGCGTCGAGCACCTGCAGCCGATGTACGCGGCGCTGGGCGCGGCCGGCCTCGGCGCGCTGCTGTACTACCCGCTGCTGCCCATGCTCACCGCTCCCAGCGTCTGGACCCTCATCGGTCTGTTCGTCGTGGCCGGACTGGTGAGCGCGGCCATCGGCTGGCAGTTCGGCGGCCTGCTGCGCCGCCAGGCGATTCCGCTGGCCGTCTTCAGCGGCCTGTTCGTCGCCGCCATGATCTTCTTCGACCGGCTGCTTGAATCGTGGGACGGCTACGCCAGGGCGCTCAAGGGCCGCCCGGTGGCCACCATCGGCTCCGAGACGCCGAACTTCATCGGCAACTTCTGGCAGAACACCCTCGACTCCGGCATGCACCTGCTGCTGCCCACGCTTGCGTTGATCCTCGTGGGCCTGGCCAGCCACTCCCGCTACAGCAGGGCCAGCATGCTCGAGGTGATGAACCAGGACTACGTCCGTACGGCACGTGCCAAGGGCCTGCCCGAGCGGACCGTCGTCATCAAGCACGCCTTCCGCAACGGCATGATCCCGATCACCACGATCCTCGCCCTCGACTTCGCCGGCGTCTTCGGCGGCGCGGTCATCACCGAGACGGTCTTCGGCTGGCGGGGCATGGGCAAGATGTTCGAGATCGGGCTGAGGGAGGTCGACCCCATGCCGGTCATGGGCTTCTTCCTCATCACCGGCACCGCCATCGTCGTGTGGAACATGCTCGCCGACATCGCCTACGCCTACCTCGACCCGCGGATCAGGCTGTCATGACGGAGAAGACCGAGATGACCATCAAGACGGAGCAGCCCGCGGCCAACGACGCGCAGGGCATGACGATCGTCGCCCGCACGCAGGGCCAACTCGTCCGGCGCAGGTTCTTCCGCCACCGCGGCGCCCTCGCGGGCATGATCCTGTTCGGGATCGTCTTCGTGCTGGCCTTCAGCTCCATCGGCTTCGGCCCGATCCCCGGCTGGTGGGACAAGCCGTGGACGGGCTCGGGCACCGTCGTGGACGGTGGCCGCCCGACCCTCGGCGTCATCCCCGAGTTCCTCGGCGGCGAGGGCATGCACCTGGGCGAGCACCCTTTCGGCCAGGACAACATCGGCAAGGACTACTTCGCGATGACCATGCGCGGCGCGCAGGTCTCGATCATCGTCGCGCTGACCATCGGGCTGGTCTCCACCCTGGTCGGCACGGTGCTGGGCGCCTTCGCCGGATTCTTCCGCGGCAAGGTCGAGGCGGTCATCATGCGCTTCACCGACGTGATGATCACCATCCCGGTGCTGGTGATCGCCGCGGTGGTCGGCAGTGCCACCGGCAACCTCGGCCCCTACTTCATGGCCGTCATGCTGGGCCTGATCACCTGGACCAGCGTCACCCGGCTGGTCCGCGGCGAGTTCCTGTCGCTGCGCGAGAAGGAGTTCGTCGAGGCCGCCAGGGCCGTCGGCACCTCCTCGATGCGGATCATCTTCAAGCACGTCCTGCCGAACACGCTCGGTGTGATCATCGTCTCGGCTACCCTGGCGATCTCCTCCGGCATCCTGCTGGAGACGGCCCTGTCGTTCCTCGGGTTCGGTGTCAAGAGCCCTGACACCTCGCTCGGCCTGCTGATCAGCGATTACAAGAACGCCATGGTGGTAAGGCCGTGGCTGTTCTGGTGGCCCGGACTGTTCATCGTGGCCATCGCGCTGTCGGTCAACTTCATCGGCGACGGTCTGCGGGACGCCTTCGACCCTCGACAGAACAGGGTGCGTGACTGATGACCTCTGTCCACATCGCCAAGCGGCTGTCGGAGGCCAAGGGTCCCGGCGCCACCGAGGTGCTCAAGGTCGAGAACCTCCAGGTCAACTTCCCCACCGACGACGGCGTGGTCAAGGCCGTGCGCGGCGTGTCCTACACGGTGCACGAGCGCGAGGTGCTCGGCATCGTCGGGGAGTCGGGCTCGGGCAAGTCGGTCTCCTCGATGGCGGTCATGGGCCTGCTGCCCAAGACCGCCAGGATCACCGGCAGCATCTCCTACCGCGGCGACGACATGCTCAAGATGTCCGAGCGCAAGCGGCGGGGCCTGCGCGGCAGGAAGATCGCGATGGTCTTCCAGGACCCGATGACGGCGCTCAACCCCGTCCACACCATCGGCGACCAGCTCGCCGAGGCCGTGCTGGCGCACGAGCTGGTGCCGTACAAGCAGGCACAGGCCCGCGCCAAGGAGATGCTCGACCTGGTCGGCATCCCGCAGGCGGCGGCCAGGCTGAAGTCCTACCCGCACGAGTTCTCCGGCGGCATGCGGCAGCGCGCGATGATCGCCATGGCGATCATCAACAACCCCGACGTGATCATCGCCGACGAGCCGACGACGGCGCTCGACGTGACCGTGCAGGCGCAGATCCTGGAGAAGCTGCTCGAGGTGAAGGACGCGGTCGACGCCGCCGTCGTGCTCATCACGCACGACCTGGGCGTCATCGCGGGCATGGCCCACAGGGTGCTGGTCATGTACGCGGGCAAGCCGGTCGAGATCGGCGACGTCGACACGGTGTTCAACACGCCGCGCATGCCGTACACGGCGGGCCTGCTCGGCTCCATCCCGTCGCTCGAGACCTCGGGCAGCAGGCTGCGGCCGATCAAGGGCACCCCGCCCTCCCTGATCAACCTGCCGGTAGGCTGCCCGTTCTCGCCGCGGTGCCCCATGGCCACCACCGAGTGCACCACCACGGAGCCCTCGCTGGAGGAGACGGACGGCGGCGCGCACTACGCCGCCTGCCACCACTGGCCCCAACTTGCTGAAAAGGCAGATCCGACCGCCATCTTCCGCACGAACAGCGAGACCACGTCATGACCGAGAAACTGCTCGAGGTGACCGACCTCGTCATGAACTTCCCCGTCAGGGGGAACGGCCTCATGCGCCGCGTCGTGGCGCAGGTGCAGGCGGTCAGCGGCGTGTCCCTGCACGTCGACAAGGGCGAGACGCTGGGCGTGGTGGGCGAGTCCGGCTGCGGCAAGTCGACGACCGGCCGCGCCATCCTGCAGCTGCACAAGCCGACCTCGGGGTCGGTGAAGTTCGGCGGCAAGGAGCTGACGGGGCTGCCGAACCGGCAGATGCAGGCCGTACGGCAGGACATGCAGATCGTCTTCCAGGACCCCTACGCCTCGCTGAACCCCAAGATGCCGGTCAACGACATCATCGCCGAGCCGCTGAAGGTGCACGGCCGGTGGGACAAGAACGGGCCCAAGCGGGTGGCCGAGCTGCTGTCGCTGGTGGGCCTGTCGCCGGAGCACGGCAACCGGTATCCGCACGAGTTCTCCGGCGGTCAGCGGCAGCGCGTCGGCATCGCGCGGGCGCTGGCGCTGGAGCCGAAGCTGCTGATCCTGGACGAGCCGGTGTCGGCGCTCGACGTGTCGGTCCAGGCGGGCGTGGTGAACCTGCTGGAGGACCTGCAGGACTCGCTGGGTCTCGCGTACATGTTCATCGCGCACGACCTGTCGGTGGTGCGGCACATCTCCGACCGGGTGGCGGTGATGTACCTGGGGAAGGTCGTGGAGACCGGGCCCAGGGACGACCTGTACGACAGGCCCGCGCACCCCTACACGCAGGCGCTGCTGTCGGCGGCTCCGACGGCGAACCCCGAGGAGGAGCGTCAGCGGGAGCGGATCATCCTGACGGGTGACGTGCCTTCGCCGATGGACCCGCCCAGTGGGTGCCGGTTCAGGACGCGCTGCTGGAAGGCGCAGGAGATCTGCGCGACCGAGGAGCCCGCGCTGGTGGACAGGGGGAACGGGCATCCGGTGGCGTGCCACTTCGCCGAGGTGAACACCAAGGTCGTCTGACACCTGGATCGTGAGAGGCCCTCGCCGGCTGATGTGGCGGGGGCCTTTTCCGTTGCACGGGCGGGGATGTCGACAGGATTGACGGGAGAAGTATTGTAAGGAAACTTTCTTGTCCGGATAATGCGTGTCAGTCCGGCGAGAGCTCTCGGTCTCGCGGCCCTGCTTCTCCGTCATGTCCCATGACCTGTCGCGACCACAGCGACAGAAGGGTTGTCCCCCATGAAGCGAACAGCGCGCCCCCTGGTGCTGGCCGTAGCGTTACTTCTGGCGATCGCCGGCGTGCTCGTCACGCAGACGTCCGCCCAGGCCGCCAACCTTCTGATCAACCCCGGCTTCGAGACCGGGACGCTCTCCCCCTGGTCCTGCGGCGGCGGACTCGGGTCGGTGGTCGGCACTCCGGTCCGCTCAGGCTCGAAGGCGCTCGCCGGGGCGGCGAGCGGCTCCGACAACGCCAGGTGCGCCCAGACGGTGTCCGTACGGCCGAGCACCACCTACACGCTGACCGCGTGGGTACGCGGAAGCTACGTCTACCTCGGCGTCACCGGCGGCGGGTCCGGCTGGACCTCCTCGGCGACCTACACCCAGCTGTCCGTCTCCTTCACCACCGCCTCCGGCCAGACGACCGCCGAGGTCTACCTTCACGGCTGGTACGGCCAGGGCACCTACTACGCCGACGACGTCAGCTTCGACGGCCCGGGAGGCCCGAGCCCGAGCCCCACGGTCACCCCGACTCCCACGCCCACGCCCACGCCCACGCCCACGCCCACGCCGACCGTCACTCCCACGCCCACGCCGACCGACACCACGTGCGCGGTGAAGTCACGGCCCACGGGCAAGGTCCTTCAGGGCTACTGGGAGAACTGGGACGGCGCGTCCAACGGCGTGCACCCGCCCTTCGGCTGGACCCCCATCACCGACTCCCGCATCAAGGCACACGGCTACAACGTGATCAATGCCGCCTTCCCCGTCATCCGCTCCGACGGCACCGTCCTGTGGGAGGACGGCATGGACGCCACCGTCAAGGTCGCCACCCCGGCCGAGATGTGCCAGGCCAAGGCGGCGGGGGCGACGATCCTGATGTCCATCGGCGGCGCCGCAGCGGGCATCGACCTCAGCTCCAGCGCCGTCGCCGACCGCTTCGTCGCGACCGTCGTGCCGATTCTCAAGCGCTACAACTTCGACGGCATCGACATCGACATCGAGACCGGTCTCACCGGCAGCGGCAACATCAACCAGCTGTCGGCCTCGCAGTCCAACCTCATCCGGATCATCGACGGCGTGCTCGCCCAGATGCCGTCCAACTTCGGCCTGACCATGGCGCCGGAGACCGCCTACGTGACCGGCGGCAGCGTCGTCTACGGCTCGATCTGGGGCGCGTACCTGCCCATCATCAAGAAGTACGCCGACAACGGCCGCCTCTGGTGGCTGAACATGCAGTACTACAACGGCAGCATGTACGGCTGCGCGGGCGATTCCTACGCGGCGGGCACGGTTCAGGGCTTCACCGCACAGACCACCTGCCTGAACAACGGGCTGGTCGTCCAGGGGGTCACGATCAGGGTTCCCTACGACAAGCAGGTCCCCGGCCTGCCCGCCCAGCCGGGCGCGGGCGGCGGGTACATGAGCCCGTCGCTGGTGAGCCAGAGCTGGAACGCCTTCGGTGGCAACCTCAAGGGGTTGATGACCTGGTCCATCAACTGGGACGGCTCGAAGAACTGGACGTTCGGCGACAACGTCAGGTCCCTCCAGGGCCGCTAGCGCCGCCGAGCGGCCACAGGACCAAGGCAGGGAACATCACGACCATGCGAGACGCTCGGCTGGGAACCCAAGCCGAGCGTCTCGGCCGCACACCACTGACTACTGGGTGAAGCCGACCGACGACCAGTCCTTGGTCGCGAAGCCGAAGGCCCCGTAGTTGGCCACCGTCTTCTTCGCCGCGAAGATGCTGGGCCGCTGGTACAGCGGGATCGTGTGCACCTCGTCCCAGATCAGCTTGTCGGCCTGGTTGCCGAACTCGATGTACTTCGCGGGGTCCATCTCCCCGGCCGCCTGCTCGATCAACGTGTCCAGCTCCGCCGACCCGATGCGCGGGAAGTTGCTGCCGTAGTTGTCCTTGCCGGTGGGCTTCTTGTAGATCTGCGGCAGCGCCCCGTTCGGGAACGGCGTGCCGAGCCACGCGAACGGCACCAGGTCGAAGTTGCCGGGGATGATGTAGTCGTCGAAGAACTTGTCGTCGGGGACCGGCTCGATCTTGATCTTGACGCCGACGTCCTTGAGCATCGCCTGGGTCAGCTCGCCCTCCTGCTTGGCCAGCGGGTAGGCGGCGGGGACGATGAAGCGGAGTTCGAGCTCCTTGCCGTCCTTCTTGCGGTAGTCGCCGTCCATCTTCCAACCGGCCGCGTCGAGCAGCTGCTTGGCCTTCTCGGGGTTGTACTTGCCGAGCTCGCCGGAGTTGTCGACGTAGCCCTTGTGGGTGTTCATGTACAGGTGGTTGTTGAGCACCTGCACGGGCCAGTCGAGGTCCTTGAGGTCGGACTGGGTGATGGCCTCGCGGTTGATGCCGAGCTGGACGGCCTGGCGGACCGACTTGTCGGTGAGGTTGGGCGCTGAGCCGTTCACGGTGATGTGCCGCCAGTTGGGGGCCGCGGCCTTGCGGATGTCGACGTTCGGGACGTCCTTGGCGCGCTTGAGATCGGCTGCGATGGGGTTGACCTCCATCACGTCAAGCTCGCCGTTGGCGAAGGCGTTGACGGTGGCGCCGGAGTCGAGGGCGCGGAAGATGACCTTGTCGAGCTTGGCCTTCTTGCCCCACCAGTTGTCATCACGCACAAGGGTGACGGTCTTGCCGGTCTGGTCGAGCGACTCGACCTTGAACGGGCCCGCGGTCACCGGGAACTTGTCGATCCAGTCCTTGTTGAACGCGGTGGCGTCGGAGTTGGTGGCGGCGGGAAGGAGCGGGGAGAACATGCCCTTCCAGTCGGGGTACTGCTTGGAGAAGGTGACGACGACGTCGTAGTCGGTCGCGCCCTTCTCGACCGAGGAGACGCGGTCGTAGCCGTCGGTGGAGCTGACCTGGTACTTCTTCTCAGTGCCGTTGAGGGCCTTCCACTGGGCGGCGAAGTCCTTGTAGGTGATCGGCTCGCCGTCGGACCACTTGGCCTTGTCGTTGAGCTTGTAGGTGACGACCTGCTTGTCGCCCTTCAGCTCCATCTTCCACTCGGTGACGTAGTCGGGGTTGTTGACCAGGTCGGCCTTGTCGTCGGCCGTGCCCATGCTGGGCATGGTGGCGTCGTAGACGTCGGAGACGGTCGCGTGCGTGCCGTTCACCTGGTTGTAGTTCCACTGCTGCTGCCACTGGGTCAGCGCGAGAGTGATGGTCCCGCCATCCTTGACCTGGTCGTAGGCGACCGGGTTGATGGAGCTGCCGGGCAGCGCGGCGGCCTGGTTCTGTGCCTGCTTGGCCGCCTCCGTCGAACCTACGGCGGGCTTGTCGGCGCCGCCACCGCAGGCGGCGAGGGCGAGAGCCAGCAGCGCCGCGCCAGCGGCGGCCTTGTAGCCAGCAACCTTCACGAGTTCCTCACTTCGGGATAGTGGCAGGCGGCGCCGTGATCGTCGGCGTGCGCGAGCCTGACAACGGGGGGCTCTTCGGCCACGCACCTCGCGCGCTCGGGCTCGGGGAGCAGGGCGCGTTTGGGGCAGCGGGTGTGGAAGCGGCAGCCGGTCGGGGGCTGCGCGGGGCTGGGCAGGTCGCCTTCGAGGATGATCCTCCTGCGCGATCGCTCCAGCGCGGGGTCGGGTAGCGGGATGGCCGACATGAGCGCCCTGGTGTAGGGGTGGGCGGGCGTGCCGTACACCTCGGGGACGGTGCCGATCTCGACGATCTTGCCGAGGTACATGACGGCGACGCGGTCGGCCAGGTGGCGGACGACGGACAGGTCGTGGGCCACGATCAGGTAGGACAGGCCGAGTCTGGCCTTGAGGTCCTCCAGCAGGTTGATGACGCCGGCCTGGATGGACACGTCGAGCGCGGAGACGGGCTCGTCGAGGACGATCAGCTTGGGCTCCAGGGCCAGCGCGCGGGCGATGCCGATGCGCTGGCGCTGCCCGCCGGAGAAGTGCTGCGGGTAGCGCTCGGCGTAGGAGGGGTCGAGGCCGACGAGGTCGAGCAGTTCGGCGACGCGTTTGCCGACGTCCTTGTGGCCGTGGGCGCGCAGCGGTTCGGCGAGGATGTCGCCGACCGGCATGCGCGGGTCGAGCGCGGCCATGGGGTCCTGGAAGACGATCTGCAGGTCGCGGCGGAGCTCCCTGCGTTCGCTCCTGGTCAGCGCGGCGCTGTCCTTGCCGAAGACCACGACCTTGCCGCCCTGGGCGGCCTCCAGCTGCATGATCTGCTGGAGGGTGGTGGTCTTGCCGCAGCCTGATTCGCCGACCAGGGCGAGGGTCTCGCCCGAGGCGATGTCGAAGCTGATGCCGTCGACGGCGTGCACGGTGCCGACGCGGCGCTTGAAGACGGCGCCCTTCATCAGCGGGTAGTGCCTGACGAGGTCGTCGAGTTCGAGCACCTTGTCGCGCTGCCCGCGCGGCGTCCGCGGGGCGACGGGCTCGTCGACGATTTCGGGTGCGGGGAAGACGTCGGCGCCCCTGAGCTTCTTCAGCTCGATCTCGTGGGAGCGGATGCAGGCGACCTCGCGCTCGCCTACCTGGACGAGTTCGGGCTCGGCGTCGTCGCACGCGGCCACCTTGAGCGGGCAGCGGGGCGCGAAGGGGCAGCCGGGCGGCAGCGCGGCGGGCGAGGGCGGGGCGCCCTCGATCGGCACCAGGCGCTGGTCGTCCCTGTCCAGCCGGGGGATGGAGGCGAGCAGCCCCATCGTGTACGGCATGCGAGGCTCGTAGTAGATCTCTTCGACGGTGCCCTGCTCGACCGGCTTGCCGGCGTACATGACCAGCACCCTGTCGGCGAGGCCCGCGACCACCCCCAGGTCGTGGGTGATCATGATGATCCCGGCGCCGGTCTCCTTCTGCGCGGTCTTCAGCACTTCCAGGACCTGCGCCTGGATGGTGACGTCGAGCGCGGTGGTCGGCTCGTCGCAGATCAGCACGTCGGGGTCGTTGGCGATGGCCATCGCGATCATCGCGCGCTGCCGCATGCCGCCGGAGAACTCGTGGGGGAAGGCCTTGGCCCGCACGTCGGGATGCGGGATGCCGACGAGTTCGAGCAGTTCGACGGCCTGCTTGGCGGCCTGCTCCCTGGTGACCTTCTGGTGGACGCGGACCGCCTCGGCGATCTGGTCGCCGATGGTGTAGACGGGCGTGAAAGCCGACAGCGGGTCCTGGAAGATCATGCTGATCGACTTGCCGCGGCGCTTGAGGATCTCCTGCTCCCGCATGCCGATCAACTCGTGGCCGTGCAACTTGACCGAGCCGGTCACCTCGGCACCCGCGGGAAGCAGGCCCATGACGGCCAGCGAGGTCACGGACTTGCCTGAGCCGGACTCGCCGACGATGCCGAGCACCTCGCCCCTGCCGACCTGGTAGGAGACGCCCCTGACGGCTTGGACGCCGCCGCGGAAGGTCACATTGAGGTCGGTCACCTCGAGGATCGTCATGAGTTGCTCCCCGGGTCGAGGGCGTCGCGCAGTCCGTCGCCGATGAGGTTGATGCACAGGACCAGCAGGACGAGCAGGCCGGCGGGGAACAGGAACAGCCAGGGGTAGCTGATCGCCTCGCTGCCGCCCGCGGCGGAGATGAGAGTGCCGAGTGAGACGTCCGGCGGCTGCACGCCGAAACCGAAGTAGGACAGCGCGGTCTCGCCGATGATGGCGCCGCTGACGTTCATGGTGGCGTCGATGATGAGCAGCGACGACAGGTTGGGCACGATGTGCCGGAAGATGATCTTCCAGTCACTGATGCCCATGTAGCGGGCGGCCAGGACGTACTCCCGCTCGCGCAGGGAGAGCGTCATGCTCCTGACCACCCTGGAGGTGATCATCCAGGAGAAGGCCGCGAGCAGCACCACGAACCACAGCCAGGTGGCGCCCTTCAGCCGCGGCGACAGGACCGCGATGATCAGGAAGCTGGGCAGCACCAGCAGCAGGTCGGCGCCCCACATCAAAGCCTTGTCCAGCCAGCCGCCGAAGTAGCCGGCGAACGCGCCGACGACGGCGGCCACGCCGGTGGAGATGAGCGCGACGAGGAAGCCGATGAGGATCGACTTCTGCATGGCGCGCAGCGTCACCGCGAACACGTCCTGGCCGATCTGGGTGGTTCCCCACCAGTGGTCGGCGCCGGGCGGGGTCCTGAAGGCGGTGAAGTCCTTGTCCTCGAACCCGTACGGCGAGACCAGCGGCCCGAGGTAGGCCAGCACGAGCAGCAGGACGACTCCCGCGAGGCCGAAGATGACCTGCGGCTTGGCGACGACCCTGCGCAGGACGACCTTGGAACGCATCTCTAGCTCACCCGCACTCTCGGGTCGAGCGCCGCGACGAGCAGGTCGGACAGCAGTCCCGCGACCAGGACGCAGACGGCGGCGAACAGGGCGACGGCGGCGACGGAGTTGGTGTCGTTGTGCTGGATCGACTCCACCAGCCATGCGCCCATGCCGTGCCAGCCGAAGATCTTCTCGGTGAAGGTGGCGCCGGTCAGCATGGTGCCGAAGGCGAAGGCGAAGTAGGTCGCTGCTGGGATGAGAGCGGTGCGGAGGGCGTGCTTGTAGAGCGCGGTCCTGCGGGACAGCCCCTTGGCCTGCGCCGTACGGACGAAGTCCTGGCCGAGCACGTCGAGCATCATGTTGCGCTGGATGCGGCTATAGAAGGCGATCTGGCCCAGGCACAGCGACAGCGTCGGCAGGATCAGGTGGTTGAGCCTGTTGAGGAGCTGGTCCGTGCCGCTGAGCGCGGGGTTGTACTCGCCGGTGTACTCGATGAGCGTGTGCCCGAGCGCGTTGTTGATCCCCGTGGCGCCCATCGTCAGCAAGGTGGCCAGGACGAAGACGGGCACGGCCATGATGACGAACGAGGCGATGCCTATCGCCCTGTCGCTGAAGCGGTACTGCCTGATCGCGGCGAACGCGCCGACGGCGACGCCGAGGGCGGAGCCGAGGATGGTGCCGATCAGCAGCAGGCGGAGGCTGACGCCGATCCGCCGGACCATCTGGTCGTTGACCGAGCCGCCGTCCCAGGTCTTGCCGAAGTCGCCTCTGACCAGGCCGGACACCCAGGTGCCGTAGCGCTCGAGCAGCGGCGCCTTGTCGTTGAGGTTGTACTCGTCCAGCGTGCTGTCGACCACCCCCGCGGGGATGGGCGGCTGGCGTCCCTCGTAGTTGGCACGGGGATTGAGGCTGCTGGCCGCCAGCAGGTACGCCAGGCTCGCGGCGATGGCGACCAGGATGACGCTCGACAGCAGCCTGCGCAGCAGGTACGTGCCCATTGCCCTCCGTTCGGACGAACGGGGGCCGGGCAGCCTGAGCTCAAGGGTCGCCCCCGCGACGAGAAAGCCGTGACCATCCCTTGGCAGGGGCTTGACGGCTCGTCGCAGGTTATCGGTCTGTCCGTATTACGAATACATCTCGGACCGATAGAGGACAAGGGTCTGTCCGGGTACCCTGATCCCCTGTGGACCAGCGGAAACACCCTCCTCAGAGGACAACAGAACAGACCCCACCGAAATGGGCAACGTCACAGGATCCGGACAAAAATTTACCATGACACTCAGTGATGACCTGTGCACGATCAGCCATTTCGCGGCCTCGTCGTACTCGGCGCGGACCCGCCCCAGCCGGGGGTCGGTGAGCTCGGGCAGTGCCTTGCGCAGCGCGATCAGATCGCGGTACCAGCACAGCACCGACCAGTGCTCCTCCTCCTTGAGCTCGCTCCAGTCGAGCTTGCTGCGCTGGAAGGTGTCCTCGGCCGAGGGGTCGGGCGCGACCCAGTCGTAGCCGAACCCCTCGAACTCGCGCGCCCTGCGCTCGCCCTCGCCCTCGCGGAGCGCGGCCTCGACGTGGTCGGTGAAGAACAGGAACGGCGTGCGGGCGCCCCATTCCTCGCCCATGAACAGCATGGGCGTGAAGGGCGAGGTGAGCAGCAGTCCCGCGCCCAGCTTCAGCGCGGTCGCGCTCAGGCGGTCGCCCGCCGGGCGGTTGCCGATCTGGTCGTGGTTCTGCACGCAGCACACCAGACGGTAGCCGGGCACACCCGTGAGCGGGGCGCCGTGTGAGCGCCCGCGGAAGCCGGAGTAGCCCCCGTCGTGGACGAATCCCGATGTCATGGCCTTCGCGAGCGCCTCCATCGAGGCGAAATCCTCGTAGTAGCCGTGCCGTTCCCCCGAGACCGCGGTATGCAGCGCGTGGTGGACGTCGTCGTTCCACTGGGCCGCCATGCCGAGACCGCCCGCCTCCAGCGGGGTGACCATGCGCGGGTCGTTGAGGTCGGACTCGGCGATCAGCGTCAGCGGCCTGCCCAGCGAACAGGCCAGCACGTCCACCTCCTGGGCCAGTTCGGCCAGCAGGTGCGTGGCGCGCCTGTCGTGCAGGGCGTGGACGGCGTCGAGCCGCAGCCCGTCGATGTGGAAGTCGCGCAGCCACTGCAGAGCGTTGTCGACGAAGTAGCGCCTGACCTCGTCCGAGCCGGGGCCGTCGAGGTTGACGGCCTCGCCCCAGAAGCTGCCGCTGTAGCCGGCGAAGTAGGGGCCGAAGGGGTGCAGGAAGTTGCCCGAGGGTCCGAGATGGTTGTAGACGACGTCGAGCAGCACGCCGAGGCCCGCCCGGTGGCAGCCGTCGACGAACTCCTTCAGCCCGTCCGGCCCCCCGTAGGTCTCGTTCACCGCGTAGAGGTCGACCCCGTCGTAGCCCCAGTTGCGCCCGCCCGGCACGGGGGCGACCGGCATGACCTCCACGAAGTCGACGCCGAGCTCGACGAGGTGGTCCAGCCGTTCGAGCGCCGCCGTGAAGGTGCCCTCGGTCGTGAAGGTGCCGATGTGGAGCTCGTAGATGACCGAGCCCCGCAGGTCGCGGCCCTTCCACTCGTGGTCGCTCCAGGTGAAGTGGGCGTGGTCGTAGACGCGGCTGGGCCCGAAGATGCCCTCGGGCTGCCTGCGGGTGCGCGGGTCGGGGTAGGGCCCTTCGCCGTCGACGAGGTAGCGGTAGCCGGTGCCGTGCCCGGCCCCCGGCACGTCCACCGACCACCAGCCGCTCGAGTCCGGCCGCAGCGGGTGCCGCTCGCCCATGGTCTCGATCTCAACGGAGGTCGCCTGCGGCGCCCACACCTCAAAGATCATGTCTCTCCAGGAGTGCGACGGGATACCTGCCGAGCAGGTGGCCGACAGGGACGCGGCCGGTGTACAGCTCACGGGTGAGCAGGTCGCGCCAGCTTCCGTGGGACAGCGTGATCGTGGTCGCGCCCCAGCCGCCGCGCCTGGCCAGCCGTACGGGCAGGCGGGTCGCCACGGCGACCGCGCGCCCCCTTCCGAAGACGACCGCGTGCTCGGCGGCCTCCCCCGACGCGGCCATCGGCTCGTACGGCGCGGCGGGCCCGAGCCTGCGCCGCAGGCGCAGCGCCTGGGTGGTGACCAGCAGCTTGGCCGCGTCCCACGCCGAGTCGGCGGCGCACGGGAAGGTGACGGGCCGCCGGTTGTCCGGGTCGACGAGGGAGAAGTCGGTGCGCTCGTTGCCCTGGTAGACGTCGGGCACGCCCGGCATCATGAGCTGCACCAGCTTCTGGCCGAGCGAGTTGGCGACGGCGTAGCGGTCGACCGTCGCGGTGAAGTCGCCGATCGGCAGCTCGACCGCCTTGCGGGCGAAGGCGCGCAGCCCCTCCTCGTAGGCGGGGTCGGGAGCGATCCACGACGTGGCGGTCTTGGCCTCGCGGGCGGCCTTGAGCAGGTAGTCGGTGAACCTGTCGGCCGAGATCGGCCAGGCGGCCATCAGCGTCTGCCACGCCAGGTAGTCGATGCTCGGGTCGAAGGCGAGCTGTCCCGCCCAGCCCTCCACGGCCCGCGCCCACTCGGCGGGCAGCTCCGACAGCACCTGCAGGCGGGCGCGGACGTCCTCCGAGCGCTTGGTGTCGTGGGTGGACAGCGTGGTCATCGTGAAGGGCAGCATCTGCCCGCAGTAGTCGTGGAAGTCCTCGACGGACATCCCGAAGCGGTCCGGCTCGCCGCCCACCTCGTTCAGGCAGGCCAGCGGGAACCACCTGTAGAGCGCGGTGTCCTCCACGCCCTTGGCCATGACGGGGCCGCACGTCTGCTGGAAGCGGACGACCGCCTCCGGCGGGCCGTACAGGACCGCGCGGGTGGTCTCGGGGTTGGGCGCGGCGGCCTCCACGATCTGCTTCGCCGCCGGGTCGACCGGCTCGCCGGGGGTGACATAGGCCCGGTAGACCGGCATGGCCACCAGCAGCTCGGTGAGGTCGGCGGGGGACACGCCCGTGACGCGGGACAGCCGCTCCACCTCGCCGCCGAAGAACAGGTCGACGACCTCGCGCTTGGCGCGGGTCATCACGCTCGGGTAATGGGCGTCCTGCCCGGTCAGCCGGGTGAACAGCTCGACCAGCGGCGCCTTGCCCTCCGGGTCGACGAACAGGCCGTTGACCCGGTTGAGCACGTCGTAACCGGTGGTGCCGTCGCAGGCCCAGTCGTCGGGCAGCCGCTCCTCCCCGATGAGGATCTTCTCCACGACCGTCCACACCCCGCCGGTCCTGGCCCGCAGCTTGTCCAGGTAGTCGCGCGGGTCGGCCAGCCCGTCGGGATGGTCGATCCGCAACCCTTCGACCAGGCCCTCGTCGAGCAGCCAGAAGATCACCTCGTGGGTGGCGAACAGCACGGAGGGGTCCTCCACGCGCAGCCCGATCAGCGAGGAGACGTCGAAGAAGCGCCGGTAGCCCGGCCCCTCGCGCCAGTCGATGATGTGGTAGTACTCCGACTCGGGCAGGTCCTCGGCGAAGGAGTGCACCGCCACCCTGCCCTCGCGCCACTCGATGTCGAACCAGTGCGCGTACGGCGAGTCCAGGCCCTCGCTGAGCACGGACCTGAACTGCTCGTTGGCCGTGTTCATGTGGTTGGGCACGATGTCGACCACGACCGCCAGGTCGTGGGAGGCCAGCACCTCGGCCATCTCGCGGAATCCCTTGGCGCCGCCGAACTCCTCCCTGATCCTGGAGTGGTCGATGACGTCGTAGCCGTGCAGCGACTCGGGCACCGCCTGTAGGACGGGCGAGAGGTAGACATGGCTGACGCCCAGGTCGCGCAGGTAGGGGGCGATGCCCGCGACCTCGGCGAAGCCGAAGTCCGGGGTCAGCTGGACGCGGTAGGTCGAGACGGGCCTAGACACCGCGCAACACCCGCATCGAGCGTCCCGGAACCTGCAGCCGCTCCCCCGCTCTCTTGACCCTGTTGTCGAGCATGATCGGCATCGCGGTGTCGATCTCGGTCAGCCACATCTCGCCGTAGTCCTTCGGGATCGTGAACTTGATGGTGTCGTGGTGGGCGTTGAACAGCACGAGAAAGGAGTCGTCGACGATGGGTCTGCCCCTCCTGTCCGGTTCGGTGATCGCCTTGCCGTTGAGGTAGACGGCCAGCGACTTGGCGTAGCCCACGTTCCAGTCGTCCACGGTCATCTCCTCGCCCGAGGGGGTGAGCCACGCCATGTCGTAGTTGAAGCGCCTGCGCCTGAAGACGGGGTGCTCGCGGCGCAGCTTGGCCAGCCGCTGGGTGAACTCCAGCAGCAGCCACTTGTTCCGCACGTCGGACCAGTCGACCCAGGTCAGCTCGTTGTCCTGGCAGTAGCCGTTGTTGTTGCCCTGCTGGGTGCGGCCGAGCTCGTCGCCGTGGGAGAGCATGGGCACGCCCTGCGACAGGAAGAGCGTGGTCAGGAAGTTGCGCTTCTGCTGCTCCCGCAGCGCCTCCGTTCCCGCGTCCCACGAGCGGTTGTCGTCGGTGCCGTCCCTGTTGCCCTCGCCGTTGGCCTCGTTGTGCTTCTCGTTGTAGGAGACCAGGTCGTGCAGGGTGAAGCCGTCGTGGCAGGTCACGAAGTTGATCGAGGCGACGGGACGGCGGCTGTCACTCTGGTAGAGGTCGCCCGAGCCGGTGAAGCGCGAGCCGAACTCGGGCAGCGTGGCGGACTCGCCGCGCCACAGATCCCTGATCGTGTCGCGGTACTTGCCGTTCCACTCGGTCCACCTGGCGGGGAAGTTGCCGACCTGGTAGCCGCCGGGGCCGACGTCCCACGGCTCGGCGATCAGCTTGACCTGCGACAGCACGGGGTCCTGCTGCACCAGGTCGAAGAAGGCCGACAGCCTGTCCACCTCGTGCAGTTCGCGGGCCAGTGTGGCGGCCAGGTCGAAGCGGAAGCCGTCGACGTGCATCTCCATGACCCAGTAGCGGAGCGAGTCCATGATCATCTGGAGAACCTGGGGGCTGCGCATGAGCAGGCTGTTGCCGGTGCCCGTGGTGTCCATGTAGTGCTGGGGATCGCCGTCGACCAGGCGGTAGTAGGTGGGGTTGTCGATCCCCTTGAGGCTGAGGGTGGGGCCCAGGTGGTTGCCCTCGGCGGTGTGGTTGTAGACGACGTCGAGGATGACCTCGATGCCCGCCTCGTGCAGGTTCCTGACCATCGCCTTGAACTCCAGCACCTGCCCGCCGCGCTGCCCCTGGCTGGAGTAGCGGTTGTGCGGGGCGAAGTACCCGCTGGTGTTGTAGCCCCAGTAGTTGGTCAGCCCCTTCTCCTCCAGGTGCTGGTCGGTGACGAACTGGTGGACGGGCATCAGCTCCAGCGCGGTGACGCCGAGCTTGGTGAGGTGGTCGATGATCTCTGGGTGGCCGAGCGCGGCGTAGCTGCCGCGGATGCGCTCAGGGATCTTGGGGTGGGCGATCGTCAGCCCCCGTACGTGCGCCTCGTACAGCACCGTGTCGTGGTACGGCGTGGCGGGCGGCCGGTCGTGCCCCCAGCCGAAGAACGGGTTGATGACAATCGAGCGCGGCATGTAGGGGGCGGAGTCCTCGGAGTTGGGCCTGTCGCCGTCGTAGAGCGCCTTATCCCAGGTGACACCGCCCTCGATCGCCTTGGCGTACGGGTCGAGCAGGAGCTTGTTCGGGTTGCAGCGCAGGCCGTGCGCGGGGTCGTAGGGGCCGTGCACGCGGTAGCCGTACCGCTGGCCTGGGCCCACGCCCGGCAGGTAGCCGTGCCAGATGAACCCCTCGCACTCGGTGAACGGAACCCTGGATTCCTTGCCGTCCTCGTCGAACAGGCAGAGCTCGACGCGATCCGCTACCTCGGTGAACAGCGCGAAGTTGGTGCCCGCGCCGTCGTAGGTGGCGCCGAGAGGATACGGGTCTCCCGGCCAGATCTCGATCATCGAGGCTCCCCTTACGCTCTGGCCCCCATGTTCGCCCAGGAGGCAGCGGCTGCCTAGATGCCCGCTCCGTAGCCACCGATAACCCCGCGCCCGTCATCGATCGGGTTCAGGCCGCTGCCTGCCCGAACTCAGGCAGATGTGACACGCGCCCTTCCTGGTGATTCCTTCTCCTCCGCAGCCGCCGCACGTGACCATCGAGGCGAAGTCGGAGTGGCGGTAGAGGTGGACCAGCGGCTGGGGCCTGACCACGGTCCATCCCTGCGCCTCGGCCCTCCTGTCCCATCGGGCGAACGTCCAGATGTCGAGCAGTTCGAGCAGATTCCTGAACGGCGAGGTCATCGCCGCTCTGACGTTCAGATCGCAGATCCGCATCACGGCACTCCGTTTCTTTGACAGAGTTTTGCCCGGCCCGCGGCAGGACGAGCCTCGGGGACGTGCGCGACCTGTGCGCCATGGACGGCCTGACCGACGGGATCCAGGTTTGCCTTGCTCCTCCCCGGCAATGTGCCTCCGCCATGGGCGGATTCAAGAAGTTCTTACTGAGGGGCAACATCGTCGAGCTCGCCGTCGCCGTCATCGTCGGGGCGACGTTCAGCGGGCTCGTGCAGGCGCTGGTCGCCGACCTGGTCACGCCGCTGATCGGGGCGGTCACCGGCGGCAGGGAGCCCGACTTCGCGCAGTACTCCTTCACCGTCAACGGCAGCGAGTTCAAGTACGGCGACTTCCTCAACCACCTGATCACCTTCCTGATCATCGCGGCGGTGGTCTACTGGCTGGTCGTGATGCCGATGACCAGGCTGATCGGCCTGTTCGAGGGCGACAAGGCGGCCACGACGAAGCAGTGCCCCGAGTGTCTCGGCGACATCCCCGTCGAGGCCAGACGGTGCGCGCACTGCACGGTCGAGCTCGTACCGGACTCCGAGAAGCCCCAGGTCTGAGCTCACCGCGCCTGCCTGCAAGATAGGGGCATGAGCATGAAGTTGATGGTCTGGCGCGAGGCCGAGCCGATCACCAGAGAGCAGGCGGCGGCCGTCTACCGCGCGGCCCGCGCGGACCCGCCCGCCGAGCCGGAGGTGGCCGAGGTCGCGGCGCTGGTCAAGGAGCTGCCGGGCCACGCCGTCGCCTACTCGGGGCACGCGCTGATCACCATGGCGCCCGAGGAGCTCGACGAGGTGTCCAACGCGGCGTTCGCCCTGGCCAGGCAGTACGGTCTGGTCTGCTACGACCCGCAGCGCGATCTCGTGCACAACCTCTCGCCGCTCGGGACCGACCCTGAGACCCAGCTCCACACCGGCGACGGCATGATGGTCGTCAACCCCGACCTGGGGCTCGTGCGTGACGTGCTCGGCACGTTGTCCCCGCAGAACCCCTTCGCCGTCCTGGTGACCTTCGGCCATCACTTCATCCAGGTCTCGCCGGGTTACGAGCTGGAGTACAAGGAGGGCACGCTGCGCACCACGCTCGTGACCCGCCTGGACGAGGTGCGCAGGGCCTTCGACGAGTACGCCAGGGGCGAGCGCGGCTTCCTCGACCGCTTCGAGTGGACCTCCGACTAGAGCGACGGATCCAGGTTGCCGCCCGACAGGACGGCCACCGTACGGCCGGGCGTCGTCCTGCCCGCCAGCCATGCCGCGGTCGCGACGGCCCCGCTCGGCTCGGCGACCAGCCGCGCGCGGGCGGCGAGGTACCGCATCGCGTCGCGGATCTCGTCCTCCGTGACGGTCACGATGGCGTCCACCCGCGCCCTGACGTGCGCGAACGTCAGCTCGGACAGGTCGGCGCGCAGCCCGTCGGCGATCGTGCGGAAGGTCCGCTCCGGCTCCCACGTGACGCGCCGCCCCGCGGCCATGCTCTCCGCGGCGTCGGCGGCGAGCTCGGGTTCGACGCCGATCACCCGCACCGAGGGGTCGAGCGCCTTGACCGCCGACGCGATCCCAGAGATCAGCCCGCCCCCGCTCACCGGAACGAGGACCACCTCCGTGCCGGGCAGATCCGCCATGATCTCCAGCCCGACGGTGCCCTGTCCCGCGATGACCGCCGGATGGTCGTACGGCGGGACCATCGTCAGCCCGCGCTCGGCGGCGAGCTTCTCCGCGGCGACCACCCGCTGTCCCGGCGGGACGACGACCAGCTCGGCGCCCCATGCCCTGATCGCGTCGGTCTTGACCTTCGGGGCGCCCTCGGGGACGACCACGACGCACGGGATCCCCTTGAGCCAGGCGGCGTAGGCGAGAGCCTGCCCGTGGTTGCCGGAGGAGTGGGTGACCACGCCCTGGGGTTCGAGGACGGCGACCGCGTTGATCGCCCCCCGGATCTTGAAGGAGCCCACGCGCTGGAGGCTCTCCGGCTTGATCCAGAGGTCGTCGGCCTGGATGAGCGGGGTGCGCAGCACATGAGGCGCGATGCGGTCGGCGGCAGCTCGGATGTCATCGATCGAGATGAGCTCCATGAGCCCATTGTCCCTGCCGGGCCGCCCACGCCAGGCACGTCGCCGACCCCGACGAGACGCGCAGCCGGTCGCCTCGACCGGCGGCTTGCGGTATGACAGGACTCCATGAGCCTCTATCCAGCCATTGAACCTTACGCCTCGGGGATGCTCGACGTCGGCGACGGCGACGAGATCTACTGGGAGGTCTGCGGCAACCCCGAAGGCAAGCCCGCCGTCATGCTCCATGGCGGTCCGGGCAGCGGCTGCTCGGCCAAGCACCGCCGCCAGTGGGACCCCCGGGCGTACCGGATCGTGCTGTTCGACCAGCGCAACTGCGGCCGCAGCAGGCCGCACGCCAGCGACCCTGGCGTGTCACTGGCGTCGAACACCACCTGGAACCTCGTGCGCGACATGGAGCGGCTGCGCGAGCATCTCGGGATCGACACCTGGCAGGTGTTCGGCGGGTCGTGGGGCAGCGCGCTCGCGCTGGCCTACGCGCAGACGCATCCCGGCAGGGTGAGCGAGCTGATCCTGCGCGGCATCTTCACGCTCAGGGAGCACGAGCTGCGCTGGTTCTACCAGGAGGGCGCCTCGTTCCTCTTCCCCGACCTGTGGGAGTCGTACCTGGCGCCCATCCCCGAGGAGGAGCGCGGCGACCTGATCGCCGCGTTCGCACGGCGGCTGGGCAGCGCCGACGACGAGGTGCGGGTGGCCGCCGCCCGCGCGTGGGCGCAGTGGGAGGCGGCCACGATCACGCTGCTGCCCGACCCCGAGCACGTCGCCGAGTTCGGGGAGCCGGACAAGGCCGTCTCCTTCGCCAGGATCGAGAGCCACTACTTCGTCAACGGCGGGTTCTTCGAGCCGGGCCAGCTCATCCGCGACGTCGACAAGATCAGGCACATCCCCGCGGTCATCGTGCAGGGCCGCTACGACGCCTGCACGCCGATGACGACCGCGTGGGACCTGCACAAGGCGTGGCCCGAGGCGGACTTCCAGGTCGTCGACGACGCGGGACACGCCTTCACCGAACCGGGGATCCTGGCTCGGCTGGTCGAAACCACGGACTCCTTCCGCGGGCCCGCCGTACGAGAGGGGTGACGGCGCCGACCGTCATCAACGCCAGCAGGGGCGCCATGAGCACGCCGAACAGGTAGCCGACCGCGACGTCGTGGGGGTAGTGCACCCCCACGAACACGCGGGAGAAGGCCATCATCGCGGCCAGCGGCAGCGCCAGCCAGGCCAGCCGCCGCCAGACCAGGACGAGCGCGCCCGCCGAGGCGGCGGCGATCACCGAGTGGTTGCTGGGGAAGGACCAGTCGCCGACCGGCGGGCATGCCGCGATGGTGGCGATCCCTCCCCTGCACGGGCGCTCCTCCCTGATGAGGAGCTTGACGACCTCGCTGAGCGCGTAGGCGCCGACGACCGCGGGAGGGCCCGCGAGGGTGAGGGCCAGGTCACGGTCGGGAGCCGCTCTCGACCGCCAGACGGCGACGGCGAAGAGCGCCGCGAAGACGAGCAGACCGGCGTCCGTGCCGATCTCGGCGACGGCGTGCACCCAGGCGGGCGTGCTCATGGCGAAGCCTGCGATGTCCCCGTACACGTGGCGTCATGTCCAATCGGTGAAGTATCGATGAACATGTCACCGTAGAGGGAGCGCGACCGCTTCGCCTCGACCATTCAGCCGATCTCAGGCCCGTGTCAGCACCAAACGGTCGAGATCGAGGTATTTCTGCCTGAGCTCGCCCTCGGTGATGAGGCCGCGATCGAAGGCCTCGCTCGTCGCGTCACGTTCCGCGACGTAGTACGCGGCCATGATCTCGCTGCGGAGCGGCGTGAAGCCGTGCTCGACGCAGTCGCAGAACACGTTGACCTTGCCTTCGACCAGCTCGGGTTCGACGGTGCAGGCCAGCTCTCCCGCTCTCAGCCTGCGCACCGCGTCGCGCAGCGTGACCGGGCCGAGAGCACCGTTGAAACAGGTGTCAAGCGTGATCTTCGTCGTCCTCACCTTCTCAGTAGGGCCATTAAGAGACAACCCCCGACGAAACATGAATATTCCCAGGTCAAGTGGGGTACGGGCGCATGGTGATCGGAGAGCACGTCGTCGTCGGATACACGAACGACTCGGGTGGACGTGACGCTCTCGCACTCGGGGCCGCCATCACGCGGGTCACCGGCGGGGAGCTGACCGTGGCCACGATCTATCCCCCTGGCAGTCCTGGGTCCGCCGTCGAGGCCCAGGCCAATCTCGCGCACGCGGCGGAGGCGATCGGCGAGGTCCCCGCCGAGTACCTGTCCTTCGAGAGCCGCGGTTCGGGCAGGGGCCTGTCGGTGCTGGCCAGCAGGATCAGGGCGGACCTGATCGTGGTGGGCTCGGCGCAGGGCGGGCCGGGCGGCCGCATCACGATCGGCAGTACCGGCGACCACCTCCTGCACCTGGCGCCCGAGGCGGTCATGCTCGCGCCGGCCGGCTACGAGCCGCCGGAGGTGCCGAGCCGCCTGACGCTGGCCTACGTGCACAGGCCGCAGGCCGACGAGGCGGTCGAACGGGTGGCGCAGGCGGCGCTGCGGCTCGGCGTGCCCATGCGGCTCATCACCTTCGACCTGCGTACGGAGGATCCTGGGCGGCTGCGCGACGACCTGGCGCTGGCCGTACGGCTGGCGTGGGAGAGCACGGGCATCGAGGCGGAGGCCGAGACCGCGGAGGGGCACGACGTGGCCACCGCGCTGGCCAGCGTGGAGTGGCCGCCGGGCGACCTGCTGGTCTGCGCGCCCAGCGAGGACGCCCAGCCGCACAGGGTGTTCCTCGGCGAGGTCGCGATGAAGGCGCTGAAGGCGTCGACCTGCCCCGTCGCCGTGCTGCCGAGGGGCTTCTCCTAAGCTGCTGGCGTGCCGCACAGAGCCCGAGTGATCGTCTTCGTGGTGCTCGGGAGCTTCGCGAGCGTCTACCTGGTGGCCGGCTCCCCGCTGGCGTTGGTGGTCTTCGCCGCGCAGGCGCTGTCCGTGGTCCGGCGCCGGTGGTGGCAGCCGGCCGTGGTGGCGGTGGCGGCCTACGCCTCGGTGCTGCTCATGGGCAGCTCCGTCGGCATCCTCGGCTTCGTGGGCGGATCGCTGCTGCTGACACCCCTATGGCCGCTGGCGGCGGGCGTCGCGGTGAGCGCCGCCGTTCTGGGCACGGCCGACGCCACGATCAGCGCCGTGCTGATCTCGCTGGTCATCTACGGCCTGACCCGGTTGACCGAGCGGGTCGACGAGGTCCACGCCACCCGGCTCGCCCTGGCGATGTCCGCCACCGCGGAGGAGCGGCTGCGCATCGCCGCCGAGCTGAACGAGGGGCTGGGCAAGGCGCTGGCGGTGATCGCCGCGGGCGCGCGCACGGGCAGCCCCGACGTCGCCACCGCGCGGCAGGCGCTGGCCGACGCCAGGTCCGCCGCGTCGAGCTACCGGGCGATGTCGCTGACGCCCGAGATCACCACCGCCAAGGCGATGCTGGCCGCGGAGGGGGTGGCGGTGGAGGTCCGCGTGGGGCACGCCGAGCCGCTCGGTCCGGCGGGCGCGCTGCTGGCGGCGGTGCTCCGCGAGGCCGTGACCGAGGTCGTACGGCGGCGTGCCGCCAGCACCTGCCTCATCGAGACCACGGCGGAGGAGGGCAGGGTACGGCTCCGCGTCACCAACGACGGCGCCCGCACCGCCGACGACCAGAGCATGGGCGAGCTGCCCGCGCAGGTCGAGAAGGCGGGCGGCACGCTCACCACGGAGCTGACCGCCGAAGGCAGGCTGACCGTGGAGGCGGTGCTGCCGGACACGCGTCCTTCCGCCGAGCCCGAGCACGACAGGGGCGCCTACCTGCTGTCGGTCGCGCTGCTGGCCACCGTCCTCGCAGGGTTCTCGCTGAAGGCGCTGTTGCTGGCGGAGCCGGTGTGGGCGGCGGCCGCGCTCCTCGCCGTGATCTTCGTCATGCAGCTGCGCTCGGTGACGGGCCGCCACATGGTCGCCCTCGGGATCATGGCGGTGCTCACCTACGCGCCCCTCCCCTTCTTCGGCAGGGCGTGGCTGGGAGTGGCCGGGTTCCTCGCGGGGCCGATCCTGCTCGCCTTCCCGTGGGCGCTGGCGCTGCCGCTGGTGGCCGCTGTTGTGGCCGGCGTCGCGGTCGTGGGCGTGTCGCTGACCATGCCCGCGGCGCTGACCGTCAACTACGCGGTCAGCACGGTGGTCACGGGGCTGGTCGTCTACGGCCTGGTCAGGCTGGCGCAGGTGGTCAAGGAGCTGCAGGACTCGCGCCGTGGCCTGGCGCGGGCCGCGGTGGTCGAGGAGCGCCTCAGAGCCGCCCGCGACCTGCACGACCTGCTCGGCCACAACCTGGCGGCGATCCTGCTCAAGTGCGAGCTGGCCCGCCGTCTGGACGCGGAGCGGGCTCGGGCCGAGCTCGACGACGTGCTGGTGATGGTCGAGCGGGCCGAGGCCGACCTCCGGGCGGTCTCAGGCGCGGAGCTGGCGATGTCGCTGGCGGAGGAGGCGGAGTCCGCGCGCTCGGTGCTGGCCGCCGCCGGCATCGCGGTCACCCTCGACCTGGACCACGGCGACCTCGGCGAACAGGTGGAGACCGTGCTGAGCGCCGCGCTCAGGGAGTCGGTGACGAACGTGCTCAGGCACAGCTCGGCCCGCCACTGCGCGATCGAGACCGCCCACGAGGACGGCGTCGTACGGCTGCGCGTCCGCAACGACGGCGTCAGGCCCTCCTCGACCGAGCGCCGGCCCGGCTCGTCCGGGCTCGGCAACCTCACCACCAGGCTGGCCGCCCTGGACGGACGGCTCACCACCTCCCGCGAGGACGGCTGGTTCGAGCTGGTCGCGCGGGCGCCCACCCTGGCGTGGGCTCCGGCCGGAACGCGCTGACCGTCAGATCCAGCCCGACTCCCTGGCGATGCGCGCGGCGTCGGTGCGGTTGCGGGCGTTGAGCTTGGCGACGATCGTGGTCAGGTAGTTGCGAACGGTTCCGGCGCTCAGGTACAGCTGGGCCGCGATCTCCGGCGCCTCGGCCCCGCCGGCCGCCAGGCGCAGCACGTCGGCCTCGCGCGGGGTGAGCGGGTTGTCGGCCAGGTCCCACGCGGTGACCGCGAGCGACGGATCGAGCACCCGCTCCCCCGCCGCCACCTTGCGGATCGCCGCGGTCAGTTCCTCGGGCGGCGCGGTCTTGAGCACGAACCCGTCCACCTGCGCGCCCAGCGCTCGCCGCAGGTGGCCGGGCTTGCCGTACGCGGTGAGCATGAGCGTGCGGCAGGCGGGGAGCTTGGCGCGCAGCTCGCCCGCGGCCTCCAGGCCGTCGAGCGTGCCGGGCATGTCGATGTCGAGGACCGCGACGTCCGGCCGGTGCGCCAGCGCGGCGGCGAGGACGGCGTCGCCCGACTCGACGGCGGCGACGATCTCGATGTCCTCTTCGAGGCCGAGCAACGCGACCAGGGCGCCCCTGATGACGTGCTGGTCCTCGGCCAAAAGCACGCGAATCACAGGGATATGTCTATCAGTGTCCGGATCATGATGACGTCATACCCGGCTCATGACGGCGTCTCTGGCCGCTGAATCCTCAGGTCAGCAGGCTGTTCCCCATGACAGACGTGGTGCGGTTGGACGCGGTGAGCAAGATCTACGGCAGGGGGCAGGGGGCGGTGGCGGCGCTGCGCGAGGTGTCGGTGGGCATCCCGCGCGGCACCTTCACCGCCGTGATGGGCCCGTCGGGCTCGGGCAAGAGCACGTTCCTGCACTGCGCGGCAGGACTGGACGTGCCCTCCTCCGGTTCGGTACGGCTGGGCGACACGGAGCTGGCCCGCATGAACGAGACGGCGCTGACCGAACTGCGCAGGCAGCGCGTCGGCTTCGTCTTCCAGTCCTTCAACCTGGTCTCGGCGCTGACGGTGATCGAGAACATCACGCTGCCGCTGCGCCTGGCAGGGGTGAAGGCGGACCACTCGTGGCTGGCCGAGATCGTGCGCCGCGTCGGTCTCGAAGGCCGCGCGGGACACCGGCCCGCCCAGCTGTCCGGCGGCCAGCAGCAGCGCGTGGCCATCGCCAGGGCGCTGGTGACCAGGCCCGAGGTGGTGTTCGGCGACGAGCCGACGGGCGCGCTCGACACCATGACCGCTCGTGACGTGCTGACCCTGCTGCGCGAGGTGGTCTCCTCGCTGGGACAGACCGTGGTGATGGTCACGCACGACCCGGTGGCGGCCTCCTACGCCGACACCGTGCTGTTCCTGGCCGACGGCAGGATCGTGGACTCGATGGCCGCCCCGACGGCCGACAAGGTGGCCGAGCGGATGACCAGGCTGGGGGCGTGGAAGTGATGATCTCCTTCGCGATCAGGACGTTGCGGCACCGCAAGGCGGGGTTCGCGGGCGCGTTCGTGGCCCTGCTCTGCGCGGCGGCGCTGGTGACGGCCTGCGGGATGCTGCTGGAGACCGGGCTCAGGGGCGAGGTGGCGCCGGAGCGGTACGCGGGCGCGCCGGTGATCGTGGCCGGTGACCGGTTCGACCGCCAGACCACCCGCGACGAGGACGGCGACGTCAAGACCAAGGCCAAGCCGCTGTCGGAGCGGCGCTGGATCCCGGCCTCGATCGCCGCCGAGCTGCGCAGGGCCCCCGGCGTCGAGAAGGTGGTGACCGAGGTGACCTTCCCCGTGGGGGACGCGCTCGGCCACGGATGGGAGTCGGCGGCGCTCACGCCGTTCACTCTCGCCAGGGGCCGTGCGCCCAGAAGCGACGACGAGGTGGTCGTGGACGCGAACTTCGCCGGGACCACGCTCCAGGCGGGCGAGCGGGCCTACCGCGTGATCGGCGTCACCGCGCAGGCCCTGCCCAGCCAGGACACGGTCTTCTTCACCACCCGCGAGGCGCGTCGCCTGGCGGGCAGGCAGGGGATGGTGAGCGCGATCGGCGTCTTCCCCTCGCTCGGCGGCCAGGTGAAGGGCGCGATCGCCTACACCGGCGACGAGCGCGGCGCGGTGGAGTTCCTCGGCGCGGAGAGGTCGCGGACGATGCTGGTCAGCCTGGGCGGCGCGCTCGGCGGCACCTCGCTGCTGGTGGCGGTGCTCGTGGTGGTCGGCACCCTCGCGCTGTCGGTCCAGCAGCGCCAGCGCGAGCTGGCCATGCTCAGGGCGATCGCGGCCACGCCCCGGCAGATCCGCAAGCTGCTCGGCGGCGAGGCGCTGCTCGTCAGCGCCGCGGCGGGCGTGCTCGGCTCGGGGGCGGGCATCCTGCTCGGTCTCGGGCTGCGCTCCAGGTTCGTCGCGCTGGGCGCGATGCCGGCCAACCTTCAGCTCGTCGTGAGCCCGTTCCCTCTGCTCGCCGCGGTGGCGGCCACCGTGGGCGCGGCGTGGGCCGCGGCGCTGGTCTCGGCTCGCCGTACGGCCAGGATCAGGCCGGTGGAGGCGCTCGGCGAGGCGGCGCTGCAAGGCGGCGGGCTGCCGCGGGCGCGGGTGGTGGCAGGGGTGCTCGCCCTGGCGGCCGGGGTGACGCTGACGGTCCTGGTCTCGAACCTCACCACGGAGGCGGCCTCCAGCCCCGTCACCATGCTCACCGCGCTGGTGTGGACGATCGCCATCGCGCTGCTCGGCCCGGTGATCGCCAGGGTGGTGACCGCGCTGCCCCTGCGCGCCCCCGGGGCGGGCGGCTTCCTGTCCGCCGCGAACCTGCGCGCGAACACCAAGCGGATGGCGGCCGTCATCACCCCGCTGAGCCTGCTGATCGCGATGACCTGCACGATCCTGTTCGTCCAGACCACGATGGGGAACGCCGCGCGGGAGCAGGCCGCCGCGGGCGTGAAGGCCGACCACGTCCTCGGGTCGGGCATCTCCGCCGCGGCGGTTCGTGAGCTGCCGGGCGTCCTCGCCGCCACCGAGGTGCTGCGCACCTCGGTCAGGATCGACCTGGACCGGTACGGCGCGCAGGCCGTCACCACCGAGGGCCTGGACAGGACCATGGACCTGGGCGTCGTCTCGGGCTCGCTCCAGAAGCTCGACGAACGGTCGGTCGCGGTCAGCACGACGGCCGCCGACCGGCTGGGCGTCGCGGTGGGCTCCCCGCTCGCCCTCACGCTCGGCGACGGCACCCCTGTCCGGCTCACCGTCGCCGCCGTCTACGGCAGGGGCCTCGGCTTCGGCGACCTCACGCTCTCCCACGCCCTCGTCGCCGGGCACGTCGACGACCCTCATGGCAGCGTCCTGGTCGCCGGAGGGGACCGCGCCACTCTGGAGCGGTTCGGCGCGCGGCTCCCCGTCGAGGCGAGCGGCTCCAACCCCGCGGTCACCTATGTCGCCATGGGCCTGATCGTCGCCTTCTGCGCGATCGCCGTGGTCAACACGCTGGCCATGTCGACCGCGGCCCGCACTCGCGAGCTGGCGCTGCTGCGCCTGGTCGGCACCACCAAGCGGCAGGTCCTGCGCATGCTGCGGATGGAGAGCCTGGCCGCCGTTCTGGTGTCGACGGTCCTCGGCAGCGCCGTCGCGCTGGTCACGCTGACGGCCTTCAGCATGGGCATGACGGGGTCGGCGACGCCGTCCGTGCCGCCGCTGACCTACCTGGCGGTGATCGCCGCCGCCGCGACGCTCGCGCTGCTGGCCACCTCGATCCCCGCCAGGTTCGCCCTCAGCAGGCCGCCTGCCGAGGCGATCGGCGCCCGCGAGTGACGGCCTCGCCGTACAGGTCCAGGTAGCGTTCGGCCATGACCGACGGAGAGAAGCGCAGGCGGGCCTCGCGGCGGCACTCCTCCGGGTCGATCTCGTCCACCCGCAGCAGCAGCTCGGCCAGCTCCTCCTCGGTATCGGCGAGCCACCCCGTGCGGCCGTGGTCGACGAGCTCGGGCATGCAGCCGCGTCGCAGGCCGACGGGTGGCACCCCGAGGGCGAGGGCCTCGACGACGGCGGTGCCGCCGGGTTCGTCCCACTGGATGGGGAACAGGGCGGCTTTCGCCGAGGCGTAGAGCTCGTCCCTGGCGCTCCCGCCGACGCCGCCGATCCAGCGGACCAGGTCGTCGTCCAGGTAGGGGGCCACGTGATCGTGGTGGTAGCGGACATCGGGGTGGCCGTGCAGCGGATGCTCCGGGTCCTGGAGGACGGCGTCGAGCTCGGCGGGGGTGTTCAGGCCGCTCACCGGGCCCGCCATCACCAGCGGCAGGCCGAGCTTCTGGCACACCCGCGCCGCCAGGTGCTGGCCCTTGAGCGCGCAGATCCTGCCCATGACCACGACCTGCTCGCCGCTCCCCCTGACCGGTTCCTCGTCGGCCAGCGGCGTGGCCAGGTGGACCGCGCCGAGCGCGGCGGCGCGCAGGGCGGAGGGGGCGCGGGCCAGCTGCGAGTCGGAGACGCCGTTGACCGCGATCCCCGGCGGGAACGCGCCGTAGAACGCCGAATGTTTGCGCAGGTCCCAGTGCAGGGTGTGCAGGACGGGCGGCCCGCCGAAGGCCGACAGCGTCGCGGGCCCCACGACCTCCAGGTGGTCGTGGACCAGGTCGATGTCGTCGCGGCCGCGCAGCTCTTCGAGCACCCTGACCTGGTGCGCGTGGGCCAGGCCCATGACCTGGTTGTACGGCTTCTGCAGCTCCTTGAACTGCCCGTCGGGGAACGTCCAGATCAGCTCGTCGGCCTCGATGCCGCTGGAGCCCACCGAGGCCAGGACCACGTGCACGCCGCGCGAGCGGAGGGCGGGCACGAGAGTGGCGATGACGTTCTCGATCCCGCCGTAGCCCGAGGGCGGGATCGGCAACCACGGTCCCGCGTTCACCAGGATCTTCATGCCACGTCCTCCTCCATGATGTCGATCAAGGACGCGAGCGGCGGCCGCTCGGCGACGGACACGTCGGTGACGGTGTCGGGATTGAACTGGCGGAGCAGGGTCGCGGGAGGCTCCGAGGCGACGATCCTGCCCTGGCGCTCCAGCCGCGACCATGCGGTGAGCATGATCTGCCCCGCCATCCTGCCGAGGGCGGCCGTGCTCTGATGGGAGTGCTCGCGGGAGCCGAGGTCCACCTGGACCATGGCGTCCAGGCCGACCAGCTCGAGGAGATCGACGAGCAGCCCGAACTCGACGCCGTACTCGGTCACGAACGGCACCCGCTCCAGCACCGACCTCCTGGCGGCGTACTCGCCGCCGAGCGGCTGCGCGAACCCGGCCAGCTCGGGCCAGAACAGGTTGAGCAGTGGTCGGGCGACCAGCTCGGTGACCCGCCCGCCCTCGCCCCGCTGTCCGCGCAGGGGCCGTTCGTAGGCGCCCTTCACGAACTGTGTCGCCGGGTCGGTCAGCAGCGGGCCGAGCAGCCCTGTGACGAAGTGGGAGCCGAAGTTGCGCAGGTCCGAGTCGATGTAGACGACCAGGTCGCCGTGGCTGGCGGCCAGGCCCTTCCACAACGCCTCACCCTTGCCTGACAGCGGCGGTAGCTGGGGCAGCACGTCGTCCTGGCGGACGACCCTTGCCCCTGCCTTGGCCGCGCGCGCGGCCGTGGCGTCGGTGGAGCGGGAGTCGACGACGAGGATCTCGTCGACCAGTCCGGCCAGGTCGTCGCGGATCGCCGAGACGATCGTGCCGACCGTGCGTTCCTCGTCCCGCGCCGGAAGCACCACACTGACGGTCGTGCCGCCCTTGGCCAGTCGCAACGCGTCAAGCGGCCAGTCGGCGGCCATGCTGGTACCTGGTTCCATGCAGTCTGCCCCGATCTGATGACGTCTTGAATGGCAGAGCTGCCCTTTTCATAGCGATTCGAACGTCGTTGTTTGCTCGACCGCAGATGAGGCATATGCCAATCCGTGACCTCACTCACCCGTATCGGCATCATCGGAGCGGGAAATGTCGCCGCGCGCCACGCTGACGTCCTCTCCACATTCCCCGACGTGACGATTGCTGGAATCGCCGACACAGATCCCCACAAGGCCGAGGCGCTGGCCTCACGGCATGGCTCCCCCGCCTACGGCGACCATGCCGACCTGCTGGCTGCCGGCAGACTTGATGCGGTTTACGTCTGTGTTCCTCCTTTCGCGCACGGTACGCCAGAGCTTGACTGCCTGGAGTCCGATCTGCCGATATTTGTTGAAAAACCGCTCGCGCTGGATCTCGAAACAGCCGAAAAGATCGGTGCCGCGATCCGACGTAAAGGCCTGCCCTCAGCCGTCGGGCACCACTGGCGTTACCTCGACATCATCGATCGGGCGAGGGACCTGCTCGCGGACCGCCCGATTCAGCTCGCGATCGGCCACTGGCTGGACAAGGTGCCGCCGGTGCCGTGGTGGATCAGGCGCGACCTGTCCGGCGGCCAGGTGCTCGAACAGGCCGTGCACGTGCTCGACCTGGCAAGAGCGCTGGTGGGCGAGGTGACGATGGTGCACGCCGTCACCGGCGGGACGCCGCAGGACGGGGAGGTCGACAGGGCGACCGCGGCCGTGCTGCGGTTCGACTCGGGGGCGGCGGGACTGCTGGCGGTGACCTGCATGCTGACCGCCAAGGGCCGGGTCGGGCTCGAGGTGTGCGCGGAGGGAGTGTCGCTGGAAATCAGCGAAACCCGGCTCGTCGCCGACGGGCAGAGCATCATGGAGGACCCGGGCAAGGCCAAGACGCGGGTGGACAGGGAGTTCGTGAACGCGGTCCAGGGCAGGGAGAGTGACGTGCGCGTGCCGTACGAGGAGGCGCTGCGCACCCACGCACTGGCGCACGCGGTCGCGCGCTCGGCCGGTGAAAGGGTTCCCGTGATGCTGCATGGATGAGATCCGCACGCTGAGCATCGAGGCGCCTGGCGAGGTCACCTTCGTCGAGGAGAAGACGAGCTCGCTGGAGGACGGCGCGTTCCGCGTCGAGACGGTCTACAGCGGCGTCTCCGCGGGCACCGAGCTGACCTACGTGAAGGGCACCAACCCCTACCTGAACGCCACGTGGGATCCGGTGCTCGGGCTGTTCACCGAGGGGGTGCCGTCGATCGAGTACCCGGTGCGCGGGATCGGCTACATGCAGGTCGGCATGGTCACCGAGACCAGGACGAAGGCCGTGCGGGAGGGCTCGCTGCTGGCCATGGCCTACGGTCACCGCACCGGCTACGTGGCCGACCCGCTCAAGGACCGCTTCGTCGAGCTGCCCGACGACCTCGATCCGCTCCTTGGCATCTACGTCGCGCACATGGGCCCCATCTGCGCCAACGGCCTGCTGCACGCCGCCGCAGACCTGTACGGCCCAGCCGTCCACGGCCTGGGCGACGGCGTGCGCGGCCGCAGGGTGGCGGTCACGGGCGCGGGCGTGGTCGGCCTGCTGACCGCCTGCTTCGCCCTCAGGCACGGCGCGGCCGAGGTCGTCGTGGTGGACGAGACGCCCGAGCGGTTGCGCGTCGCCGAGGCGCTCGGCGCCACGGCCGTCCGCGAGGACCCCGCCGTCACGCTGAAGGAGCGCTGGCGGCACGGCCCCGGCGACAGGGGCGCGGACGTGGTGTTCCAGTGCAGGGGGCAGGCCCGCTACCTCGCGCTGGCGCTGAAGTTGCTCAGACCTCAGGGCGCGGTGATCGACCTGGCCTTCTACCCGCAGGGCGCCGACGAGGTGCGCATGGGCGAGGAGTTCCACCACAACGGGCTGTCGATCAGGTGTGCCCAGATCGGCAGGGTGCCGCGCGGCCTCGCCCACGCGTGGGACAGGGAGCGGCTCTCCCACGAGACAATCGAGCTGCTCAGGAACAGGGCAGGGCTACGCGAGCACCTGGTGACCGACGTCGTCGCATTCGGCCAGGCTCCCGAGCTCCTCACCGACCTGGCGCAGGGACGCAGGCACACCATCCAGGCCGTGCTGAGCCAGGATGTCGAGGACTAGCGCCGCCGACCAGCTGAAGTCCCCGCAGCCGTGCCCCTCGGCGGTGAACGGGTCGAAGTACTCCCTGAAGCCCGAGGAGGTCACCGCCCTGATCATCCCTTCGGCCAGCAGCTCGGCCAGGTCGGCCCTGCGGTGGCGCAGGCCGTGCCAGACCAGCCAGGTCAGGTTGATCCAGCTCGGCCCCCTCCAGTAGCGGACCGGGTCGAACTCCGGCGTGCCCGGCGCGAAGCTGGGCAGGAGCCCCCGCTTGATCTCGAACCTGTCGAGAGCGGTGCCGATGAGCGCGTTGACGATCTCGCGCGGCAGGTCGGGCAGGATCAGCGGCACCAGGCCGGCCGCGCTGTGGGAGCGCAGCAGGATGCCGCTGGCGGTGTCACGGCTGTGGAACAAGCCGTCGTCGTAGAGGTGCTCGACCATCGCGGCGGTGATCCTGGCCGCCTCCGCGTGGTGCGGCGCGGGATCGAGGCCGCAGGCGGCGGCGATCTTCGCCAGGGCGGACTCCGAGGCGCCGTAGGCGGCGTTGAACAGCGGGTCCTCCACGGCGAAGGCGCCCGCCCTGCGGTAGCCGGTGTCGCGGTAGGCGCGGGCGAGCGCGGTGTAGCGCTCGTAGTCGCGGTCGGTGGGCCGCTCGTCGGGGCTGACGTGGGTGAGGTCGCGGCGCACCACGCCCGTGGGTCCCGGGGCGACCGCGGCGAGGGGGACGTCCCATGCGGGGCTGTTGTCCATGCCGGATTCCCACGGGTGGACGATCGACATCAGGCCCTCGGCGGACCGCCTCGCCGTACGGAGGAACTGCTGCTGGGCGACCAGGCGCGGGTACAGGCGGCGCAGGAAGGCGGCGTCAGGCTCGGCCAGGTGCACCTGCCAGGCGGCGATGGCGTGCACGGGAGGCTGCACGATCCCCGAGGTGGCGCTGCCCGAGGGGGCGCGGACCTCCCAGAACTCCGGTCCCGGGAAGTAGGCGCCGTCGGGGACGTTGGGGTTGAAGACGATGTGCGGCACCCTGCCGTCGCGCCACTGCGCGCCGAACAGCGACAGGAGCTCCGAACGGGCCCTGCGCGGCGACCACCGCGCGTTGCCGATCGCGATGAAGGCGGAGTCCCAGCTCCACTGGTGGGGGTAGAGCCGCCGCGAGGGGACGGTGTAGCTCCCGTCCCAGTTGGCGACCAGGACGCGCACGGCGTCGCGTGCGATCATAGGAACTTCCTGATGAAGGCGGCGGTCTGCGGAAGGACGATCTCGGGTTCGCCGCGCAGGCGGCACTCCAGCGCGAGGTAGCCGTCGTAGCCGATCGCGTCCAGAGTGGCCAGCTGCGCCGCCCAGTCCAGGTGCCCGGTGCCCGGCTGGTTGCGGTTCGACTCGCTGATCTGCATGTGCGCGAGGTACGGCGCGGCCTCCACCAACGAGCGGCAGGGGTCGTCCTCCTCGATGTTCATGTGGTAGGTGTCACCGACAACCTTGACGGAGTCCATGGAGCAGTAGGACACCGCCTCCGCCAGCGTGTTGACCATGTGGTTCTCGTACCTGTTGAGGGGCTCCAGCATGATCTTCACGCCGTTGCGGTGCGCGTGCTCGCCCAGCAGGCTCAGCGCCTCGGCCAGCACCTCGCGGTCCTCCTGGGGCCCGCGCGGCGGCTCGAAGGGCGGCAGCCGCCTGGAGAACTGCCCCCATGAGGCGGGCGTCATGACGCCGATGCCGCCCAGCTCGGCGATCACCGTGAGCTGGGAGCGCAACTGCTGGATGGCGTCCTTGCGCTTGGCGGGGTCGAAGTCGCCGATGAAGTGCGGCATGTCGACGCAGACGGTCGGCATGACCACCCCGTCGGCCAGCGCGCGCTTGAGCTCGGTGAGCCTGGTGGCGAACTGGAAGTCGCCCTTGCCGCGCAGTTCGATCGCGTCGAACCCGGCGTCGAGGGCGAACGCGAACTTCTCCTGCAGCGTGCGACCAGGCAGCAACTGCTCCTGTACGGCCAGCTTCATACGGTGCTTCCTTCGAACGCGAAGACGAGTTGCAGAACCTCGGCCGGATGCCGGTCGAGCAGGTCGAAGGCCTCGGCGGCGGATTCGACGGGCATGACGTGGCTGATCAGCCGGGCGGCGTCGACCTCACCGCGGTAGACCAGCTCCATGAACGTGCGCTGCAGCCGCTCGACGTCCCAGCGGTGCGACAGCCACGAGGCCACGCCGCCGATCTGGGAGGAGACGAGCTGCACCTGGTTGTGGTGGAACTCCTCGCCGAGCCGCAGCCCGAGCGCCTCGCCCTGGTAGAAGCCCGCGGCGACGACCCTGCCGCCCCTGCGGACGGTCCTGATGGCCTCCTGCAGGCCCAGGTGACTGCCGCTCAGCTCGATGGCGGTGTCGGCGCCCTCGATGCGCTTGCGCACGAACTCGGCCGCCGAGCCCGTCCGGATGTCGAAGGCCTCGGCCGCGCCGAACCGCTTGGCCAGTTCGAGGCGGGCGGGCAGCGCGTCGGCGGCGACGACCCTGGCGCCGTTGAGCACGGCGAGGCGGGTGGCCAGCAGCCCGATCACGCCCTGCCCGAAAACGGTCACCTGGTCGCCGAGGTGGATGTCGGCGGCGTGGACCGCGTTGAGCGCGATCGCGCCGACCCTGGCGAAGACGCCGATGAGCGGGTCGACGCCGGGCGGGATCATGTGCCCGACGAGCTTCTCGGCCGGCACGACCGCCTCTTCGCGATGGCCCCAGATGCCCCACACCAGCGACCCGAGGGGCGGGTCGGCGACGTCGGGCGCGGCCTCGACGACCTCGCCGACCTCCTGGTAGCCCCAGCCCGCCAGGGGATAGGAGTGGCTCTGGCCCTCGACGAACAGCCGGCGCTCGGTGTCCCAGCGGCGGTTGAGGTAAGGGTTGGTCCCTCGGTAGGCGGTCAGCTCGGTGCCCGCCGAGACGCCTGAGTACAGCGTGCGAACTCGCACGGTGCCGGGCGCCAGGTCGCCGGGCCGCTCCTTCGTGACGCGCACGAGACCCGGCTCTTCAATGGTGATGACGTGCATTACCCACACTTACGCTTTTTGATCAAACAGAAGTGGCTGATTTGGCGCAAGATTGCAAACCATAGCTGCGCTCAAATCACACTTAAGTCTACGTCTTTAACCGAGCATTGCCATGAATTTGAAGCGCCGTTTCCGGAAAGCAACCTTTCCCATGATCAATCGTGTGGGGGCTGACCAGGCACGACGGCCCGCCGAGTTTCTCAACGAATGCCGGAAATTGCACAGTGCGTTGCTCGACCTGCTCAAGGGGTACTCCAGGCACAACACCTCAGGAGGAGCGAGCCATGCCGTACAAGGTAACCGCCGTCCTCTCCGCCGCGCTGCTGGCCCTGACCACGGCCGCGTGCGGCGGCGGCACAGAAGATCAGCCGGCCGACACGATCACCGTGTGGACCGAGGAGTCACTCGCCGACCGCATGAGCGTGCAACGCCGGATCGCCGCCGACTTCACCGAGAAGACCGGCATCAAGGTCAACCTGGTCGGCGTGGCGGAGGACCAGTTCAGCCAGATCGTCACCGCGGCCGCGGCGGCGGGAAGGCTGCCCGACGTCATCGGCGCGCTCCCGCTGGCGGCGGTGCGCGAGCTGGAGGCCGGCGACCTGCTCGACACCGAGACGCCGGGGAAGGTCGTGGAGCAGCTCGGCCGCGACACCTTCTCGGCCAGGGCGCTGGAGCTGGACAGCGCCTCCGGCAAGCTGCTGGCCGTGCCCAGTGACGGGTGGGCGCAGCTGATCCTCTACCGCAAGGACCTGTTCGAGAAGGCAGGGCTCGAACCGCCCGACACCTACGAGCGGCTGGAGGCGGCGGCCAAGAAGCTCAACACCGGAGGGGTCGCGGGCATCACCCTGGCCAACGCGCCCAAGGACTCCTTCACCGCGCAGAGCTTCGAGCACGTGGCGCTGGCCAACGGCTGCCAGCTGGTCGACAACACTGGCGACATCGCCCTCGACTCCCCCGCGTGCGTGCAGGCCTTCGACTTCTACTCGCGCCTGGCCTCGCAGTACTCCGTGAAGGGCGAGCAGGACGTCGACTCGACCAGGGCCACCTACTTCGCCGGCAAGGCCGCGATGACCATCTGGTCGTCCTTCATCCTCGACGAGCTGGCCGGGCTGAGGAACGACGCGCTGCCGTCCTGCGCCGGGTGCAGGCAGGACAAGGAGTGGCTGGCCGAGAACACGGGCGTGGTCACCGCGCTGAAGGGGCCCGCGGGCGGCACGCCCGCCCAGTACGGCGAGATCGTCTCGTGGGCGGTGACCAGGGACGCCAACACCGCGGCCGCCCAGCGGTTCGTCGGCTTCATGATGAACGAGGGCTACGAGCGGTGGATCGGGATGGCGCCGGAGGGCAAGTTCCCCACGCGCAAGGGCTTCGAGGCCAAGTGGACCGCGCTCCCCGCGGGCGTCGACAGCAAGGCGCCGCTGTCGCAGATCTACCCGGCCGAGGTACTGGACGCGCTGCGCAAGAGCCCCGACACGTTCGCCAGGTGGGGCATCCCGCAGGGCCAGGGCAAGCTGGTCGGGGCCACCATGGGCGAGCTGCCCGTCCCCAAGGCGCTCAGCGCGATCGTGGACGGCTCGCTGACCCCGCAGGCGGCGGCCGTCCAGGCCAAGGCGGACGTCGAGGCGATCAAGCGCGGGATCAGGCAATGACCCTGCGGGAACGGGAGGCGAGGGCGGGCCTGCTGCTCATCTCCCCCACGCTGGTCATCACGCTGGCCGTCGTGGTCGCGCCGCTGCTGTGGGCGATCATGCTGGCCTTCCAGGACGCCCGTCTGATCAACATCAGGCGGACGGGCCTCTTCGGCAACTACACGCTGGACAACTTCACCTACGTCATCTCCGAGCCGGGATTCTGGACGGCCCTGGTCAACACGCTGATCTACACCGTGGCGGGCACCGCGCTGTCGATCTCGATCGGCCTGGTGGCCGCGCTGGCGCTGAAGGACAGGTTCAAGGGCCGCACCCTGGTCAGGGCCTCCATCCTCATCCCCTACGTCGCCCCCGTCGTGGCGGTCGCCTTCCTGTGGGAGGTGATGCTGAACCCGCAGTTCGGCATCGTCAACACCTGGCTCAGCGAGCCGATCGCCTTCCTCACCCAAGCCAGGGGCACCTTACTCGGCCTGCAGGTCCCGGTGGCGCTGCTCACCGTCATCGCCTTCGAGGCCTGGCGCTACTTCCCCTTCGCCTTCCTGTTCATCCTCGCCAGGCTCCAGGCGCTGCCGCGCGAACTCGACGAGGCGGCGGTCGTGGACGGCGCGACGCCCACCCAGCGCTTCCGTCACGTGATCATGCCGCAGCTCTGGCGCGTGGTGGCGCTGCTGTCGGTCCTGCGGTTCGTGTTCACCTTCACCAAGTTCGACGACGTCTACCTCCTCACGGGAGGAGGGGCGGGCACCGAGGTGGTCAGCGTCAGGGTCTACACCTTCCTCACCGCGCGCGACGACATCGGCGCCTCGGCGGCCCAGGCCCTCGTCCTGGCCGTCGTGCTGGTGGTCTTCCTGGCGGTGTACCTGAGGTTCTTCGGGGGCGAGCGTGAGTAGGGACCGTTTCGAACGCGCGCTGTTCAAGGTGCTCAGACTGCTGGTGATCGCGTTCCTGACCGTGATCACCGCCTTCCCCTTCCTCTACATGGTCATGCTCTCGGTCCGCGACATCCAGGAGCTGATCCTGGAGCCGGGATCGCTGTGGCCGCGGCACCTCACCCTGGCCACCTACCAGGACGTCCTGGGCAGGCAGGGCTTCCTGACCTTCATGCGCAACAGCGCGATCGTCGCCGTCGCCTCGGTCGCGGTGACGCTGCTGATCTCGATCCCCGGCGCCTACGCGGTGGCGAGGCTGCGCTTCTTCGGCCGCCGCCAGGTGCACTTCCTGTTCCTGGCCGTCTACCTCTTCCCCGCGATCGTGCTGGCGATCCCGCTGTTCGTGCTGTTCACCATGATCGGGCTGCGCGGGTCGCTGACCGGCCTGATCCTGGTCTACATCGCCCAGACCGTGCCGGTCACCGTCTACATGCTGCGCAACTACTTCGAGACCGTGCCGCACAGCGTGGAGGAGGCGGCCGCGATCGACGGCTGCGGCAGGATCGAGACGATCTGGCGGGTGGTGCTGCCGCTGTCGAAGCCCGCGCTCATGGCCACGGGGCTCTACGCCTTCATGATCGCTTGGAACGAGTTCCTCTTCGCCCTGCTCTTCCTCGTCGAGCGCAGGGAGAGCTGGACCGTCTCCCTCGGTCTTTCCCAACTGGCGGGCAGTATCGAGATCCCGACGACCGTTCTCATGGCAGGATCGGTAGTCCTGACGCTACCCATCGTGGTGGTGTTCTTCGCCGGCGAGCGGCTGCTGACGGAGGGCCTCACGGCAGGCGCGGAGAAGGGCTAGGGATGCTGACGGCCGGACACGTCCTTCAGTTGATCAGGCAGGGTACGTGCCGTACCCGCAAACAGCTGATCGACTACACCGGCCTGTCCAGATCCACGATCACCGACAGGGTGGACCGGCTCATCGCCGCAGGCTACATCCGCGAGGCCGACAAGGGGGCTTCCGGGGGCGGGCGTCCTCCCTCGGTCCTCGCCGTCGATTCCACCAGCAGGGTCGTGCTCGTCGCCGACCTCGGCGCCAGCCACGCGAGGGTGGCGCTGACCGACCTGACCGCGCGGCCGCAGGCCGAGGAGTCCGCGAGCATGCGCATCGACCGCGGCCCCGAAGAGGTCCTGACCTGGGTACGGCACGCCTTCGAGCGCCTGCTCGACCGCACGGGCCGCACCCACGCGCAGGTGTGCGGCATCGGGCTCGACCTGCCGGGTTCGGTCGACCACACCTCGGGCAAGGTGCTCAGGTCCTTCCTGATGCCGGGATGGGACGACCTGCCGATCAAGGCGACCTTCGGCGACGGGTTCGACGTGCCGATCCTGGTGGAGAACGACGCCAAGGCGATGGCGCTCGGCGAGTGGTGGGCCTCCTACCGGTCCTCCCCCTCCCTCCTGCTGGTGAAGGTCTCCACCGGCATCGGCGCGGGCATCGTGCTCGACGGGCGCATCTACAGGGGCGTGGAGGAGGCCGCGGGCAACATCGGTCACGTACGGCTGAGCGAGAGCGACGTCAGGGTCTGCACCTGCGGCTCGAAGGGCTGCGTGGCCTCGCTGGCCAGCGGCCACGCCGTGGCCCAGGACCTCGGGCAGGAGAGCAGCCGCGACGTGGTCCGCCTGGTGCAGGCGGGCGACCCCGAGGCGATCGCCCGCACCCAGGAGGCGGGACGCACCCTCGGGCTGGTGCTGGCCACCGCGGTCAGCCTGCTCAACCCCGGCGTGCTGGTGCTGGCGGGCGACATGGCCGAGACGAGGGAGCACTACCTGACCGGCATCAGGGAGAGCGTCTACCGGCGCAGCCTGCCGTACACGACGAGGAACCTGGAGATCGTGACCAGCGTGCTGGGCGCCAGGGCGGGCATCATCGGGACCGCGGTGATGGTGACGGAGCACGTGCTGGCGCCCGCGAGCGTCGACGCGGCACTGGCGTGAGCCCTGCGACGCGGCGGAGACCCTCCTAGAGACGGAGACTGTCGCGCAGCGCCGCGGGCGCCTCCACCATCGACGGGCCGTACCAGGTCAGCAACCGCCCGCTCACCAGCGCGGACCTGGCGAAGCACTCGGGGCCGTCGTGCTCGTTGAAGGCGTACGGCTCGTCCGGCAACACCACCAGATCCGGATTTCTGGCGACAAGCTCGTCGAGGGGGATCTTGGGATAGCGCTCGGGATGGCCGGCGTAGAGGTTGTCGACGCCCAGCCGCCTCAGCACGTCGCCGGTGAAGGTGTCGCGGCCGACCACCATCCACGGCCGCCGCCAGATCGGGATGATCGCGGTGCGCCTGGCCCCGGGCTCCGGCAGGTCCCACGCCTGCCTCGCACGGTCGAGCCACGCGGGCTCGGGGCTGCGGCAGGCGTGCTCGAACATCCTGCCCAGCGAGGTGAACGCCGCCTCGACCGTCTCGATCCGCGTCACCCACACCGCGACGCCCGCCTCCCTGAGCGCCTGGAGGTCGGGCTCCCTGTTCTCCTCGGCGTTGGCCAGCACCACGTCGGGCCTGAGCGCCACGATCCGGTCGAGATCAGGGTTCTTGGTGCCGCGCACCCTCACCACGTCGAGGTCGGCGGGATGGCTGCACCAGTCGGTGGCGCCGACCAGTTTGCCCGTGGCCGCCACCGACTCGGTGAGGGAGGGCACGAGGGAGACGACGCGGTCGACCGTCGAGGGCACCCGCACCTCGACACCGGTGTCATCGAAGGCCACGGTTCCTCCGTCGGGCCTGGCGGCGGATCCTCCACGAGAGAGGATCCGCCGCGGGAGGGTTACGCCAGGGCCTTGAGCGCGCCCTCGTAGTCGGGCTCCTGGGTGATCTCGGGGACCAGCTCGGAGTAGACGACGTTGTTGTCGCCGTCCAGCACCACCACCGCGCGGGCGGCGAGGCCGGCCAGCGGGCCGGACTCCTGGGCGACGCCGTACGCGGTCAGGAACTCCCTGCCGCGCATCAACGACAGCGTCACCACGTTGTCCAGGCCCTCGGCGCCGCAGAAGCGGCCCTGGGCGAACGGCAGGTCGGCCGAGACGCACAGTACAGCCACGTCCGGGTGCTGGGCGGCCACCTCGTTGAAGCGGCGCACCGAGGCCGCGCAGGTCCCGGTGTCGATGCTGGGGAAGATGTTGAGCACCTTGGTCTTGTCGCCGAACGCGGCGAGCGTCACGTCGGACAGGTCTCTGCCCACGAGGCTGAACGCGGGGGCCGCGTCGCCGGGCTGAGGAAAGGTGCCGCCGACGGTGATCGGGTTGCCCTTGAAGGTGACATCGGACATGAACGCCTCCCGGCGAAAAAGTGTCAAAAGCCAAGGCCTCGATCCTATGGCGTCCCCCTGCTCGCCATTCCGGCGCACCCGAGGCCGCGGGACTCAGTACACTCGGCGCGTGCGACTGGACCTCCCCTGGAGTGACATGTGAGCAGCGGGCTCGTCGACGCCCCTCCTTCGCCTTCGCCCTCTCCAGGGCCGCCCCCGCGGGCGCGGCGGCGCTGGCTTCGCTGGGTCGTCGCGGTGACGATGGCGGTGGTGCTCGCCGCCGTCGGCGTGGTGGTCGGCGCCTACGTGAAGCTGACCGGCAACGTGCAGCACATCGACGTGACGGGCGACCTGGGCGCCACCCGGCCGCCCAAGGCCGCCACCACCGCGCTCAACGTGCTGATCGTCGGCTCCGACCAGCGTGACGGCAAGAACGCCCGGTATGGCCACACCGTCGAGGGCGAGCGGACCGACACGATCATGCTGGCCCACCTGTCGTCCAGGCGCGACGACGCCATGGTGATCAGTTTCCCCCGAGACTCGCTGGTCCAGCTGCCGGCCTGCCGCGCCAAGGGCACGTTGCCGGGCCAGCAGCCCCACATCGGCATGATCAACGAGTCGTTCAACTCGGGCGGCATCGGCTGCACGTGGAAGACGATCGAGTCGCTGACCGGCATCCACATCGACCACTTCGTGAAGGTCGACTTCACCGGCTTCAAGAGCATGGTCGACGCCGTCGGCGGGGTCGAGGTGTGCCTGCCCGAGCGCATCGACGACACGAAGGCGCTGCTCCACCTCGACGCGGGGCGGCAGTCGCTCACCGGCGAACAGGCGCTCGGCTACGTCCGCGCCCGCTACAGCATGGGCGACGGCTCCGACATCGGGCGCATCCAGCGGCAGCAGATGTTCATCGCCTCCATGCTCAAGAAGGTGATGAGCGGGCAGACGCTCACCGATCCCGCCAGGCTCTTCGGCTTCCTCGACGCGGCCACCAAGGCCGTCACCACCGACCCCGGCCTCACCCCTGGTGTCATGAAGGACCTCGCCGAGAGCGCGCAGGGCATGACCGCGGGGCAGATCCGCTTCATCACCACGCCGTGGCACTACTCCATCACCCATCCAGGGCGCGTGGAGTGGGTGGAGCCGCAGGCCAAGACGTTGTTCCAGATCGTCGCCAAGGACAGGAGCGTGGCGGGGGTCAAGGGCGGGCAGGCGAAGGTGCCACGGTCGAAGATCAATGTGGAGGTGCGCAACGGCACCATCCGCGGAGGGCTGGCCAGCCAGGTGGCGGTGGGGCTCGAACAGCGGGGCTACCACATCACCAAGATCGGCGACGCGCCGCGCAAGCCGTACCCGAAGACCCTGCTGCTGTACTCCCCGAACGGGGAGACCCGCGTGCCCACGCTCACCCGCGACCTGCTGTCCGGCACGCCAAGGCTCGTGCCGAACGCGACCACGCCGCGGCTGGTGCTGACGATCGGGGACGACTGGAAGGGGCTGAAGGCGTTGCAGGCCGGGGATTCCGAGGCGCTGAAGGGGTTCGACGCCACCCACGACACGTGCGCGGCCTGAGGCCGGGCGCCGCGCCCGCCGTGCCCGGGACCGTGGATCAGGACGGCGGGTGCAGGCGGCCGTCGGCCAGCCCCTCGTGACCGAGCCTGATGAGGGTCTCCCCGAGCGCGGTCGCCTCGCGCAGGGCGTCCTCCATGGTGGCGAGCTGCCTGAAGGCGTCGCCGTAGGCACGCTGCTCGGCCAGCGACAGCCTCGGCAGGCGCGTACGGCGAGCGTCGACCCTGCTGGAGCCCGCGGGCACGCGCGCCCCCGCCGAGCGCAGGAACCCGGCGAGGAAGTGGGGGTCCACGCGGCGCTGGTCGACGCGGTAGAGCGTCAGCTGGGGGCCGAGGACCGCGCCGTCCTGGCTGACGACCCTCGCGGTGGCATAGGTCGCCACGACGTCGCCCGGCTGGATCCTGACCAGGCCGGGCTCGGCGGTCGTGGCGCCCGAGGGGGTGGTGCCGCGCTCCACGTCGTCGGCCGTCAGCACGGGCAGGTCGCCGCCGTCGGCCGACATCCTGGGCGGGGCTTGCAGGATCGTGACCAGGCCCGCCTTGACCAGCTCGCCGATCGTGGTGGCCGGCTGGTCGAGTGGCTGGTCGAGGACCAGCAGGTCGGGCGCGGCGACGGAGGCGGCCATGAAGCGCTCGCGGGCATCGGCGAAGGCCCTGCCGAGGTCGGCCCCCGCGCGGGGGGCGTGGCGGGAGGGGCTGATGTCGACCTCGTCGTCGAGCAGGTCGATGATGCGGACCTGGTGCGCGCCGTCGCGCAGCGCGGGCTCGACCCTGCTCAGGTCGCCCTCGGCGTCCATGATGGCGATCTCGGACGGCGGGCGCTCTCCGCTCTCGGGCCTGCGCAGCAGCCACAGGTCGGGGCCGCCCTGCCAGAGGGTCACCACGGCCCGCAGAGCGCCTGCGCGCAGCAGGTTGCCCCTGATGCGGCGGCCCGCCCTGCGGCTGGCGGCGGCGGCCGGCATGAGGATGGCGACCAGGCCGCCCGGCCTGACGTGGGTGAGGCAGTGCTGCACCCACGCGAGCTCGGACTCTCCTCGCGGGGGCAGGCCGTGCTCCCAGCGGGGGTCGCCGGTGAGCTCGTCGTAGCCCCACGACCGCTCGTTGAACGGCGGGTCGCAGACCACCGCGTCGGCTCGGGGGCCGGGGAAGGCGTCACGCCTGAGCGCGTCGCCGTGGACGATCTCGGCCTCGACGCCGCGCAGGGCCAGCCTGGCGGCGGCGATGCGGGCGGAGGTGTCCTCCAGCTCCTGGCCGAGCACCCTGACGCCGTCGGGCTCGTCCTTCGCGCGGCCGTGGGACGACAGCGGCAGCAGGAGGGTGCCGACGCCGCAGGCGGGGTCGAGCACGATGCCGCCCTCAGGCGCTGCCAGCCGTACCATCAGGGCCGCGACGTCCTCACGGGTGAGGGAGAGCTTGCGGGAATGGGCCTCGAAGTAGCGGGCGCACAGGAACTCGTAGGCGGCCAGCGCGCCGCGCTCGGCGGCCAGCTCGCGCAGCACGGTGGCCAGACCCGCGTCGAGCCCGTGACCACCACCGTCGGGACTGGCGAGAAAGCCCCCAGCGGCGGCCACGAGCTCGCCAAGCTGAAGATCTCCCGAGGCTTTCAGGCGTTGCCACGCGCGATCTGCCAGCGAGACCTGGTAGGACTTCCCATAGCGACTCAGCCATGCCTCGACCTCGCGCAGCGCGAAAAGCGGCTGCGCGGCGGTTCCGTCGACGGGTTTGGGGAAGTCGTCGTGGCGGCGGCGCCAGTTGCTCACCGCGGCCCGCCCGACACCGGCGAGCCGAGCGATGTCGCCGGCGTTCACGGTCGGGTCGTGGCTCATGGAGGCCACATTAGTTCACAACACTCTTCAACGCATCTGCTTGTGAAGTGTTTCAACCAATGATTTACTGCATACTATGACGCACAACATCCGCTATGCCGCCGGGTCGGACGTGGGCCGACGAAGGGAGCAGAACGAGGATTCGGGCTACGTGAGCGCCCGCATGCTGGCGATCGCGGACGGGATGGGCGGCCACGCGGCCGGCGAGCTGGCCAGCTCCGCCACGATCGCGGTGCTGCGCGAGCTCGACGCAAGCTTGCCAGAAGCAGGCGCCGATCTCGAAACCGCGCTGGAGGCGGCCGTTCTGGAGGCGGGGCGCAGGCTTGCCGAGCTGGTCGAGATCGACCCTGCTCGCAGGGGCATGGGCACGACGGTGACCGCCATGTTGTGGGACGGCACGAGATTCGCTTTGGCCCATCTGGGCGATTCCAGGGCGTACTTGCTGCGCGACGGCGCCCTCTACCAGATCACCAAGGACCACACGCTGGTGCAGTCGATGGTGGATGAGGGCCGCATAACGGAAGACCAGGCGGCGGTGCATCCGCGCAGGTCGATGGTGTTGCGCGTGCTCGGCAGCGAGGGCAGGTCCGAGCCTGACATGTCGCTGCGCGAGGCCGAGGTCGGCGACCGCTACATGTTGTGCTCCGACGGGCTGACCGACGTGCTCGGGCCCGAGACTCTGCACGAGATCCTGACCTCGTACGGCGATCCCGACGCCACCGTGCGCAAGCTCATCGAACTGGCCAACGAGGGCGGAGGGCCCGACAACGTGACCGTCATCGTGGCCGACGTCGTGCCGCCGGGGGAGGGCGGCACGTCGATGTACCGGGTCGGCGTCGGGTCCTGACAGGTACGGCGGTTCTCAACCGGCGTGAAAGCGCAGGAGCACACACTCTCGGCAAAGAGAGGGGAAACTCCGATGAGGACCAGCCGTACCATCCTGATCGCCGTCACCGCAGGGCTGCTGACGGCGGCCCCCGCCGCCATCGCGTCCGCCTCCACCACCACCCCCACTGACGCGCCGGCCGGTTCCACCACATCGTGGGGTCCGCTGTTCGCCCAGGGCGACAAGGCCGTCACGCGCGGGACGCTCACCGTGGTCAGCCGGGACAAGAGCACCAACCCCGTGACCGCCACCGTCCACGTCAAGGGCAGGATCACCGACTTGACGAGCGCCAAGGGCTGCGGCTGGACGGTCTTCCGCATCTCCTACATGAAGAGCGACGGAAGCCTGCCGTTCAAGCACCGCTACTACCTCGACTGCTCCAAGGGCACGCCGAAGGAGTTCGCCTTCACCGACCACCGGGTCGCGCTGGTCGAGGTCAAGGTGTGCAACGAGGGCAAGGCCAAGAAGCCCTCGCTCAACTGCTACTACGCGGGCAGCTGGAAGAACCTCTACTCCTATCTGCCGTAGTAAAGTCCCAGCAGTCACAGAGTGTATATTTCACCTCATATCTAGACACTTTCCGGATGTCCGGCGCGCGCTCACGATGGCGCTACTACAGTCCCTCGTTAGTCGCCGGTCTTCTGGGGAGGAGTCGTCCTGGACCCGATCGCTGAAGGACTGCTGAAGGCGGCCCGCCCCGAACTCGGATACCGGGAGAAGGGCGGCCAGCACACGAAGTTCGGCACGTGGTACGCGAACCTCGTCCAGGACCCCCAGTACCGCGACGCGCCATGGTGCGACATGTTCATCGCGTGGGCCGCACAGAAGGCGGGCGTACAGGAGTTCGTCGGGCAGTTCGCCTGGACTCCCTCACACGCGGCCTGGTTCATCCAGCGGGGCGCCTGGTCACAGCAGCCCGAGCCCGGCGCCCTCGTCTTCTACGACTGGAAGGGCGGCAAGAGCTACAAGGGCATCGACCACGTCGGCATCGTCGAGAAGGTCGCCGGATCGAAGATCTACACCATCGAGGCGAACGTCGACAGGGTCTGGCTCAAGCGCAAGGTCCGCGACACCGACAAAGTCGTCGGGTACGGCCTGCCCCGCCTGGTCAAGGAGCGTCCCACCCTGATCGAGGTACGCCCTTCGGACAGGCCACCGGAGCCCTTCACCGTCCAGGCGGACCTGCCGTCGGCGCAGGCGGGAGGCTCGCCGTTCGACTTACTCGGGACGCCACAGGCGTTACTCGCGGCGATGGTGCTGACCACCGTGATCGTCTCCTTCAGGGTGGCGGGACGCTCCCGCGGATCCGGCCGCCACCGCAGAGGGCTCATCCCATGGATCACCTCGACCGCCCAGACCGCCCAGACCGCCGGCAGGATCGCCCCGCCATCCCCGCCCCGCACGACCTCCCCGAGCACGTCCACGCCGACCCGCGGGGCCTCTTCGGGCGCACGCTCGAAGGCCCGCCCCGGCGCACCCGTCACCGCCCGCGCGACCTCCCCCAGCACGGCATCCCGGACCCGCGCGGCCCCTCCGAGCACGGCTCCCCAGACCCGCGTGACCCCTCCGGCGCGCGCAGCGTCTTCCCCGTCTTCACGCGCGACTCCCCCGCTTTCGGGCGCGACTCCCCCGCCTTCGGGTGCGCGCGGGACGACGGCCGAAGGAACGGCGGCCAAGGGTGGCACGTGGCGTACGGGCGGCGGGCCGCCACGTCAGCCCGTCCCCCGCACCCGCGTCCCAGCCGATGACACCCTCCCCCACGCCAGGACACAGGGAGATCGGGCTCGCGAGCCGTTGGAGCGTTCCGGCGAGCACGCTCAGATCGGCCGTGCCTCCGGAAGTTCGCGCCAGCCCACCCCGCAGCCCGCAGGGAACACGGCGAGGCGGCGCAAGCCGTACGAGGCGACGACTGGGAAATAGTAGGACGTCCTAGTATCTTCGGAAGGGAGGCCCCTCACAAAGGAGTGATCAGGCGTGCACGCACCGGTCCATCCCGTCCGATTCGTGACCGCAGCGGCGCTGTTCGACGGCCACGATGCCGCGATCAACATCATGCGGCGGATACTGCAGTCACAAGGGGCCGAGGTCGTGCATCTCGGGCACAACAGGTCCGTCGACGAGATCGTCACCGCGGCCATCCAGGAAGACGTCCAGGGGATCGCGATCAGCTCCTACCAGGGCGGGCACGTCGAGTTCTTCAGCTACCTCGTCGAGCTGCTGCGGGAGCGCGGCGCCGGGCACGTCAGGGTGTACGGCGGAGGCGGCGGCGTGATCGTCCCCGAGGAGATCGAGCTGCTGCACTCCAGGGGCGTGGCAAGGATCTTCTCCCCCGAGGACGGGCAGCGGCTCGGCCTCCCCGGGATGATCAACAAGCTGATCGAGGAATGCGACGTCGAGCTCGGCGATCCTCCTTCGGTCGAGGCCGTCGCCTCGGGCGACCAGGCGGCGCTGGCCAGGGCGATCACGCTGATCGAGTCCGGACGCGCCCCCGACGAACTCCTCGAGGGGCTGCGCGCCCTGGGCAGCGCGACCGCCGACTCCGCGGAACCGACGGTGCGACGGGCACCCGTGCTGGGCATCACCGGCACCGGCGGGTCCGGCAAGTCGTCGCTGACCGACGAGCTTCTGCGCAGGTTCCGCGTCGACAACGACGACAAGCTCCGCATCGCGGTCATCGCCATCGACCCCACCAGACGGCGTGGCGGTGGCGCCCTGCTCGGCGACCGCATCAGGATGAACAGCCTCGGCGGCCAGACCTACTTCCGGTCCCTCGCCACGCGCGGGGCCGCCAGCGAGGTGCCCGCCTGCCTCGACGACGTGATCGCCGCCTGCCGTGCGGCCGGCTACGACCTCGTCGTCGTCGAGACACCCGGCATCGGGCAGGGCGACGCGGGGATCGTCCCGCATGTGGACGTCCCGATCTACGTGATGACGCCGGAGTTCGGTGCGGCCTCCCAGCTGGAGAAGATCGACATGCTCGACTTCGCCGAGGCCGTAGTGATCAACAAGTACGAGCGCCGCGGGGCCGAGGACGCGCTGCGCGACGTGCGCAGGCAGATGGTGCGCAACAAGGCGGCGTTCGGGGTCAAGCCCGACGAGATGCCGGTGTTCGGGACGATCGCGGCCCGCTACAACGACGCTGGCGTGACGGCGCTGTACCAGCACCTGCGCGAGGTGCTGGTGGAGCGGGGCCTGCCGGCAGGTCCCGGGTTGCTGCCGAGGGTGCAGGGGCGCACCTCCAAGACGGCCGCCGCCGTGGTGCCGCCGGCGAGGGTCCGCTACCTCGCGGAGATCGCCGAGACCGTGCGCGGGTACCACGCCGAGACGCTGGCCCAGATGGAGGTGGCCCGGCGCCGCCAGCAGCTGACCGCCGTGCGGGCACTGCTCGGCGAGACCGCCCTCCTCAGTGAGAACGCCGCGGCGACGGCGGCCGATGCCACGGATATGCGGACGGGACCGGCGACCGCGAGGGATGCGCGGACGGGATCGGTGACTGCGGCCGATGCGCGGACGGGATCGGCGGCGGCCGATGCGACGGATAGGCGACTGGAGGAGCTGGCCACGCGGGCCGAGCGTGAGCTGTCCGACGAGAGCAGGGCGCTGCTGGCCGAGTGGCCCGCGCTGAAGGAGCTGTACACCGCCGACGAGCTCGTCGTGCGGGTCCGCGACAGGGAGATCCACACCGCGCTGTGGCGGGAGACCCTCTCCGGCAACAGGATCCCGCGCGTCGCTCTCCCCCGCTTCGAGGACCACGCCGAGCTCCTGCGCTTCCTGCGCTCGGAGAACCTCCCTGGCCGCTTCCCGTTCACCGCTGGAGTGTTCCCCTTCAAGCGGGACGACGAGGACCCGACCAGGATGTTCGCCGGTGAGGGCGACCCGTTCAGGACGAACCGCCGCTTCAAGCTGCTCTCCGAGGGCCAGCCGGCGACGCGGCTGTCCACCGCGTTCGATTCGGTGACGCTGTACGGCAACGACCCCGACCTGCGACCCGACATCTACGGAAAAGTCGGGACTTCGGGGGTGTCGATCGCGACGCTCGACGACATGAAGGTGCTCTACGACGGCTTCGACCTGTCCGCGCCCAACACCTCCGTCTCCATGACCATCAACGGCCCGGCCCCCACGATCCTGGCCTTCTTCCTCAACGCCGCCATCGACCAGGCCATCGAACGCTTCGAGTCGGCCGAGGGCCGCGCGCCGTCCCGGCAGGAGGCCGTCCAGCTGCGTGCGAAGACGCTCGCCACCGTGCGGGGGACCGTACAGGCCGACATCCTCAAAGAGGACCAGGGACAGAACACCTGCATCTTCTCCACAGAGTTCTCCCTGCGGATGATGGCCGACATCCAGGAATGGTTCATCCGCAACCAGGTGCGTAACTTCTACTCGGTGTCCATCTCCGGCTATCACATCGCCGAGGCGGGCGCGAACCCCATCAGCCAGCTCGCCTTCACCCTCGCCAACGGCTTCACCTACGTCGAGGCGTACCTGGCACGCGGCATGAAGATCGACGACTTCGCGCCCAACCTGTCGTTCTTCTTCTCCAACGGCATGGACCCTGAGTACTCGGTGCTCGGACGCGTCGCCCGCCGTATCTGGGCCGTCTCCATGAGGGAGCGGTACGGCGCGGCGGAACGCTCGCAGAAGCTGAAGTACCACATCCAGACCTCCGGCCGGTCGCTGCACGCCCAGGAGATGGACTTCAACGACATCCGCACCACCCTGCAGGCCCTCATCGCGATCTACGACAACTGCAACAGCCTGCACACCAACGCCTTCGACGAGGCCGTCACCACCCCTTCCGCCGAGTCCGTACGGCGAGCGATGGCGATCCAGCTCATCATCAACCGCGAATGGGGCCTGGCGAGGAACGAGAACCCGCTCCAGGGCTCGTTCATCATCGACGAGCTGACCGACCTGGTGGAGGAGGCGGTGCTCGGCGAGTTCGAGCGCCTGTCGGACAGGGGCGGCGTGCTCGGCGCGATGGAGACCGGCTACCAGCGCGGCAAGATCCAGGACGAGTCGATGCTCTACGAGACCCGCAAGCACGACGGGTCGTTGCCGATCATCGGCGTGAACACCTTCCGCAACCCGCGCGGCGAGGTGGAACACGGGCCGCTCGAACTGGCCCGAGGGACCGAGGAGGAGAAGCGCTCCCAGCTGGACCGCCTGCACGGCTTCCACGCCAGGAACCGCTCTGAGTCGGCGGCGGCGCTGCGGCGGCTGAGGGAGGTCGCCATGTCGGAGGAGAACGCGTTCGAGGTGCTGATGGAGGCGGCCCGCGTGTGCTCGCTCGGCCAGATCACCGAGGCCCTCTTCGAAGCAGGCGGCCAATACCGCCGCAACGTCTGACTCGGTCCTTCCGGCATCTCGTCAACGCTATAGCGATCGGAGGTTGGCGTGCCGCGCGGTGAGGGCGGCTCGCACCGGGCACGCTCCCGACTGTCCGGTCCTTCAACGTGACCCCTCCACCGATGTGTGGTGACTGTTGGCCGCGTTGGGTATTCACACAGGCGACAGCTGAGCAAGCCTTGCGGGTCATGGCGTTGAAGTCGCTGCGTCGGAACTGTGGTTGTCGCGCACCACGTCGAGGTACTCGGCTATGGCGTCCCTGTTGCGGGTCAGGCACGTGATGCGCTCGGTCATGCGATCGCGCTCCTGTTCCAGCGTGGCGAGCATCTCCGGGGTCGCGTCGGAGAAGTGGATGACGCGGGGCTTGTCGAGGCAGGGGAGGATCTGCTTGATGAGCCGGGTCGGCAGTCCGGCGTCGAGCAGCCCTCTGATCTGCATGACCCGGTCCACGAGGCCCTCGTCGTAGGTGCGGTAGCCGTTCTGGCAGCGGTCGGGGTTGATCAGTCCCTGCTCTTCGTAGTAGCGCAGCAGTCGGCGGGGCGTGCCGGTGCGTTCCGACAGTTCTCCGATGCGCATGTGCTCGACCTCACACCCTGGCGAATTGACCCTCACATGTATGTGATGGTTTGAGCATACGAGCCATGGACCACGACAGAACACAGGACCAGAGGCTCCCCTTGGCGGCGCTGCCGGCCCTGGCCACGGCCGTCTTCATCACCAGCCTGACCGAGACGCTGCCCGCCGGCGTACTGCCCGCGATGAGTGCCGACGTCAACGTGGGTGAGTCCGCGATGGGGCAGTCTGTCACGATCTATGCGATCGGGACCGCGCTCACGGCGATCCCCTTGACCGCGGCCACAGCGGGATGGCGGCGCAAGCGGCTGCTGCTGACGGCGATGGCGGCCTTCGCCGCCGCCAACACGGTCACAGCGGTCTCGGCGAGCTTTCCGCTGACCATGCTGGCCCGGTTCGTCGCCGGGGTGGCCGCGGGCCTGGCATGGGCGCTGCTGGCGGGGTACGCCCGCCGTCTGGCCCCTGTCCACCTGCAGGGCAGGGCGATCGCGATCGTGATGACCGGCATTCCGGTCGCGTTGTCGCTGGGTGTGCCCGCGGGGACCTTCCTCGGCAAGGCGCTCGGCTGGCAGGTGTCGTTCTTGATCATGACAGGGCTCACCTTGGTCGTGATCGCCTGGATCATCGCGACGGTGCCGGACCAGCCGGGGCAGCGGCAGGACGGCCGGACCCCGATGTTGCGGACCCTCCGCGTCCCCGGCGTGACACCGGTCCTAGTCGTCACCCTTGTCTTCGTACTGGCCCACACCATCCTCTACACCTACATCGCCACGTTCCTCGACCGGCTCGGCATGGGCGGCTCCACCGACCTCGTGCTGCTGGTCTTCGGCGGCGCCTCCCTGGTGAGCATCTGGTACGTGGGCGCGCACATCCACCGCCGGCTGCGCACCCTCACCATCGCCAGCGCTCTCCTGGTCGCCGGCGCGGCCGCCATCCTGGCGCTGACGGCCGGCAGCCCCGCCCTGGTGTACGGCGCGGCGGCGCTGTGGGGCCTCGGATGGGGCGGCGTCCCCACCCTCCTGCAGACCGCCGCGGGCGACGCGGGCGGAGAATGGGCGGACGCCGCGCAGGCCATGCTCGTCACCCTGTGGAACGTGGCCATGGCGGGCGGCGGGGTCGTCGGCGGGATCCTGCTCGGCCTCCTCGGCTCGGCCTCCTTCCCGTGGAGCGTGCTTGCCCTCCTGGCCCCGGTGCTGGCCGTCGTGGTCGCCGCACGCGCGCACGGGTTCCCGGCCGAGCGCGCGACCTCGACCGCATGACTCGACGGGGATCTAAGGCCATCTCGAACCACCAGGTGGGCACCCCCGAACCCGCGCCTTGGCCGGGACCGTCCACCATCACGTCCACGGTGCCGTGCGGCCCTGGTCGCGAGCACGCGGACGCCTGACGTATCGAGTTCCTCGAAGGGCCGGTGAAGTGCCGGCCCTCACGGTGGAAGGCAGCCACTGCCTTCCACCCGTGGCGGGGCGCGCGTGGGTGCGCCCGAACAGGAGTGCGGGCCGCTCGTAAGGCGTTGAGCCGCCGAGTCATGTGGCCGTATGTGGCCGCCGGCTGACGGGCGAGCCAGGTTCACGAGGGCGCGCACCGTCTCTGGGATGAGACCGCGGGGCTCGGCCGGCTCAAAGGCCCGGCCTGATGTTGGAAGGGCCGTCCCCTCCAGGGCCGACGCGGTCGTCGTCGATGCGGATGATCGTGCGGTGCATCTTGCAGTGCGCTCTCGACGTCCTCTTGTTGCAGTGGCTGGCCTCACTGCCGACCTGGACGGATGTGATGGCGGCCGGTGTCGCCGCCGCGGTACTCGCGCCGGCGGGCTGAGCCGAGGTCAGCATGGGAACGGCGAGCATGGACGTCGTGATGATGGCGGTAGCGGCGGCCTTCTTGAGTGCTTGCATGGATGAAATCCCCCTAAATATCCAGTTTTGGACAGATAGCGACATTTGTAGATAGAACTCCTTGCAAGCGCCTTTCACCCGACTTGCTGACTGAGGCCGGTGAACACAGGGAGCACCCTGAGCCTGGCCCGCGCGAAGCATGCCCCAGCGAAGGCTCATGCGCTCAGCGATCAAGATCCACCGGGTTGCTGTAGATTCCCCGGAGGGTCCCGAGGGGAGCAGGGAGGGGCGGATGGTCATCGGTGACCGTTATGAGCTCGACGACCTGCCCCTGGGCCGGGGTGGCATGGGCGCCGTCTATCGCGGCCACGACCGGCACCTGGATCGGCGGGTGGCCGTCAAGCTGCTCTACCCGCTGCCCGGCAAGGACACCGACGAGGAGTTGGAGCGGCGTTTCATCAGGGAGGCGCGCATCCTGGCGCGCTTGGAGCATCCGGGCGCTCCGGTCCTGTACGACTTCGGGACGCACGAGCAGCGGCTGTTCCAGGTGATGCAGTTCATCGACGGGGTCACGGTCGCCGACCTGCTGAGTGAGCACGGCCCGCTGCCGGTCCCGTGGGCGGTGGCGATCGCGGCGCAGGCGTGCGCGGTGTTGTCGGCGGCCCATGCGCTGGAGATCTGCCATCGGGACCTGAAGCCGACCAATCTCATGCTGTGTCCTGACGGCAGTATCAAGGTGCTCGATTTCGGGCTCGCGATGTTGCGGGAGTCGAACGGCACGCAGTTCACGAGGATCGGCCAGATTCTCGGCACTCCCGCCTACATGGCGCCCGAGCAGATCCAGCGGGGCGTCGCCGAGCCGCGCAGCGATCTCTACTCGCTCGGGTGCGTGCTGCACGAGATGCTGACGGGGCGGCAGCTGTTCACCGGGCCGACCGAGTATGTCGTGTTCGAGAAGCAGGTGAAGGAGCGGCCGCCTTCGGTGCCCGGGCTTCCAGCCGCGCTGGGGAAGGTGCTGTCCGACCTGCTGGAGAAGGCGGTGGAGGCCCGTCCAGGCGACGCGAACCTGCTGTACGAGCGGTTGCAGCCGTTCGCGGTCGACCTGCCGATGCTGCCTGGCTTCCTGACCCCGCCTTCGACGCCGAGCCCCGGCAGGATGTACGCCAAGGTGCTCGGTCGCGTTCTCGGCTGAGAGAACGCTCTCCCGCCCACAGGTAACACTCTGGAAACGACCGGCCACGCTGGGAGCGCTCCCACTACTGGAACACCCCTCCCACCACCTGCGGAAACAGCCGGAATCTGAAGAGAGCGCTCTCTTTGAGGCCACGGAAACACTCCGTTGACACCGCGCCGACCTGGCCCCAACCTTCTGAGAGAGCGCTCTCTCATCGACTCAACCCCCACACCGCCCTCAGGGAGGGTTCCATGGCCACGCCGTACTCCCAGGCCCGCCGCTTCGGGCGGCTCGCCGTACCGGTGCTCACCGCGTCCGCGCTCGCTCTCGCTCTCGCCTCCTGTGGCGGCGGGTCGCAGCCGACCGCCACCCAAAGCGGCGGCGACGAGAAGGTGACGCTCAGCGTCGCCCTCTTCGGCGACTTCGGCTTCAAGCCGCTGTACGCGGAGTACAAGAAGACGCATCCCAACGTGGAGATCGTCGAGCGGGTGACGCAGTTCAACGACCACCACAACAACCTGGTCAAGCGGCTGGCCACCAACGCGGGCGCGGCCGACGTCGAGGCGGTGGAGGTCGGCTACATCAGCTCCTTCACCGCGCAGCCCGACAAGTTCCACGACCTCAAGCAGTACGGCCTGGACAAGCGGCAGGGCGACTACCTGGACTGGAAGTGGCAGCAGGGCCTGTCGAAGGACGGCACCAAGCTGCTCGGCCTCGGCACCGACGTCGGCGGCCTGGCCATGTGCTACCGCAAGGACCTGTTCGAGAAGGCGGGGCTGCCGACCGACCGTGAGAAGGTCGCCGAGCTCTGGCCGACGTGGGAGCAGTACATCGAGACCGGCAAGAAGTTCGCGGGCGGCGTGAAGGACGCCAAGTTCGTCGACTCCCCCGGCGAGATCTTCCGCGCGATCGTCAACCAGGCGTCCGTCGGCCTCTACGACGCCCAGGACCAGATCGTCGTCGCGTCCAACCCCGAGGTGAAGAAGGCCTGGGACCTGTCCAACCAGATCACCCAGAACGACCTGAGCGCCAAGCTGGCCGCCTTCTCCCCGCCGTGGAACACCGGATTCGCCAAGGGTTCGTTCGCCACGATCATCTGCCCGGCCTGGATGACCGGCTACATCCAGGAGCAGGCCAAGGACGCGACGGGCAAGTGGGACATCGCGAAGGTTCCCGGCGGCTCGGGCAACAGCGGCGGCTCCCACCTGCTGCTCCCCAAGCAGGGCAAGCACCCCAAGGAGGCGGCCGAGTTGATCGACTTCCTCACCTCGAAGGACAACCAGGCCCGCGTCTTCAAGGAGGAGGGCACCTTCCCCTCGATCCCCGCGCTCTACGACGACCCCTCGATCCAGAGCTTCACCAAGCCGTTCTTCGGTGACGCGCCGATCGGCAAGATCTACTCCGACGCGGCGCGCAACCTCAAGCCGCAGCACCTCGGCCCCAAGGAGGGCGACGTGCGCGTGGCCATCGGCGACGGGCTCGGCAGGGTCGAGCAGGGCAAGCAGACGCCGGACGAGGCGTGGGCGCAGGTCGTCGCGGACGTCCAGAAGATCAAGTAGCAGCCGGTACGGCGGGGCCGCGCGCGCCCCGCCGTACCGCATCGAACAAGAGGACTTCCGCATGGCCACCCTGCCAGCCGCGGCGCCCAGGAGGCACCGCCGCCGTCTCGTCAGGCACACGCTCGACCTCAAGCTCTCGCCCTACGCCTACGTGGCCCCGTTCTTCCTGCTGTTCTGCGCGTTCGGCGTCTTCCCGCTGATCTTCACCGCGTGGGTGAGCCTGCACGAGTGGACGCTCACCTCCGACGTGCACACCTTCATCGGCGTGGAGAACTTCGGCACGCTGCTCGCCGACGGGTACTTCTGGAACGCCACGTTCAACACCTTCTCCATCGGGGTCATCTCGACGGTGCCGCAGCTGGTGCTGGCCATCTGGCTGGCGCACCTGCTCAACCGCCCGCTGGGGGCGCAGACGTTCTTCCGCATCACGCTGCTGGTGCCGAACGTGACGAGCGTCGTCGCGGTCGTGGTGATCTTCAGCCAGCTCTTCGGGCGCGACTACGGCCTGATCAACTGGATGCTGTCGTGGTTCGGGATCGACGGCGTCGCGTGGGCGGAGGGGACCGCGACCTCGCACGTGGCCATCTCCGCGATGATCATGTGGAGGTGGACGGGCTACAACGCGCTGATCTTCCTTGCCGCGATGCAGGCCGTGCCCAGGGAGCTGTACGAGGCGGCGACGATCGACGGCGCGTCGAACCTGACGCAGCTCAAGAAGATCACCATCCCGATGATCAGGCCCACGATCATCTTCGTGGTCACGGTCTCGACGATCGGCGCGATGCAGATCCTCGCCGAGCCCCTGCTGTTCGGGTCGGGAAGCGGCGCGGGCGGCATCACCAGCGGCGGCCCCGACCACCAGTTCCAGACGCTCGCGCTCTACGTCTACGACCTGGGCTTCAACAAGTTCGACTTCGGCTACGCCTCGGCGGCCTCGTGGGTGATGTTCCTGTTCGTGGTGGTCGCGGCGGGCGTCAACTACCTGCTGACCCGCCGGCTTGGAGGGGCTTTCAAGTGAGACGACGCCTCACCTATCTGACGCTGCTGGCGGTGGCGTTCTTCTCGGTCTTCCCGCTCTACTACAGCGTGGTCGTGGCCTCGCGGCACAACTCGGCGCTGGCCGAGGTGCCGCCACCGCTGGTGCCCGGCGGCAACTTCTTCGCCAACGTGGCGCGCGTCTTCGACACGGTGCCCTTCGCCATGGCGCTGCTCAACTCGTTCCTGGTGGCGGGGTCGATCGCGATCGCGGTGATGTTCTTCTCGACGCTGGCGGGCTTCGCCTTCGCCAAGCTGTCTTTCAGGGGCAAGAACATCCTGCTGCTGGTCACGGTGGCGACCATGATGGTCCCCACGCAGCTCGGCATCATCCCCCTCTACATGCTCATGGTGAAGATCGAGTGGACCGGCTCGATGTACGCCCTGGTGGTGCCCGCGCTGGTGAACGCCTTCGGGGTGTTCTTCATGACGCAGTACCTGTCCCGCGCGCTGCCCACCGAGCTGCTGGAGGCGGGCAGGGTCGACGGCGCGACGACGTGGGGCCTGTTCTGGCACGTGGTGCTGCCCGCCGCGCGGCCCGCGGCGGCCGTGCTCGGGATGCTGACGTTCATGACGGCGTGGAACGACTACTTCTGGCCGCTGGTCGTCCTGACGCCGGAGAACCCGACCGTGCAGGTGGCGCTGTCGACGCTGGCCAGCGGTTACGTCAACGACTACGTCCTCGGGCTGTCGGGGACGGCGGTGGGAACCCTGCCGCTCATCCTCGTCTTCGTCCTGCTCGGCAAGCAGATCATCGGAGGAATCATGCAAGGAGCTGTCAAGGGATGACGATCACGACCATGGAGACGCGGGGGACCGTGGTCTTCCCTGAGAACTTCGTCTGGGGTGCGGCGACCGCGTCCTACCAGATCGAGGGGGCCGCCAAGGAGGGCGGGCGAGGCCCTTCGATCTGGGACACCTTCTCCGCGACGCCGGGGAAGGTGCGCGACGGCGACACCGGCGAGGTGGCCTGCGACCACTACCACCGCTACCGCGAGGACGTGGCGTTGATGAAGGAGCTGGGCCTCAACGCCTACCGCTTCTCCGTCGCGTGGCCCAGGATCCAGGCCACGGGTTCGGGGCCCGCCAATCCCGCGGGCCTGGGGTTCTACGACAGGCTCGTGGACACGCTACTCGAAGCGGGCATCACACCATATGTCACGCTTTATCACTGGGATCTACCGCAGACGCTTGAGGACCTCGGCGGCTGGACCTCCCGCGAGACGTCCTACTACTTCGCGGACTATGCCGCGATCATGTACGACCGGCTCGGCGACAGGGTGAGCCACTGGACCACGCTCAACGAACCGTGGGTCTCGGCCTTCCTCGGCTACGGCAACGGCGTGCACGCGCCGGGCCGTACCTCACCTCATGACGCGCTCCAGGCCGCGCACCACCTGCTGCTCGGGCACGGGCTCGCGGCGCGGACGCTGCGCTCGGCGGGCGCCGAGGAGATCATGCTGGTGGTCAACTCGGCGCCGGTGCTGACGCCTGCCCAGGTGAACGACCCCGACGCGGCGGTTTCGGAGGCCGACGCGGCGGCCGTCCATCGCATCCACGCGCTGCTGACCAGGCAGTTCCTGGACCCCGCGCTGTTCGGCGCCTACCCGCAGGAGGTGCTGGAGGCCGCAGGGCGCAACGGCGGCACCGCGCACATCCTCGACGGCGACCTGGAGACCATCAACGCCCCCATCGACCTGGTGGGGATCAACTACTACAACCCGTGCGTGGTCGAGGACGGGCCAGACCTCGCCGCCGACGCGGCCTGGCCCGGCTCTGAGGGCGTGCGCTTCGCCCCCGCCGACGCCCCCGTGACCGCGATGGGCTGGCCGATCGTGCCCAGCGGCCTGTCCCGCCTCCTGGTACGGCTGTCGCAGGACTACCCGCAGGTCGGCCTCATGGTCACCGAGAACGGCGCGGCCTTCGACGACGTGGTGGAGGACGGCAGGGTGCACGACGACGGCAGGCTCGGCTACCTCGAAGGGCATCTGCGCGCCGCGCACGAGGCCATCGCGGCGGGCGCCGACCTGCGCGGCTACCTGGTGTGGTCACTGCTGGACAACTTCGAGTGGGCCGAGGGCTACAGCCACAGGTTCGGCGTGGTCCACGTCGACTACACCACGCAGGTCCGCACCCCGAAGGACAGCGCCCTCTGGTACCGGGATGTGATCAGCAACAACGGGTTTTCCTGGTCCCCCAACAAACCGTAATACCACCGATATTGACCTCGTTATGTGCGCAATCAATCCTCAGAGAACGCTCTCACCGGCTCAGGAGGATGCACATGACGACCGCCCCTCGACTTCTTGCCGGAGCCGCGGCGCTGGCGCTCGTCGCCACCGGCTGCGGCTCCACCGGCTCCGGGTCCTCCGCCGGCCAGACGGCCCCGGCGGCCGACTGCGCCGCCTACCAGCAGTACGGCAAGCACGACGGCAAGAAGGTCACGGTCTACTCCCCCATCAGGGACGCCGAGGCCGACCTCTTCCAGCAGAACTGGAAGACGTTCGAGCAGTGCACCGGCATGAAGATCACATACGAGGGCACGGGCGAGTTCGAGGCGCAGATCCAGGTCCGTTCCGACGGCGGCAACCCGCCTGACCTGGCCTTCTTCCCCCAGCCAGGCTTGCTGGCGCGCTTCGCGAAGGCGGGCAAGCTGAAGCCCGCCCCCGCCGAGGTCAAGACGCTGGCCGACCAGGGCTGGTCCAAGGACTGGACCAACTACGGCACCGTCGACGGCACCTTCTACGCCGCGCCGCTGGGCGCCAGCGTGAAGTCGTTCGTCTGGTACTCCCCCAAGACCTTCCAGGAGAAGGGCTGGCAGGTCCCCAAGACCTGGGACGAGCTGATGAAGCTCAGCGACACCATCGCGGCCGGCGGCGTCAAGCCGTGGTGCGCGGGCATCGAGTCCGGCGAGGCGACAGGCTGGCCCGCGACCGACTGGATCGAGGACGTCATCCTGCGCGAACTCGGGCCCGAGGAGTACGACAGGTGGGTCTCGCACGAGCTGAAGTTCAACGACCCCAAGGTCGTCGCGGCCGTCGACAAGGTCGGCGCGATCCTCAAGAACGACAAGTACGTCAACGGCGGCTACGGCCCCGTCAAGTCGATCGCCAGCACCGCCTTCCAGGAGGGCGGCGTGCCGATCACGACGGGCAAGTGCGCGATGCACCGCCAGGCCTCCTTCTACGCCAACTTCTGGCCTGAGGGCACCAAGGTCGCGCAGGACGGCGACGTCTTCGCCTTCTACCTGCCGGGCAACGACCCCGCCAAGAAGCCGGTGCTCGGCGCGGGCGAGTTCGTGGCGGCCTTCGCCGACCGGCCCGAGGTCCAGGCGTTCCAGCGGTACCTGGCCACACCCGAGCACGCCAACTCCAGGATGAAGCTCGGCACCTACGTGTCGGCGAACAAGGGCGTCGACCTGGCCAACGCGCAGAACCCGATCGACAAGCTGTCGATGGAGATGCTGCGCGACGAGGCGACCGTGTTCAGGTTCGACGGCTCGGACCTCATGCCGGCCGCCGTCGGCTCGGGCACCTTCTGGAAGGGCATGACCGACTGGATCAACGGCAAGGACACCAAGACGGTGCTCGACTTCATCGACGCCTCCTGGCCCAAGTCCTGATCCCCCCTGTACGGCGGGCGGCGCAGGGCCGCCTGCCGTACCCGCAGGGGAGGACGGCCACCCCCGCCCCCTGAACAAGCCCCACCTCGCAAGCCCTCGACGGCGCCGCGCCTGGCCCTGGAGGGGAACCCCCGGAGGACCCTTGGACCTGGACTTCGATCTGGTCGCCGAGTCGCCCAAGCTCACCCAGCTGCTCATCGGCGTCGTCGCGTTCCTCGCCGTCGTCGGCCTGGTCCTGCTCCTTCTCGACAGGGCGCCGATGCGGCAGAAGGCCCGCCTGCACGCCGCGATCCTGCTCGGCCCCGCCCTCGTCCTGCTGGCCGTCGGCCTGGTCGTCCCGGGCATCCGCACCACGCTGCTGTCGTTCATGAGCGGCGACAGCACCGCCTTCGTCGGCCTGGACAACTACGTGTGGATGTTCACCCAGCCGGAGGCGGTGACGGTGCTGCGCAACACCCTCATCTGGGTGGTGCTCGTCCCGCTCCTGGTGACCGCGATCGGCCTGGTGTACGCGGTACTCGTGGACCGCAGCCGGTTCGAGTCGCTGGCCAAGTCGCTGGTCTTCCTGCCGATGGCCATCTCGTTCGTCGGCGCGGGCATCATCTGGAAGTTCGTCTACGCCTACCGGCCCGAGGGCGCCGACCAGATCGGGCTGCTCAACCAGGTCGTGGTCTGGTTCGGCGGCGAGCCGCGGCAGTGGCTGCTCGACCCGCCGCTCAACACGCTCTTCCTCATCGTGGTGATGGTCTGGATCCAGGCCGGCTTCGCCACCGTCGTGCTGTCGGCCGCGATCAAGGGCATCCCCTCCGACATCGTGGAGGCGGCCAAGCTCGACGGCGCGGGCCCGGCGCAGATGTTCTTCAGGGTGACGCTGCCGTCGATCAGGCCGGCGGTGATCGTCGTGCTGGTCACCCAGTCGATCGGCACGCTGAAGCTGTTCGACATCGTGCGCACCATGACCGGCGGCCAGTTCGACACCAGCGTCATCGCCAACGAGATGTACAACCAGGCCTTCCGCTACGGCGAGACCGGCAAGGGCGCCGCGCTAGCGGTGTTCCTGTTCGTGCTGGTCACACCGATCATCGTCTACCAGATCCGCAGCAGGAGGGCCATCCGATGACGACCGCGACAGCCAGGGTGCGCGCCAGCCTGTCGAGCAGGACGGCCTCCCTCGTCGCGCTGCTGATCGCGCTGCTCTGGACGACGCCGACCTTCGGCCTGCTGCTGTCGTCCTTCAGGCCCGAGGACCAGATCAAGACCACCGGCTGGTGGACGTTCTTCTCCGCGCCCGCCCTGACGCTGGACAACTACCAGGAGGTGCTGTTCGGCACGTCCTCCTCCTCCGGGCAGCTGGCCAGCTTCCTGCTCAATTCGATCGTCATCACGGTGCCCTCCGTCCTGTTCCCGCTGGCCTTCGCCTCCTTCGCGGCCTACGCGCTTGCCTGGCTGCCGTTCAGGGGCCGCGACTGGATCTACATCGGGATCTTCGCGCTCCAGGTCGTGCCGCTGCAGATGGCGCTGGTGCCCCTGCTGTCGTTCTTCTCCCAGGGCGTCGAGGTGTTCGGCGTGCAGCTCACGCCCGCGTGGAACCTGGAGGGCACGGGCAGGTTCGTCCAGGTCTGGTTCGCCCACACCTGCTTCGCGCTGCCGCTCGGCGTCTTCCTGCTGCACAACTTCATGTCCGAGCTCCCGCACGAGCTCATGGAGGCGGCCAGGGTCGACGGCGCCACCCACGGCACGATCTTCCGTAGGATCGTGCTGCCGCTGGTGGCGCCCGCGCTCGCCACCTTCGCGATCTTCCAGTTCCTGTGGGTGTGGAACGACCTGCTCGTCGGGCTGATCTTCGGAGGCGGCACGGCGGAGAGCGCCCCGATGACCGTACGGCTGGCCCAGATGGCCGGGACCAAGGGCAACGAGTGGCAGCGCCTGACCGCCGGGGCATTCGTGTCTGTCATCATTCCTCTCGTGGTCTTTCTGTCGATGCAGCGCTACTTCGTCCGCGGTCTCCTGGCCGGAAGCGTCAAAGGGTGAAGCGGCCCACGCTGGAGGCGGTCGCCGCCAGAGCGGGAGTGTCGCGTGCCACGGTCTCCCGGGTGGTCAACGGGCAGGCGACGGTCGCCCCGCACATCCGCGACGCGGTGCTGCGGGCCGTCGACGAGCTCGGGTACGTGCCCAACCCGGCGGCGCGCAGCCTCGTCACCCAGCGGACCGACTCGATCGCCCTCGTCTTCTCCGAGCCGCCGACCAGGGTGTTCTCGGAGGACCCGATGTTCTCCACGGTCATCAGGTCGGCCAGCGTGGAGCTGGAGGCGGCCGACAAGCAGGTCGTGCTCATGCTGACCAGCTCGGCCAAGAGCCACGCGCGGATCGAGCGGTACATCGCCAGCGGGCACGTCGACGGCGTCATGCTCATCTCCATGCACGGCGGCGACCCGCTGCCGGCCGCGATCGCGCGCATGCGGGTGCCCGTCGTCTCGTACGGCAGGCCCGCCGTCCCCATCGACATCCCGTTCGTGGACAACGACAACGTGGGCGGGGCGGCCGAGGCCGTACGGCACCTGGTGGAGTCGGGCAGGCGCAGGATCGCCACCATCGCGGGCCCGCAGGACATGATCGCGGGACTGGACCGGCTGGCCGGCTACCGCACCGCGCTGCGCGACTCCGACCGGCGTTCCATCGTCGCGATCGGCGACTTCACCCGCGAGTCGGGCGCGATCGCGATGCGGCAACTGCTGGAGGACGACCCCGGCCTCGACGCGGTCTTCTGCGGCAACGACCTCATGGCCGTGGGCGCGCTCCAGGCGTTGCGCCACGCCGGGCGCCGGGTGCCCGACGACGTGGCCGTGGTCGGGTTCGACGACATCGAGGCCGCCAAGTACACCGACCCGCCGCTGACCACGGTCCGCCACCACATCTTCGAGCAGGCCGCGGCCATGACGAGGCTGCTGCTCGGGCTGTTCGAGGGCGGCCCCGCCGATCCGGTCATCCTGCCGACCGAACTGGTCATCCGCGAATCCGCCTGAGATGCTGGCCACGGAGGTGGCTGGATGGGTCCTCCAGGCGACTTCACCGATTTCGTCCTCATCAAGGGCATGGGGTTCGTGCGCTACGGCCTCGTGCTCACCGGCGACCAGCGTGAAGGCGTCTCGCTGGCCCAGGAGGCGCTGGCGGGGCTGAACGTCACGAAGACCGGCAATCCCGACACCTACATCGGCACCACGATGGCCCGCCTGTTCGTGACGGGCCGGCGGCGCCGCCACGGGCAGGGCGTCCCCGAGTCCGACATCGCCGGGCACGGCGGCGATCCGGACATCTGGCGGCAACTGGCCGAGCTGCCCGCGCTGCCCAGAGCGGTGATCGTGCTCCGCGCGTACGGCGGGCTGTCGAACGAGGAGATCGCGCACGTCCTCGACCTGCCGCCGTCCAGGGTGCGCGACCAGGCCGTCGCCTTCAGGCAGGACGACCTGGTCAGAACCCTCGACGCGGCGGCCGCGACGGCGCAGCCCGCCGACCTGCTGTCGGGGTTGTCCCGGCTGCGGCGGCGCCGTACCAGGAGGAGGCTGCGGTCGGCGGCGGCCGCGGGTCTCGCGCTGGCCACGGTGACCGGGCTGGTCGTGCTGGTCAGGCCCACGGTGGCGGCACCCGCCGACCACGTCGCCGCCGCCGCCCGCCCCGCTCCCTCCAGGGTCGGGCTCGCCAGAGCCGCCCAGGAGGTGTGGCCGCGCGCCGTCTCCCGGCTGCCCGCCCGATCGGTCGACGGGCTGGTGTACCAGCCGGCCATCGCGATCGACGACCGCCGCGTGGTGCTGCTGGCGCAGGAACGGCTCGGCTACGACGACGTACGGCTGGACGTCTACGACGCGATCACCGGAAGGATCGGCAGGTTCGCCAAGCTGCCCACGGGTGACGAGGTGCGGTGGTTCGCCACCGACGGGCGGTTCGTGGTGTGGAGCGCGCTCGGGCTGCGCGCGGACGACACGCTGGAGACGCAGTTCTGGCGGGTGCCGGTCAAGGGCGGCAAGCCCCGGCTCGTGACGACCGCCGCGGAGGGTGACAAGGCGGCGCCGCCGGAGGTCCACTTCCAGGTGGGCGGCGGGCACCTGCTCTGGAACGCCGACAAGGCGATCTACCGGCAGCCGCTGTCGGGCAGGGGCGGCAGGGAGAAGGTGCGCGACGGGCTGCTGCTGGAGTGGCCGTGGGCCGCCGACGTGGCGAAGGGGATGCTGACCGACCTGGAGACGGGCAGGTCGCGGGAGTTCGTGACCAGGGGGCAGGGGGTGGCGCAGTGCTCGCCCGACTGGTGCGTGGAGCGGAACGCGATCTCGCGGATGATGGTCGCGCACAGGACGGACGGGTCGGGGACCGTTGAGCTGCCCGGGTCGACGTCGGGCGGGCCGGTGCTGAACCGGTTCGTGGTGCTGCGGTTGCGGGCCGGGTTACAGGTGATCAAGGATCTGCGGACGGGGACGCTGGCGACCTTCGACCCCGCCGACCCTTCGATGGCGGTCAGCCTGGGGGACAAGAACGACCCGGGGACGATGCTGGCCTGGAGCGACTCCGAGGGCCACGACCTGTGGATCCTCAACCTGAAAGCCGTGCGCTGACCCCTCAGGGGGCCGGCCGCACCCCGGTGGGTTCACTCAGCCGACCCCGCAGGACCCCAGGCGCTCGGTCAGGGTCGCAGCCAGACCGCCGTGTCGCGAGGGAGGAGGCCGTCGCCCGTGGGGCCGCTGGCCAGGAGGATCGCCGAGTGGGGCGGGAGCCGTACCGGGTCGGGGCCCAGGTTCACCACGCACATCACCCCCGAGTCCCGCGTGAACGCCAGCACGTCGGCCCCCAGGTCGAGCCAGGTCAGCGATCCGTCGCCGAGCAGGTCGCGGCGCAGGCGGAGGGCCGTGCGGTAGAGGGTGAGCATGGATCCCGGGTCGCCCGTCTGCGCCTCGGCGGTGAGCTCCTTCCACTCCGGCGGCTGCGGCAGCCACGGCTCGCCGGCGCCGGGGCCGAACCCGAACGGCGGCGCGTCGCCCGACCACGGCAGCGGCACGCGGCAGCCGTCCCGTCCTGGGACGGTGTGCCCCGACCTGGTCCACATGGGGTCCTGGCGCAGGTGGTCGGGGATGTCGTCGACCTCGGGCAGGCCCAGTTCCTCGCCCTGGTAGACGTAGACCCCGCCGGGCAGCGCCATCGCCAGCAGCGCGGCGGCCCTGGCCCTGCAGTGGCCGAGCTCCAGGTCGGCGGGCACGCCGTCCCTTCGCGCGGCGTGGTCCCACGAGGTGTCGGCCCGGCCGTACCTGGTGACCACGCGGGCGACGTCGTGGTTGGACAGAACCCACGTCGGCGGCGCGCCCACGGAGGCGTGGGTCGACAGCGTCAGCGAGATGCTGGCCCGCAGCGCCGCAGGCTCCCACGGGCAGGCGAGGAAGTCGAAGTTGAACGCGGTGTGCAGCTCGTCGGGGCGCAGGTAGCGGGCGAACCGCTCCTGGTCGGGCAGCCACACCTCGCCGACGAGGATCCGGTCGTCGTACTCGTCGGCCACCTGCCGCCAGCCGCGGTAGATGTCGTGGACGCCGTCGAGGTCCTCGTAGGCGGTCGCCGACTTGACCAGCAGCGCGGCGGAGTCGATGCGGATGCCGTCCGCGCCCCTGTCGAACCAGAAGCGCAGCACGTCGTGGAACTCCTGGTGCACCTCGGGGTTGTCCCAGTTGAAGTCGGGCTGTCCCGGGTCGAACAGATGCAGGTACCACTGGCCGTCGTCCACCTGGGTCCACGCGGGCCCGCCGAAGATCGACTGCCAGTCGTTCGGCTCGTCGCCGAACCAGAAGCGGTCGCGCTTCGACCGGTCCCGCAGGGCCTCCTGGAACCAGGCGCTGGCGGTGGAGCTGTGGTTCGGCACGACGTCGATGATGACCTTGATGCCTAGTTCGTGGGCCTCCTCGATGAACCGCTCCGCCTCACCCAGCGTCCCGAAGACCGGCTCGATGTCGCGGTAGTCGGCCACGTCGTAGCCGCCGTCGGCCATCGGCGACGGGTACCACGGGTTGAGCCAGATCGCGTTCACCCCCAGGTCCTTCAGGTACGGCAGGCGGTCCCGCAGCCCGGCCAGATCGCCGACGCCGTCGCCGTTCCCGTCGGCGAAACTGCGCAGGTAGACCTGGTAGATCGCGGCGCCCCGCCACCACGTGTCGGACATTGCGCTCCTAACCCTTGAGACTTCCGGCGGTGAGGCCCGCCATGATGTGCCGTTGGAAGAACAGGAAGATGACGATCGTCGGGATGCTGGCGATCACCAGGGCGGCGGTGAGCGCGTTGGTCGGCATCGTCTGCGACAGCGAGTTGATGGCGACGCTCACCGTCATGCGATCGGTGTCGGGCAGCACGAGCAGCGGGTAGACGAAGTCCCGCCACACGTTGACGACGGTGAAGATCGACACGACACCCAGGATGGGCCGTGAGACCGGCAGCACGATGGACCACAGGATCCGCACGGGCGACGCGCCGTCCATCTCCGCCGCCTCGATGAGCTCTCTCGGGATGGAGTCGAAGAAGCGCTTGAGCAGGAAGATGTTGAAGCCGTTGGCCGCCGCGGGCAGCCAGATCGCCCATGGGGTGTTGAGCAGGTCGAGGTCGACGACCGTCACGTACAGGGGCAGGATCAGGACCATAGGCGGGATCATCAAGGTGGCCAGCATCAGGCCGGTGATCAGCTTGCCGAACATCGGGCGCAGCTTCGACAGCGCGTACGCGGCGGACACGTCGACCGCCAGTGTGAACAGCCAGGCGCCGGCCGCGTAGAGGGCGGTGTTCTTCAGCAGCAGGCCCAGATCGAGCAGGTTCCACGCTTCAATGTAGGCGTCGAAGCTGGGCTTCCGCGGGATGAGCGTGGGCGGGATCTGGTCGAGTTCCTCGGGGGCCTTGAGCCCGCCCGTCACCATCCAGTACAGCGGGAACATGAAGACCGCGGTGAAGCCGACGACCATCGCCACCAGCACAATCCAGTAGATCGTCCGGCCTTTGCGGGTGTTGAGCTGGTGCGGGGACACCAGGGTGCGGAACTGCGTCTCGATGCGCCGCTGGATGAGCCTGCGTGGCTTGGGCCTGCGGTGCCGTACGGCGGTGGCGATCATGAGGTCTCCCGCGAAACGCGCACGTACACGGCGGAGAAGACGATGAGCACGATCATGAGCATCAGGCCCATCGCGCCGCCGCCGCCGAAGTTCCCGAAGTTGAACGCGTACTGGTACATCAGGTAGGCGACGGTCACGGTGGCGTTCTCGGGGCCGCCGCCGGTGAGCATGAACGGCTCGATGAACACCTGCATGGTCGCGATGACCTGCAGCAGGAGCATCACCAGGAGGATCAGCTTGGTCTGGGGGATGGTGACGTGCCAGATGCGCTTGAACAGGCCCGCGCCATCGAGCTCCGCCGCCTCGTACAGCTCGCTCGGGATGGTCTGCAGGGCGGCCAGGTAGATGAGCGTGCCGCTGCCGAGGTTCATCCACGTGGAGACGATGACCAGGGAGATGAGCGCGGTGTCGGTCGAGTCGAGCCAGGCGAGCGTCGGCAGGTGGAAGAAGTCGAGGATCTGGTTGAACAGGCCGGGACCAGGGTCGTAGAACCACTTGAACAGCAGGACTGACACGGCCGGCGGCAGCATCACCGGGAGGTAGACCACGAACCGCAGGTAGGCCTTGGCGTGGCGGAGCTCGTTGAGGATGATCGCCGCGGTGAAGGGGACGATGTAGCCGATCAGCAGGGCCAGACCGGTGAAGGCGGCGGTGTTGATCCAGGCCTGGGCGAAGGCGGGGTCCTCGATGACCGTCGCGAAGTTGTCGAGGCCGACCCATTTCGGGGGGTCGACGAAGTTGTTCTCCTGGAGGCTCAGGAGGACCTCGCGGATCATCGGCCACCACGAGAAGACGGCGAAGCAGATCAGGGCGGCGCACAGGAAGCCGTAGGCGGTGAGGTTGCGTTTCACCTCCCTGCCTGTCCTGGACGGGGGCCTTCGTCCCATGCTTGCTACGTTCAAGGGGTCACTCCTGTGGATCAAGGCTGCTGGGTCCCCGCCGCCTGGGACGGCGGGGACCCGAGGCCCGGGCTCGGACCGCGCGAGCGGGCGGGAGCGGCAGGCTAGGCGAGGGTCAGCTGGTGGACTTGCTCAGGACGTCGTTGACCTTGGCCTCCGCCTCGGCGAGCAGCTTGTCGATGTCCGCGTCCTGCCTGGTGAGCACGGCCGACATCGGGGTGTCGAGGATCTGGTAGATCTGCTGGTTCATGGGCGGCTCGAGCTTGAGCGGCACCGTGGCCATCCCGTCCACGTACGCGGAGAAGTTCTCCAGCGGCAGGGTCGCGTTGGTCTTGCGCAGTTCCAGCAGCTTCTGCCCGGTCGGGCTGTCACCCCAGACGTTGTTGTCGGGGAGGCCGACCGCCCTGCCTGTCGCCTTCTGGCGGGTGTAGTCGAACTGGCCCCTGCCGGGGGTCAGCACGTAGTAGTCCATCCACAGCAGACCCGCCTTGATCTGCTCGGGCGTGGCCTTGGGGTTGAACATGTAGCCGTCGCCGCCGCCCAGCGTGGCCGTGGCCTCGGGGAAGGCGGCGAGTCCGAAGTCCTCGTACTTGGCCTTGCGGTTGTCGTGCAGTTCGGTGATGACGTCGGGCGCGCCGAGGATCATGCCCATCTTGCCCGCGCCCATCAGGCGCATGAGGTCGTCCCACTGGTAGAGCTGCTTGGTCCCCATGCTGTTGTCGGTCCAGCGCATGTCCTTGAGGTTCTGCAGGACCGCCTTGCCCTCAGGGGTGTTGAAGGCCGCCTTCTTGCCCGTCTCGTCGACGACGGCGCCGCCCCTGCCGTAGATGGACTGGGTGAAGTGCCAGCCGCCGGTGTTGCCCGCGCCGTACTCGCCGTAGCCGATGTAGCCGGGGCCCAGCGCGCTGATCTTCTTGGCCGCCTCGCGGATCTCCGCCCAGGTCTTGGGCGGCGTGTTGGGGTCGAGACCCGCCTGGGTGAACAGCTTGCGGTTGTAGACCAGGCCGACCTTGTAATTTCCGCGCGGTACGCCGTAAATCTTGCCGTTGACCGTGTATGCCGCCATCACGCTGGGGTCGATGTCCTTGAGCGTGGAGACCGTGTCCACGTAGGCGGTGATGTCGGCCGCCTGGCCCGCCTTGATCGCGGTCTGCACGTCGCCGAAGTAGCCGTAGAAGACGTCCTCCATCTGGCCGCCCGCCAGCTTGGCGTCGTATGTCTTCACGTCGTGGCAGGGGAAGCCGTCCTTGCTGTCGATCGTGATGTTCGGGTGCAGCTTCTGGAAGGCGGCGACGTCGTCCTCCCAGTCCTTGCGCTGCAGCGGGTTGGTCTTGGGCGGCTGGCAGCCGACGGAGATCGTGACGGGCGCGGCCTGGGGCGCCCCGCTTGCCGCGGGCGCGGGCTTTTCGGCCGTGGAACCGCAGGCCGCGACCGACAGGCCGAGGCCGGTGACGATCAGCAGGCCGAGTGCTCTGCGGGAGCTGCTCATCGGTCTGGACCCTTCTGATGGGGATGAGGAGGCCCACACGATAAGCAGCAGTGACACATCCTTGCAATATTTTGACAGTAGATCGAAATATAAAGACTGAATGACGCCGTTCACAGGAGTGTCGCGGAGGCTCACCAGCCGCTCAGCCGTACTGAACAGCAAAGATCCCGACGTCGCCGGGCTTGACCTCGATTTACCGCGAGATGACGGACGGTCTCCGTACGGGAGCTCGCCCACCCCGCTCGCGCGACGGCACCGACCCGAACAGCGCGGCGGCCACCCGCCCGCCTCTCGAGGAGACCATGCGGGCGCTGGACGACGCCGTGCGCGCGGGACGGCGGGCGCGGCGGACGGGTTGGACGCCGGCTCGCCCGGTCAGCTCGCCGGCAGCGCGGGTCAGTGGACGCGGGCTGTGGAGGCTCTCACGACCAGTTCGGGCTCGAACAGCAGCTCGTCGGCCGGGACCACCGCCTTGTCGATCAACGCCACGAGCAGGTCGACGGCCGCCCGCCCCATCGCGTCGATCGGCTGACGGACGGTGGTAAGCGGCGGATCGGTGCAGGTCATCAGCGCCGAGTCGTCGTACCCGATCACCGACAGGTCGGAGGGCACGTCGCGACCCGTCCGCCTGGCCGCCCTGATCGTGCCGAGCGCGAGCAGGTCGCTCGCGCAGATGACGCCGGTGACGCCCTTGCGCAGCAGCCTGGTCGCGGCCGCGTGGCCGCCCTCCAGCGAGAACATCGTGAACTCGACCAGGTCGTAGTCGCCGCCCCGCGCCAGGAAGGCCTCCAGCTTGCGCCTGGACGGCATGTGGTCCTTGGGCCCGAGCACCATGCCGATGCGTTCGTGGCCGAGCGCGCGCAGGTGGCCGAGCGCCATCTCGGCGGCGACGGCGTCGTCGGAGGAGACCTGGGGGAAGCCCAGGTGCTCGACGGCGGCGTTGACCAGCACGGTCGGGAGTTTGCGTTCGAGGATGAGCTCGTAGTGCTCGTGCGAGGCGTCGCCCTGGGCGTACAGGCCTCCGGCGAAGACGACGCCGGACACCTGCTGTTGCAGGAGCAGGTCGACGTAGTCGGCCTCGGAGACGCCGCCGACGGTCCTGGTGCACAGGACGCTGGTGAAGCCCTGCTGGGCCAGCGCGCCGCCGACCACCTCGGCGAAGGCCGGGAAGATCGGGTTCTGCAGCTCGGGCAGGACCAGGCCGACCAGGCGGGCGCGGTCGCCGCGCAGCTGAGTGGGACGCTCGTAGCCGAGCACGTCGAGTGCGGTCAGCACGGCTTCGCGGGTCGCCTCCGAGACCCCGGGCTTGCCGTTCAGCACCCGGCTCACGGTGGCCTCGCTCACCCCGACCTTCTTGGCCACCTCTGCCAGTCGTCGCGTCATGCGCAAACTATACGCCGATCCGCGTAAGTCATTGCAAATGCTTGCAGCTTCGCTTGCGTTCGCATGAAGAGATCTGAACACATCTCCTTGCAGGCCCATCTGCGCCGACATGCCATGGGACCGGTCCCATGGGTGCGTCATGGATTTGCGAAAAGCAGTCGAAATATTGCAGGTAGCTGTTCGTCATCTTATGGTGCAGCCACTCCCCCCATGACGAAAGGCCGCCCCCACATGAGACGCACTCTCGCGTTACTCGCCGCCTTATCGCTAGCGGTCCTCGGCCTCGCGACCCCTGCCTGGTCCGCAGGGCCCAACCTCGCCGCGGGCAAGCAGATGTCCGAGAGCAGCCACACCGACGTCTACTCCGCGAGCAACGCCAACGACGGCAACCAGGCCACCTACTGGGAGAGCGCGAACAACGCCTTCCCGCAATGGATCCAGGTCGACCTCGGCTCGGCCGTCACCGTCGACCAGGTCGTGCTCAAGCTGCCGAACGGCTGGCCGAGCCGTAGCCAGACGCTGACCGTGCAGGGCAGCACGAACGGGTCGGCCTTCAGCACGCTCTCCGCGTCGGCGGCCCGCACGTTCAACCCGACGGCCACCGTCGACTTCGCGCAGACCAGCACGCGGTACCTGCGGGTGACGTTCACCGCGAACACCGGCTGGCCCGCGGGACAACTGAGCGAGCTCGAGGTGTACGGCCCCGTCACGGGACCCGACACGCAGGCCCCGACCGCGCCCGGCGACCTGGCCTACACCGAGCCGTCGTCCGGGCAGATCAGGCTCACCTGGCAGGCGTCGGCCGACAACGTGGGCGTGACCGGCTATGACATCTACGCCAACAACGCCCTTCGCGGCAGCGTCGCGGGAAACGTCCTGACCTACACCGACAACCAGCCCGCCAGTGCCACCGTCTCCTACCACGTCAAGGCCAAGGACGCCGCCGGTAACCAGTCCGCCGGCAGCAACACCGTGACCCGCACGGGATCGGGCGGCGGCGGCACGAACCTGGCCCAGGGCAAGCCGATCACCGCCTCGGGATCCACCTGGATCTACGCCCCGGCGAACGCCAACGACGGCAGCCTCACCACCTACTGGGAGGGCGGCGGCGGCTACCCGAACACGCTGACCGTGCAGCTCGGCTCGAACGCCGACCTCAGCTCGGTGGTGCTCAAGCTCAACCCGGACAGCGCGTGGGGCACCCGTACCCAGACGATCCAGGTGCTCGGCAGGGACCAGGGCGGCTCCTCCTTCACGAACCTGGTGTCGTCGGCGACGTACACGTTCAACCCGTCCAGCGGCAACACGGTGACGATCCCCGTCAGCGGCAGGGCCGCCGACGTGCGGCTGTCCATCACCTCCAACACCGGCGCCCCGAACGGCCAGGTCGCCGAGTTCCAGGTCAACGGCGTTCCCGCGCCCAACCCCGACCTGACGATCACCGGCATGACGATCTCCCCGGCCTCCCCGGTGGAGAGCGACGCCATCACGCTGTCGGCCACCGTCAAGAACGTCGGCACCCAGTCGTCGGCCGCCACGAACGTCAACCTCTACCTCGGCACGACCAAGGTCGGCACCGCCGCCGTCGGCGCGCTCGCCGCGGGCGCCTCCACCACCGTCTCGGCAAACATCGGCACCCGTACGGCAGGCACGTACGCCGTATCGGCCAAGGTCGACGAGGCCAACTCCGTCATCGAGCAGGACGAGACGAACAACGCCTACAACCACCCCACCTCGCTGGTCGTCAGGCCCGTCGACAGCGCCGACCTGCTGGCCTCGCCCGTCGGCTGGACCCCTGGCAACCCGGCGAGGGGCGACACCGTCACCTTCACCGTCGCGATCAAGAACCAGGGCAACCAGGCCTCCGCCTCGGGCGCCCACGGCATCACGCTGACCATCGCCAACGAGGCAGGCACCGTTGTGCGGACCCTCACCGGCGCCCACAACGGCGTCGTCAACGCGGGCGCCACGGCCGCCCCTGTGAACCTGGGCACGTGGACGGCGGCCGACGGGAAGTACACGATCAGGACCGTCATCGCCGACGACGCCAACGAGCTGCCGGTCAAGCGGGCCAACAACACCACGACGGAGCCGCTGTTCGTGGGGCGCGGCGCGAGCCTGCCGTACGACATGTACGAGGCGGAGGACGGCACGCTCGGCGGCGGCGCGCAGGTCGTCGGCCCGAACAGGACGATCGGCGACCTGGCCGGCGAGGCGTCAGGCCGCAGGGCGGTCACGCTCAACTCGACCGGCTCGTCCGTCGAGTTCACCACCAAGGCGGCGGCCAACACGCTGGTCACCCGCTTCTCCATCCCCGACGGCACCAACTCGACGCTGAACATCTACGTCGACGGCACCTTCCTCAAGGCGATCAACCTGACCTCGAAGTACGCGTGGCTGTACGGCGCCGAGGCCGGCCCGAGCAACTCGCCGGGCGCGGGAGCGCCGCGCCACATCTACGACGAGGCCAACGTCATGCTCGGCACGACAGTCGGGCCCGGCCGCAAGATCAAGCTGCAGAAGGACGCGGCGAACGGCGGCACGTTCGCGATCGACTTCATCAACCTGGAGCAGGCCACCCCCGTCGCCAACCCCGACCCCGCGCGCTACGCCGTACCGGCGGGATTCACCCACCAGGACGTGCAGAACGCGCTCGACAAGGTGCGCCAGGACGCCAACCTCGTGGGCGTCTACCTGCCCGCCGGCGGCTACTCGACGGCGCAGAAGTTTCAGGTGTACGGCAAGGCGGTCAAGGTCGTCGGCGCGGGGCCGTGGTTCACCAGGTTCCTCTCGCCATCGGGGCAGGAGAACACCGACGTCGGGTTCGACGTGCAGAGCTCGGCCAACGGCTCCTCCTTCAGCGGGTTCGCCTCCTTCGGCAACTACACCTCGCGCAACGACGGGCCTGGCAAGGTCTTCAACCTCACCGGCGTCTCCGACATCACCATGGACACCATCTGGGTGGAGCACCAGATGTGCATGCTGTGGGGCACCAACATCCACAACGTCACCGTCACGAACTCGCGGATCCGCGACACGTTCGCCGACGGCGTCAACCTGACCAACGGCAGCACGAACAACACGGTCAGGAACGTCGAGGCGCGCGCCACGGGCGATGACAGCTTCGCGATGTTCAACGCGATCGACATCCACAACGCCGACACGGTCGGCAACGTGTACGAGAACCTGACGGCGACGCTCACCTGGCGGGCCGCGGGCATCGCGGTGTACGGCGGGTCGGACAACGTCTTCAGGAACATCTACATCGCCGACATGCTCACCTACTCCGGGGCCACGATCAGCTCGCTCGACTTCGGGATCGCGATGCGCGGCTTCGGCACCAGGCCGACGCGGCTGGAGAACATCTCGATCGTCAGGTCGGGCGGGCACTTCTGGGGCAACCAGACGTTCCCCGCGATCTGGCTGTTCTCCGCTTCCAAGGTGTTCCAGGGGATCAGGATCAGCAACGTGGACATCGTGGATCCGACGTACTCCGGGATCATGTTCCAGACCCAGTACATCGGCGGGCGGCCGGTCAACCCGATCACTGACACGGTGCTGACGAACATCTCGATCTCCGGGGCGCGGAAGAGCGGGGACGCCTTCGACGCCAAGTCCGGGTTCGGGCTGTGGGCGAACGAGCTGCCCGAGCCCGACCAGGGCCCCGTGGTGGGGTCGGTGACGTTCAACGGGCTGCGGTTCAGCGATAACCACACCGACGTCAGGAACACGACGTCGACGTTCACCATCACCATCAACTAGCCGGGGGCACGTGCGGGCCAGGGCTCGTCCCTGGCCCGCACCTCCCCACCCCACCCCCGACCCCGACCACCAGAACTCTCCCGGGGAGGGCCCGGCCGTCGATCCCCCAGGCCGCCGGCGCGCTCTCCCCGGGAGGATCCGCCGCCCGGATCTCTCCCGTGGCACGCCCGTTCTCTGGGGAGGAGGCGGGCCCGTCCCGTGCGTGCCGTACGGGAGAACGCGGGTAGAGATCCGGGTATGCGCGCGTTCGCCTCATCCGCCGACCTGGCCGACAAGACACAGACCCTGGAGATCGTCGGCGAGGGCGTGTACGCGCTCACCGCCGAGGGCGACCCGAACGTCGGCGCGATCGAGGCCGACGACTTCCTGGTCTGCTTCGAGGCCACGGCCACTCCCACCGCCGCCCTGCGCTGGCTGGAGCGGCTGCGCGAGCACACCGACAAGCCGATCCGCTACCTGGTCCTGTCGCACTACCACGCCGTCAGGGTCCTGGGCGCGTCGGCGTTCGGCGCGGACGTGATCGTCGCGCACGAGAACACCAGGTTCCTCATCGAGGAGCGCGGCCTGCAGGACTGGGAGTCGGAGTACGGCAGGATGCCGCGCCTGTTCAAGGACCCTGACTCGATCCCCGGCCTGACCAGGCCGACGCTCACGTTCACCGACGAGGTCAGGATCGACCTGGGCAGCGGCAGGTTCCTGGAGCTGAGGCACGTAGGCAGGGGCCACACCGAGGGCGACATCGTGGCGTGGCTGCCGGACGAGCGGATCCTGTTCGCCGGCGACCTGGTCGAGGCGCGGGCGGCCCTCTACACCGGTGACGCCTTCCACCGCGAGTGGTCGACCATCACGCTGGACCGGGTCGCCGCGCTCGGCGCCGAGACGCTGATCGGCGGTCGGGGCGCGGTCACGCGAGACGTGGGGGCGGCGATCGGGCAGACCCGCGACTTCCTCGAGGTGATGCTGCGGGAGGTCGGCGAGGTTCACCGGCGGGCGGGCACGCTGAAGGAGGCGTTCGAGGCCGCCCACGCCGCGCTGGAGCCGCGCTACGGCAGGTGGCCAATCTTCGAGCACTGCCTGCCGTTCAACGTCTCCAGGCTCTGGGACGAGCTCGACGGCGTCGAACGGCCCGTCATCTGGACGGCGGAACGGGACAGGACGGTATGGGACCAGCTCCAGTCGTGATCGCGGGGGCCGGCCCTGTCGGGTTGGCCACCGCGCTGCTGCTGGCGAGGTGGCGGGTGCCGACGGTGGTGCTGGAGGCGGCGGCGCGCCGCGACCCGTCGGGCTCGAAGGCGATCTGCTTCCAGCGCGACGTGCTCGACATCCTCGACCGGGTGGGCGTCGCGGCCCCGATGCTCTCCGAGGGCGTCACCTGGACCACGGGGCGGACCTACTTCCGCGAGCACGAGCTGTTCTCGGTGACCTTCTCCAGGGCGGAGGTGCCGCCGTGGATCAACATCTCGCAGGCGCGGGTGGAGGAGCTGCTGTGCGCCCGCGTCGCCGCCGAGCCGCGCGTCGACCTCAGGTACGGCAGCGCGGTGATCGGCTACCGCGAGGACGAGGACGGCGTGGAGGTCCTCACGCGCGAGGGTCCCGTCCGCGGCACGCACCTGGTCGGGGCGGACGGTCCGCGCAGTGCCGTGCGCAGGCTGGCGGGGATCGACTTCCCCGGGCGGTCGTTCGCCGACCTGTTCCTGATCTGCGACATCAAGGCGTCGCTGCCGTTCCCCAGCGAGCGGCGCTTCTACTTCGACCCGCCGTGGAACCCTGGACGGCAGGTGCTCGTCCACCAGTGTCCCGACTCGGTGTGGCGGATCGACTGGCAGGTGCCGCCGGGCTTCGATCCGGGCACGGCCGACCTCGACGCGATGATCAGGCGGATCACCGGCAGCCTGCCGTACGAGATCGTCTGGTTGACGGTCTACCGGTTCCACTCGCGGGTGGCCGCCGCGTTCGGGCGGGGCCGGGTGTTCGTGGCCGGCGACGCCGCCCACCTGTTCGCGCCCTTCGGGGCGCGCGGCCTGAACTCCGGCCTGCAGGACGCGGAGAACCTCGCGTGGAAGCTGGCCCTGGTACGGCAGGGCGCGCCCGCCGCGCTGCTGGACTCCTACGAGCTCGAACGGCGGGCGGCCGCGCTGGTCAACCTGGCGGTGACGGCGAAGACGATGGAGTTCCTCGTCCCGCAGAGCCCCGAGCAGTGGGAGTGGCGCAGGCGGGTGCTGGAGCGGGCCGTCGATGATCCCGAGGCGCGCCGGTCGATCGACTCGGGGAAGCTGGCCGAGCCGTACTGGTACGTCGACTCCCCGCTGACCACCCGCTCCTCGGTGCCGGTGCCGGCCGAACCGGGGGCGGCGCGGCCGCCGGTGCCCGGCGTGATCTGTCCCGACGCGCGGGTGCGGGGCGGGCGGCTACGGCAGCGCTTCGGCGCGGGTTTCGTGGTGCTGGTGGCGCGGAAGGACAGGGTCGCGGCGGCGGGCTCGGCCGTGGCCGGGGTCGCGCCCGTCGAGGTGGTCGCGCTGACCGACCTGGGCGTGGACACGGCGCTGCTCGGCGCGGCGACCGACAGTGTCCATCTGGTCAGGCCGGATGGACATCTGGCCGCCGTGCTTCCCGCCTTCTCCGCCGCCGCGCTGGCCGCCGCCCTCCGCAGGGCGACGGGACACGAGCCCGACGGTCAGCGGCGCGTCCTGTAGTGCAGCACGCCCAGGTCGACGGCGGCGAACACGGCCACCGCCGCCGCGATGGCCGTCTCCCACCACCAGACCTCCCGGCCCGAACGCACCGCGAGAACCGCGAAGCAGATCGCCCCGACGAGGGCGACCGGCAGCGCGATCGCAGACATGATCTTCCGGACCCGTAGCGCGCTGTGCGCGTTGACCGGCTCGGAGCCGTCAGGGTGCCGCTGCCACATGTCCGCCTCCTCTCCTGCTCCTCTCACGCCAGGCAGCGCAGCGCCGTGGCGATCCTCGGGTCGACCTCGTGGTCGGGGGTGGTCCTGTCCACCGTGGCCTCGACGAACGAGGGGAACGACATGCTCGCGCTGCCCCCGTCCGCGTACACCCACACATGGTCGGCCATCACCTCCACCTGCGCCTTCGAGCCCTGCTCGGCCAGCACGTGCCTGGCCAGCTGCAGCCGCCACCAGGTCCGCTGGTCGAGTTCCCGCTCCGGGACGGGCGCGCCGACGTCGTCGGCGTGCGTGGCGTACTCGGAGTCGTAGTGCCAGGTCTGCATGTCCGCCGGGTAGGGCCCCGCAGACGTCTGCAGGACGCCCTCGCGACCGAGCGCGCGCATCCGCTCGCGCGTCTCGCCGTTCTTGACCCGCCACTCCTCCAGCACCTGCTCGACGGGCAGCCCGCGGCGCCCGCGCACGCACCACTCGTTGAACTGGTCGAATCCTTTGACGCCCTCCCGCTCGACCATGGCGAAGAAACCGTCCAGGTCGCCGTCGAGGCAGGCGTGGTTGTAGAGCTCCTCCCCCGCCAGGTGCGCCAGCACGTCACGCACCGACCACCCTTCACAGCGAGTCGGCCGGTTCCACCCTTCCTCGTCGAGCGCGGCGAAGAACCTGTCGAGCCTGGTCGCCTCGGCGTCGAAGATGTCGAAAGGGTCGAAGTCCTTCAACTGCTCCATACTGAGGGCGTTACCCAGGCCCCCGGCTGTCACGCATCCCGGCGGGCACTTACCGCAGGTAGGAGCCCACGTTCTCCCGCGCCTGGCGTGGTTCGGAGACACAGGCGCGAAGACGCGAAAAAGCCGGTCCGCGCGAACGCGAACCGGCTTTCTCAGTGGTGCTTAGCGGTGCCAGCTGTAGACGCGGACCCAGTCGGTGCGGCTCTCCGAACCGTTGTTGTCGTCGTCACCTTCGTAGACGGCCTTGAACGTGCCGCTCTTCGACGCGCGGGTCCTGGCGGAGAACTTGCCGCCCCAGCGGGTGTCGGCGCTCGTGACGTACTTCCAGCCGCTGGAACCGCTGGCGCGGAAGTAGATCTCGACCTCGCCGTCGCTCAGGCCGTCCCAGCCCTCGTCGTCCGCCTGCAGGCGGCCGGAGAACCAGATGGTGCGCCCCTTCTTCACCGGGTCAGGGTTGGCCCTGAAGCTGGTGATGCGGGTGTCGGCCTTGCCGCCCTTGACCTCGACCTCGAAGGTGGCCTTGTCGCGGTCGGTCTCGCTGCCCTTGGTGGCGGTGGCGATGGCCCGCCACTTGCCCTCGTCGCCGGAAGAGAAGGGGACCGTGAACTTCCAGTTGGCGCCATCGGGGATGACGTTGACGTTCTTGGCCGCGAACGTCCGGATGTTGCTGACCGGCTCGACCCTGAGCTCGACCTTGGCGTCCTTCGTGGCCTCGACGAAGAACGTGGCCGTCGTCTCGCCACCCTTGGTGACGACGACGGGCTCGGGCTGGATGTCCTGGATCTGCACGTCCAGCGCGGTGCGCGCCTGGGCGGCGGTACCGCCGGTGACAAGCAGAGCGCCACCCATGGTGGCGGCGATGAGGCCTGCTGCGATCTTCTTCATGAGGGTGCTGATTCCTCTCCCCGTTTCGATGGGGTCAAGCTCGGGATTGCCCGACCCCCTCTACCACTTAGAGGCACCATAACGAGAAAAGGTTGGCTCAAGATGAGAGAAAGTTTTGATCATAAAACCCCCATGCGTGCGACCTGCGGTTCTGATGTGAAAATTCATAACTCTGTAGGGTTCGTCACATGAGCGACGTCTACACGATGGGCGAAGCCCTCGGAGTGGTGTCCAGTGGCAGGGTTCGCCACGACAGTGAGGCCAGACTCGACGTGGGCGGCCCCGAGTTCACCCTGGCGATCGCGCTGGCCAGGCTGGGCCACCGGGTGAGCTTCCTGGGCAAGGTGGGCGCCGACGAGCTGGGTGCGAGGATCACCACGGTGCTGCGCGGCGAGGGTGTGGACGTTTCGGACATACGCGAGGACGGCACCGCGCCCACGGGGTTGTTGCTGAAGGAGTCGAGGGTCGGCCACGACCCCCGCCTCACCGACTACCGCATCAGGTCGGCGGGTTCGCGGCTGTCGCCGGGGAATGTCCCCATCGACAGGATCGCCGCCTCCCGCCTGCTGCACGTCACGGGGGTCACCCCCGCGCTCGGCCTCGACCCCCGCGACGCGGTCGAGACCGCGGTCGGCGCCGCCATGACCGCGGGCGTGCCCGTGTCGATGGCGGTCGACTACCGGCCCGCCCTGTGGCCTTCGCTGAGCGAGGCCGAGGAGGTGCTGGGCGCGCTGGCCAGGAGGAGCTCGGTCCTCTTCGTCAGACAGGACGAGCTCGACCTGGTCAAGCCCGCTCTCACCGCCGACAGGGAGGTCGTCGTCACGCGCGGCGCGAAGGGCGCCAGTGTGCGCTCGGGCGGGGTGCGCTACGACGCGCCCGCGCTGTCGGTGCCCGTCGTCGACACCATGGGCGCCGGTGAGGCGTTCGTCGCCGGATATCTCAGCGCCCTGCTCGACGAGCTGACCCCGCAGGAGCGGCTGGCCAGGGGCACCATGCTCGGCGCCGCCGCGGTGACCAGCGCGAGCGACTGGCAGGGCCTGCCCACGAGGGCCGAGCTCGGTAGCGGGATCCGGACCTCGTAAACGCGTCGTCCGAATCCCGCCAGCCGGGCAGCCCACCGGGGCAGCAGGCTACGACATCGTGTTCCTTCGTATCGATCGTGTGCGCCGCGACTTCGGCCTGCTCTGGGCCGGGCAGTCGCTCTCCCTGTTCGGCGACCAGTTCATGAAGCTGGCGCTGCCGCTGGTGGCCGTGACCGCGCTGGAGGTCTCGCCCGCACAGGCGGCGTTGTTGCCCTTCGCGCTGTTCCTTCCTTTTCTTCCGCTCGGCCTGCCCGCGGGGGCGATCGTCGACCGGCTGCCGCGCCGGACGGTGATGCTGGTCTGCGACGGCGTGCAGGTGGTCGCGTTCGGCGCGGTGTGGGTGTTGCTCGCCACCGGGTCGCTGACCTTCCCCCTGCTGCTCGCGCTGGTGCTGCTGAGCGGGTGCGCGGTGGTCTTCTTCCAGGTGGCCTACTCCTCCTATCTGCCCACTCTGATCCACGACCCCGAGCGCCTGCACACCGGCAACGCCCGGCTGGCGCTGTCGGAGTCGAGCGCCAACGCGGTGGGCCCGATGGTCGCGGGCCCGCTGATCCACGCGCTCGGCGTGGTCGGCGCGATCGCCGCCAACGTGGTCAGCTTCGTGGCCTCGGTGCTGTCGCTGGCACTGATCAAGCACAGGGAGCCGGTACGGCAGGCGGCCGCCCGCGAGCGCGGCTGGCTGCGTAAGGACATCGTGGAGGGCCTGCGCTTCGTGGCCGGGCATCCGCTGCTGGAGCCGATCATCGCGTGCGGCACCACCTACGTGCTGTTCCTGTCGATGGTGGAGACGAGCCTGGTACTCTACTGCCGTGACGTGCTCGGCCTGTCGCCGCAGTGGATCGGCGTGGTGCTCGGCGCGGCCGCCGCGGGCTTCCCGATCGGCAACCTGGTCTCGGCGCGGCTGGTGCGCAGGTTCGGCGCGCCGCGCACGCTGGTCGGCGCGGCGGCGCTGTCGGTGGCAGGCATCCTGTCCATGCCGGTCCTCGGCGCGCAGGTCGGCGCGATCGGGCTGGTGGCGGGCAGCATCGTGCACTGCGTGGGCGAGGGCGCGTTCGGCCCCACCTCGCTGACGTTGCGGCACACGGCCTCCCCCGCCGAACTGCTCGGCAGGGTCGGCGCGGTGCACCGCTTCCTGACCTGGGGCGCGATGTCGCTCGGCGCGCTCCTGGCCGCCGGTGTCACCGCGCTGGCCGGGCTGTCGGCCGCGGTGTGGATCGGCGCCTTCGGCACCGCGCTGTGCCTTCCCGCGCTGGTACGGCGGGGCATCCGCGCCGCGGCGTTCAGCCGATAGGCAGCCCCGGCACGGCCGCGACCAGTTCCTCCGTGTAGGGGTGGCGCGGCCTGAGGAACACCTCGTCGGCCTCCCCCTCCTCCACCACCCGTCCTTCCTTCATGACCATCACCCTGTCGGCCAGCCGGTGGACGACGCCGAGGTCGTGGGAGACGAAGACCATCGCGGTGCCGTACTCGGTCTGGAGGTCGGCGAGCAGGTCGAGCACCTGGGCCTGGATGGAGACGTCGAGGGCGCTGACCGGCTCGTCGCAGACGAGCACGTCGGGCCGGTTGGCCAGCGCCCTCGCGATGGCGACGCGCTGCCGCTGGCCGCCGGACAGCTGCCTGGGGTGCCGGTCGGCGACGGTCGCGGGCAGGCCGACGCGCTCCAGCAGGTCGAGCGCCCGGGGCTCGCGTTCGGGCCCGGGCAGGTCGGCGAGGGGTTCGGCGAGGAGCCTGCCGACGGTGTGGCGGGGGTCGAAGGAGTCGAGGGGGCTCTGCGAGACGATCTGGATCGTCGAGCGCCACGGCCGTCTCGCGCGTTCGGGCAGGTGGCTCCACTGCCGTCCGTGCAGGGCGATCCGGCCGGTGTCGGGTTCGGCCAGGCCGAGCAGGAGCCTGGCGAGCGTGGTCTTGCCCGAGCCCGACTCGCCGACGACGCCGACGGTCTCGCCCCTGTGCAGGGTGAGCGAGACGTCGTCGAGGGCGTGGCGGGAGCCGTACCGCAGGGACAGGTTGGACGCGGTCAGGACGGGGGCGGCGTAGTCGGGCGCGGGACGGCTGACGGCGTGCGGGGGCGGGGCGAGGCCGGCGCCCTCGCCGGCCAGGCGGCCGTCCTTCATGACCAGGACGCGGTCGGCGAGGGAGGAGACGACGGCGAGATCGTGGCTGATGAGCAGCAGCGCGGTGCCCGCCGCCTTGCGCTCGGCGAGCAGGCGCAGGATCTGCGCCTGGACGGTGACGTCGAGCGCGGTGGTGGGCTCGTCGGCGATGATCAGAGCGGGTTCGGCGGCGATGGCGGAGGCGATCAGCACCCGCTGGCGCAGCCCGCCCGACAGCTGGTGCGGACGCTGGCCGATCCTGGCGGCCGGGTCGGGGATGCCGACCTGCTCCAGCAGGTCGAGGACCCTCTCGGTACGGCGGGCGCGCGGCACGACGTCGTGGACCCTCAGCACCTCTGCCACCTCCGCCCCTACCGTGCGCAGCGGGTCGAGCGAGACGAGCGCGTCCTGCAGCACGAGCCCCGCGAAGCGGCCGCGCAGCCGCCGCCACTCCTGCCGGCCGAAGGCGAGCGCGTCCCTGCCGTCGATCTCGAACAGCTCGGCCTCGACCGTGGAGCCTGGACCCGCCAGGCCCAGCAGCGACCGCGCGGTGACGCTCTTGCCCGAGCCCGACTCGCCCACGATGGCCACGCACTCGCCGGGGGCCAGCGACAGCGAGACGTCGTGCACGACCTCGACGCCGTCGAAGCCGACGCGCAGGCCCTCGACGTTGACCAGGCTCACGGGGTCCTCCCTTCGAAGCGGCGCTGCAGGCGCCGGCCGATCACGGTCAGGCAGACGACGGTCAGGGTGATCGCGACTCCGGGGAAGAACGCCGCCCACCAGGCGACGCGCAGGTAGTTGCGGGCCTCCGACAGCATCGCGCCCCACTCGGCGGCGGGCGGCTGGGGTCCCATGCCGAGGAAGCTGAGCCCCGAGGCCGCGATGACGGCCGTGCCCAGGCCGATGGTGGCCAGCACGGGGATGGGCGCGAGCACGTTCGGCAGCACGTGCCCCGCGACGATCCTCAGGCGGGGCCTGCCGAAGGTGACGGCCTGCTCGACGTAGCCCGCGCGCCTGACGACGAAGGTCTGCGCGCGGATCACGCGGGCGTAGGTGGGGATCTGGGCGACGGCGATCGCGAAGATCACGTTGCCGGTGCCAGGGCCGATGATCGCGATGATGAGCAGGGCGAACAGCAGCTCGGGAAGCGTGGACAGCACGTCGAAGGATCGGGCGAGCGCCTCGTCGACCCACGTGGGCGACAACCCCGCCGCCAGGCCGAGCAGCACGCCCGCCGCCACCGCGATGCCCGTGGCGGCGACGCCGATGCTGAGGGAGTGGCGTGCGCCGTACACGACTCTGGACAGCACGTCCCTGCCGAGGTGGTCGCTGCCGAACCAGTGCTCGGAGCCGGGCGGGGCCAGCGCGTTCAGCGGGTCGGCGGCCAGCGGGTCCGCGCCTGCCAGCAGGCCCGGCACGGCGACGGCCACCACGAGCAGCACGAGGAACGCTCTGGCCATCACGCGCTCCTCAGCCTGGGGTCGATCAGCCGGTAGGCCAGGTCGAGCAGCGTGCTGATCGCGACGTAGACGGCGGCCGACAGCACGACGACCGCCATGACGACGGGCAGGTCCTGTCCCGTGACGGCGTTCAGCGTGACCTGGCCGAGGCCGGGCCTGCCGTACAGCGCCTCGGTGATGATCGCGCCACCGAGCAGGCCGCCGGTGAGCCAGCCGGCCAGTGTGACGGCGGGGAGCAGCGCGTGCCTGAGGGCGTGCCTGACGACCAGCGCCCGTTCGGTCAGCCCCCGCGCTCTGGCGGTCACCGCGAACGGCTGCTCCAGCGCCCGTTCGAGGCCCTCCCTCAGCACCTGGCCGAGCACTCCTGCGATCGGCAGGCCCAGCGTGAGCGCGGGCAGCACGAGCGCGGAGGCGTCCTTCGCGCCCGACACGGGGAACCAGCCGAGGGAGAAGGAGAAGACGAACAGCAGCAGGATGCCGATGAGGAACGGCGGCACCGACACCGACACCAACTGGAAGGCGTCGACGACCGAGCGGATCCACCTGCCCCTGCCCGCGGTGGCGACCGCGACGACGACGGCCAGCGTCACGCCCACGCCGCCCGCGGCGAGCATCAGCTCCACTGTCGGTCCCAGCTGGTCGGCCAGGACCGCGCCGACGTCGCGGTGGAGCAGGTAGGAGCGGCCGAGATCGCCCTGGACGAGCCTGCCGAGGTAGGCGACGTACTGCACGATCTCGGGCCGGTCGAGCCCCCACTCGCGGATGATCTCGGCCCTGATCTGCGGGGTGTCGGCGCCGTCGCCGACGAGGATGTCCACGACGTCGCCGGGTGCCACCAGCAGCGCCAGGTAGGCGGCGGTCGCCGCGGCCCAGAGCACGACCAGGCCGCCGAGCAGCCGTCTCATGTGCCGATCCGCACGTCGTAGGCGCTCTTCGGGGTGCCGGAGACCGGGTCGAAGCCGAGCCCCGTCACACTCTTGCTCGCGGCGATCTGGTCGGCGGGCACGTAGATCGGGAAGACGATCGCCTTCTCCGCGACCACCCGCTGCTGCACCTTGGCGTACAGCTCGGCGCGCTCGGCCCGGTCCGAGGTGGCCGAGGCCTTGGCCAGCCACGCGTCCACCTCCGGGTCGGCGTAGCGGGTGCGGTTGATCGCGCCCTTGCCCGGCAGGATGAGGTTGAGGGCGGCGCCCGCGTCGGAGTCGCCGCGGGAGTTCTCGAAGACCTCGTACTGGTCCTCGTCGACGGCCTTCTGCGCGCTCCCCTGGTCCACGATCCTGACCTGGAAGTCGATGCCCGCGGTCTGCTTGACCTGAGCCTGTACGGCCTGCGCCAGGATGTCGCGGCGGTCCCTGACGAACGGGGCGGCGGCGACGGTCCGCACGGTGAGCCGCTTGCCGTCCTTCACCCTGAAGCCCTCGGCGTCGCGCTGCCTCCAGCCCGCCTCGTCCAGCAGGGCGTTGGCCTTGGCGGGGTCGCCGCCGTAGGTCCTCTCCAGGGTGGCGTCGTAGAACGGGCTCGTCCTGCCGACGATGCTCCACGCTCTGGTGGCGGTCCCCTGGTAGACAGAGGTCAGGACGGCGTCCAGGTTCACGGCTTCGCGGAAGGCCTGCCGTACGCGCTGGTCGTCGAAGGGGGCGTGCGAGGTGTTGAAGTAGTAGGAGAAGGCGGTTCCCGAGTTGAGCGCGGTCCGCACGGTCAGCTCGGGGTCCTGCTTGATCAGGTTGAGCTCGGTGGCGGGCACGCCCTCGATGACCTGCACCTGTCCCGAGGTGAGCGCGCCCACTCTGACGGCCGCCTCGGGCAGGACGCGGTAGGTCACCTCGCGCAGGCTCGCCGCCCCCTTGAAGTAGGCGGGATTGCGGCGGTAGTGGATCTCCTGTCCTGGGGTGAACCTGTCGAGGATGAAGGGGCCGGTTCCCACCAGGTCGGGGCCGCCGGCCTTGAGGTCCTTGGCCGCCTTGAGCGACGTGGGCGAGACCTGCCCGCCGTACGGCGAGGCGAGGAAGTCGAGGAAGAGGGAGTCGGGCTCCTTCAGAGTGATCTTCACGGTGTGGGGTGAGACCACCTCCGCCCTGTCGAAGGCGCGCAGCTGGATGGCCTTGACGGCCGGGTTGTAGCCGGGCTCGGCGAACTGGTCGAGGTTGGCCTTGACGGCGGCGGCGTCGAAGGGGGTGCCGTCGTGGAAGGTCACGTCGTCACGCAGGTCGAAGGTGTAGGTGAGCCCGTCCGCCTTCCAGGCCTTGGCCAGCCACGGCACGAAGTTTCCGGACTTGTCGCGCGTGATGAGCGGATCGAACTGGTTGAACACCAGCAGCCTGGCCTTGTTCTGTGCCCACTGGTGCGGGTTGAACGTGATCGGCTGGGTCTCGATCGCCCAGGTCAGAGTGCCTCCGTCGGCCTGCGACGGCGTGGCGGCCGGCTGGGTGGATCCGCACGCGGCAAGGGCGGCGGCGGCGAGGAGGGGCAACGCGCCCTTGAGAAGGTTCAACGATGTCCTTTCGCGATGGCTTGTCACCGAGCGATTTACCTATTAAAAAAGTAGGTAATACAGGAATTGCTGTCAACGGGAGGATCAACGACATGCCCGCACCGGTCATCACCCGCGTGTCAGGAAGCATCGGCGCCGAGATCTCCGGCGTCCGGCTCGGCGGCGAGCTGCCCGCCGGCCTCGTCGCCGAGCTCAGGCTCGCCCTGCTGGCCCACAAGGTGATCTTCTTCCGTGGCCAGCACCACCTCGACGAGGCGGCCCAGGTCGCCTTCGCCGCCCTGCTCGGCCCGCTGACCACCGCCCACCCGACCGTGCCCTCGCTCAACGGGCACGGCAACATCCTCGACCTCGACTACAGCAACGGCCACAAGGTCGACCGCTGGCACACCGACGTCACCTTCATCGACCGGCCGCCGCTCGCCTCGGTCCTGCGCGCCATCGACGTGCCCGCCGCCGGCGGAGACACCCTGTGGGCCAACACGGTCACCGCGTACGAGAACCTGCCGTCCGACCTCAGGACGCTGCTGAACGGGCTGCGGGCCGTCCACTCCAACGCCCACGACTACGTGCGCATCGCCACCTCCGACGACCCGTCGAAGGCCAGGAAGTACGCCGAGGTCTTCTCCTCCACCGTCTACGAGACCGAGCACCCCGTCGTCCGCGTGCACCCGGAGACGGGCGAGCGCTCGATCCTGCTCGGCGACTTCGCCAAGCACCTGGTGGGACTGCCGAGGGACGTCTCCGCCTCGGTGATCGCGCTCATCCAGGACCGGGTTACGCAGGTGGAGAACACCGTGCGATGGCGCTGGTCGCCGGGCGACGTGGCCGTCTGGGACAACAGGGCGACCCAGCACAGGGTGGTGCACGACTTCGGCGGCCAGCGCCGCCGCCTGCACAGGGTCACGATCGCGGGGGACGTGCCCGTCGGCGTCGACGGCCGGCCCAGCACGCTGCTGTCGGGCGACGCGTCCTCCTACACGCCGCACGCCGCCTGAACGGCGATCACGAAAGGACCCGCGTGCCACCGGACACCGACATCACGAAATCGTCCTTCGAACCCCCGGCCAGAGCGCTCGAGCTCGAGCAGGTGGATCTCAAGGACGATGTGGACGCCCTTCACCGCAACATCACCTTCATCGGCGACTTCGCGGGCGACGACGACAGGGGCAGGAAGTTCAGGCGCGACTACGACAAGTACGCCGCCGAGGCCCTGGGATACATCGCGGCGCTGCGCGACGCCTATCCGGAGATCGCCAAGCGCCTGCGCCGGATACCGACCGGGATCGAGGCGGCCGACTGGGCCTCCATCAAGTCGCTCCCCGAGGTTCCCGCCCCGCCCACCCTCAAGAAGTGAACGGAGTTCTCTTGACCGAGCCCACCATGGACCCGGAGATCCGCAGGCTGATGGCCGCCTTCGAGGACGAGCTGCGCCCCATCCAGGAGGCCAGGCAGCGCATGGCCGAAGTCCGCGGCCACGGCGAGGCGGCCCAGGGGCTGATCCGCCTGGAGGTCCTCCCCGGCGGCGCGCTCTCCGGCCTGACCATCGATCCTCGCGCGATGAAGCTGGGCTCGGCCGAACTGGCCGAGGCGGTGCTCGAAGCGGTGGCCGCCGCCGTGAACGACGCCTCCGCCAAGATGGCGGAGGCCGTCAGCGAGACGATGACGCCCTACATCGATGAGGCCAACCGCTTCCTGGATTCCCTCTAGGGGTTCTCAGCCTTCGGGGTCCCGCTCTTGCCGCCCAGCTGCCCACCCCCGACCAGGATCTTGCTGATCATCTGGTCCCAGGTGGGCAGCAGGCTGAGCGGGTCATCGAGGAAGTCACCTGGACGGTTCAGCACGTTCCCCGTCGTCGTGAAGACGCTGGATCCGGCCAGGAACACGACGAACTGATTGAGGTCCGGATTCTTCGGCAGAATCTTCGCCACCCGCGGGGCGTTGGCGGGGTCCACGCCGTAGAAGACCATGGCCGCGGCGAAGTTCTTGCCCATGTAGGTGAGGTTGTCCTCCAGAGAACCGAGATCCTCGCCGAAGGCGAGCTTCGAGCCGACCACGATCGCCTCGTCCGCGAGGGTGTAGAAGAGACTGCCCGCGATGTACTCGGCGATCCTGAGCAGCAGCGCGCCCTGCGCCTTCCGCATCGCCCTCCGCGCCACCATGTTGGTGAACGCGCCGATCTGCGGCCAGGCCATGAACATCAGCATCTCGAGGAAACTGACGATCGCCAGCCGGATGACCTTCTTCTGGGTGTCCTCGACCACAACGGCGTAGTCGTCGCACACCTTGCCCAGCCCGCGCGCGTAGGCCGAGACCTGCGGAGGATAGGGACGCACCCGGCCCTTCCAGTAGTCCTCGAACGCGCTGACCCCCTCGCCCTTGTTGCCCTTCCACACCGCCTCGGCCACGCCGTCCGTTTCGCGCAGGCTGTCGTCGACCCGCTTGGCGATGCTCCGCCACAGGCGCGCCGCCTCCCGTGACCCGTCGGGGTCCCCTTCGGGCCACTGGAGGGCCAGCGAGATCAGGACGAAGAGCTTGGCTTGCACGCCGAAGAAGGTCATGTATTCCAGGCGACTGGGGGCCACAGCCGTCCTCCCTAATTTCAGACTGGTAGAGAAGGGATTTATACCGTAGATATCCGTCGGTCAGGGCTGATCGGCCCACGCCTTCGCCAGCAGTTCGTATGAGCGCACCCGGTCGGCGTGCGCGTGGGTGATGGTCGTGACCAGCAGCTCGTCGGCGGCGGTCACCCGCTGCAGGGTCCTCAGCCGCTCGGCCACCGTGTCGGGATCGCCGACGAACTGGGTGTCGATCCTGTCCCGGACCAGCGCCCTGTCGCTGTCCGTCCAGACGTGCGCGTCCGCCTCCTCCGGGCTCGGGAAGGGGATCGCGCCCTGGCCCGTCCTGATGCTGCGCACCCACAGCCCGTACGGCTTGGCCAGCTCCCCCGCCGTCGCCGCGTCCTCCGCCACGACGGCGTCCGCCGACACGATCACGTAGGGCTCGGCGAGCACCTCGGACGGCTGGAACGCCTTCCTGTAGCCCTCGACCGCCTCCAGCACCGAGCTGGGGCTCACGTGGTAGTTCGCGGCGAACGGCAGGCCGCGCTCGCCCGCCACCCGCGCGCTCTGACCGCCGCTGCTGCCGAGGATCCACAGCTCCACCTCGGCCCCCGTCCCTGGTACGGCCCGCGCCCTGTGTGTCCCGCGAAGGAACGCCCGTACCTCGTCGATCTGCTCGGCGAAGTCGGGCGTGGTGGCGCCCGGCTGCTGCAGGAGGGCGGCTTGGAGGGCGAGTTGAGGATGCTTGGCCAGCACCGACCAGTCGAACGGCTCCGGAATCAGCAACCCGTCGACCACCCTCGCGGGGGTGACGGGTGCCCCCGAGGTGGCGAGCTCCGCCCTGCGCTGGCCTGACCGGCCGATTCCCAGGTCGATCCGTCCCGGGTACAGCGCGTCGATCAGGCCGAACTGCTCCACCACCGACAGCGGCGTCTGGTGCCCGAGCTGTACGGCCCCCGACCCCACCCTGATCCGCGACGTCGCCGCCGCCACCAGCGCGATCAGCACGGCGGGCGACGAGCCGGCCACTCCCGCCGCGAAGTGGTGCTCGGCCAGCCAGTACCTGCGGTAGCCGTACTGCTCGGCCCGCACCGCCAGGTCGATGGTGTTGCGCAGCGCCTGCCCCGCCGTACCGCCGGAGGAGATGGGCGCGAGATCGAGGATGGACAGCGACGTCATACGGTCACCTCCGGAAACGGGCGGCTGGGAATCTCCTTGCGCAGCACGGGCGCGATCTCCGACTGGAACAGCTCCAGCGCGGCGCGGTGCTGCGCGGAGGTGAGCCCGTCGGCGTCGGCGTGCAGGTGCATGACCTCGTGGCCGAAGCGCTCGTGATAGCGCAGGACCTTGTCGACGATCTGCTGCGGGCTGCCGACGAGGATGGAGCTGCGTTCGACGGCGTCTTCGAGCGTGTGGAAGACGGGGTCCACGCCGACCTTCCTGAACAGCGCGATCCTCGCCTCGAAGATCGGCCGGTAGGTCTCGATCGCCTCCTGGGAGGTGCGGGCCGCGTAGTAGCCCGCCGTACCGGCTCCGACGAGGGCGTCGGCGGGGTCGTGGCCGTAGGCGGCCCAGCGCTCGCGGTAGTACGCGATCAGCTCGGCGTAGGGTTCGATGGGGTTGGTGACGTTCGCGGAGAAGAGCGGGTCACCGTAGAAGGCGGCGAGGTCGACCGACTCCTTGCTGGTGGCGCTGCCGTGCCAGACCCTGATCGGCCGCTGGAGCGGGCGCGGCCAGGTCTCCGCGTCGGTCAGCGAGGGGCGGAACCTCCCCTCCCACGTGACCTTGTCCTCGCGCCAGAGCCTGCGGAACAGCTCGTAGCCCTCGCGGTTGCGCTCCCACTGGTCGTCGGGCGTGACGTGGAAGAGCTGCGCCTGGGCGGCCCCGTTGCCCTTGCCGATGATCAGTTCGAGCCTGCCGCCCGACAGGTGGTCGAGGGTGGCGTAGTCCTCGTAGGCGCGGACGGGGTCGAGCAGGCTGAGCGTGGTGACGGCGGTGAACAGCCTGATGCGCGAGGTGCGGGCGGCGATGTGGCTGAGCACCACCGGCGGGGACGAGGAGATGAACGGCCGCTCGTGCCGCTCCCCCACGCCGAACCCGTCGAAGCCAAGCTCCTCTGCGAGCACCGCGTTGTCGACGACCTCCCTGAAGCGTTCGGTGGTCGATCGCTCGTCATTGTGGACAATCAACGTGATAGCCAGAAATTTCATGAGGCCTTCCCGTAGCGGCTGGCGGGACGGGGAAGGCCGAGCAGCCCCCGCAGCGTGTCCGCCTCGTACTCGTCCCTGAACGCGCCCCTTCTCCGCAGCGCGGAGGTCAGTCCCCGCGTGATCGCCTTCAGGTCGTACGGCACCGCCCCCGGCCGCAGCCTGAACCCCTGGATGCCCGCCTCGTGCCAATACAGCAGCAGGTCGGCCAGCTCGTCGGGGGTGCCGGTGAAGATCTTGGCGTCGGAGACCAGATCGGCCCCGTCGAGCTCGTCGAGCCGCTCCTTGCGCTCGGCCGCGTCACGGCCGAGGAAGACCACCAGATCGGCGAAGACCTTCACCCTGGCGGGCAGCTCGACGACGAGGCGGGCCGCGTCCTGCCGCGAGTGCGGGGTCACGTAGACGACGTCGGCGTGCTCGGCGGCGAACGCGTAAGGGATGGCCGAGTGGGCCAGCGCCGTCACCACCGGCTGGCCCTGCGGCGGTCGGGGCGTGATCGAGGGCCCCTTCACCGCGAAGAAGCGCCCCTCGAAGTCGATGTAGTGGAGCTTGTCGCGATCGATGAACCGCCCCGTGGCCATGTCGCGGATCTCGGCGTCGTCCTCCCAGCTGTCCCACAGCCGTCTGGCCACCTCGACGGCGTCGCCCGCCTCCTCGAACAGCTCCCTGACGGTCTCCTCACGCAGGGCCCTGACCCTGTCGTCGCCTTCCAGGGCGGCGAAGTCGCGCAGCAGGCCCTCGCCGAGCGAGGGCAGCTCCCTGCGCCCGAAGTGACGGGCCTCGGTGGCGCGGGCCGAGATCTGTGCCCGCCAGCCCGCCCTGCCGCCGCTCACGTGGTCGAGCGTGGCGATTCCGATGGCCACGTGGAACGGCTCGGTGTGCGTGGTCGTCGCCGTGGGCACGAGCCCGATCCTGCTGGTCAGCGGCGCGAGCCTGGCCGCGAGCAGCACGGCGTCGAGCCGTCCCCGCACCTGGTCGGTCCGCTCGTCGGGCCCGTCGAGCCGCGTGGACTGAAGACTGAACGCGTCCTCGATCGTCACGAAGTCGAGCAGCCCTCGCTCGGCCTCGGCGACGAGCCCCGCCCAGTACCTGGCGGACAGCAGCGCGTTCGGCCTGGCGGTGGGCTCTCGCCACGCGGCGGGATGCCAGCCCGCGCCGTCGAGCGCGGCTGCCAGATGGATCATCGAGGACCTCCGATGCCGAGGTGGTCGCGCAGCGTCCTGCCGGTGTATTCGGTGCGGAACACGCCCCGCTCCTGCAGCAGCGGCACCACCCTGTCGACGAACTCGTCGAGCCCGCCGGGCGTCAGGTGCGGCACCAGGACGAACCCGTCGGCCGCGTCCTGCTGCACGTGATGGTCGATCTGCCTGGCCACGCTCTCCGGCGTGCCGACGAACGTCTGCCTGCCCGTCACCTCGATGACCAGCTCACGGATCGACAGGTGCTTTTCCTCGGCCAGCGCCCGCCACTTGGCCGCCACCGCCGCCCTGTCGCCGATGGGCACCCGCCCCTGCGTGACCCCCTCGCCCAGCTCCAGGTCGGGAAGCGGCCCGTCGGGGTCGTGGTCCGACAGGTCCCTGCCCCACACCTGCTCCACGAAGGCGATCGCGGTCCGCGGGCCCACCTGCTGCCGGCGGATCTCGGCGGCCCTCTCGGCCGCCTCCTCGTCGGTGTCGCCGAGCGCGAACGTGGCCGCCGGCATGATCTTCAGCTCGTACGGCTCCCGCCCGTACCGCTGGAGCCTGCGCTTCACGTCGGCGTAGAAGGCCTTCCCGTCGGTCAGCGACCCGTGCCTGCTGAAGATGACGTCGGCCGTCTCGGCGGCGAACTCCCTGCCGCTGTCGGAGTCGCCCGCCTGGATGACGACCGGATGCCCCTGCGGGCCGCGCGGCAGCGTGAACCGTCCTTCCACGGTGAAGTGCCGCCCCCGGTGACGAACGGTGCCGATGGCGCCGGGCCTGACGGCGTGTCCACGGGGAGCCTCGCCGGCGGCCCACGAGTCCCACAGGGTGCGGGCGAGCCTGACGAACTCGGCGGCCCTGGTGTAGCGGTCGGCGTGGTCGAGGTAGCCGCCGCGCCTGAAGTTCTCTCCCGTGAAGGCGTCGGAGGTGGTCACCACGTTCCACGCCGCCCGTCCGTCGCTCAGGTGGTCGAGTGTGGACAGCCGCCTGGCCAGCTCGTACGGCTCGTTGAAGGTGGCGTTGACGGTGCCTGCCAGTCCGAGCCTGTCGGTGACGGCGGCCAGCGCGCTCAGCACCGTGAGCGACTCCGGGCGGCCGACGACGTCGAGGTCGTGGACGCGGCCCTTGTGCTCGCGCAGGCGCAGTCCTTCGGCGAGGAAGAAGAAGTCGAACCTGCCGCGCTCCGCCGTACGGGCGAGGTGCTGGAAGGAGGCGAAGTCGATCTGACTGCGGGAGCGGGGGTCGGTCCAGACGGTGGTGTTGTTGACGCCGGGGAAGTGGGCGGCGAGGTGGACCTGCTTCCCGCTCACCGGCCGCCCTCGAAGGTACCGGCGAAGGCCGGGTGCTGGTGGAGGTCGCGGGCATAGGCCGCCAGGTTCGGGTACGCGGACAGGTCCGCGAGCCTGACCAGGTGGACCCACAGCCGCACGTCCGATTCGGTGATCACCTCGCCGAAGAGGTACCGGCGATCGCCGAGCCGCCTGTCGAGCCGCTCCAGCGTCTCCTGGGCGGGATCGCGGTCCAGGCCCGAGTTGATCGCGTCGATCTCGGGCCGCAGGTCGGCGTGGTAGAGGTCGAGGCCCGACCGCCACTGGGTGGCCAGGTCGATGGTGATGTCCGGATAGTGGTTGCTGACGATCCTGCCGAGGACCCTGTCCCAGAGCACGGGGACGGAGATGTGCCCGAGATAGCCCTTCTCCGTGGCCTCGTAGGCCTGCTCCAGGAAGGTGAAGCCGTTGACCGGGTCCGGGCCTCGTCGCTCCCTGAACGCCCAGCCGCGCCCGTCGCGCCGGTCGTCGACGTAGGACAGCGAGATCACCTCCTCCAGGCCCTTGAGCCTGCGGACGATCACGGCGCGGTGGGCGTAGGGGCACACCCACGAGACGTAGAGGTGGTAGCGCCCCGCCTCCACCGGATGCTCACGCGACCCGATCCGCCCCTGGAAGGGATAGATCGGGCGGTTCCATCCGGCTGAGGTGTGCGCTCGGCCAGGCCCGTACGGCCCGTAGGCGTCCAGGTCGACGGGGCTCGCGTAGGCCGGTGTATCGGTGGAAGCGGTCACGACAGACTCCTCTTCTCCGCATTGCCTACATAAAAAGTAGGAAAAGAGGGTTATCCTGTCAATGCCCGCGCCTCCCCGATCAGCTCGGCGGCCTCCTCGACCGAGCCCTCCGCGAACACCGCGGCCACCCGCTCCGCGAACACCGCGGCCACCCGCTCCGCGAACCCATCAGGAGCGGTCTCCAGCCGTGCCGCCGAGGCGACCATGCCCTTCTCGTTGATCAGCCACCGCCCCGCCCTGCCGTGCAGCGCATGGCAGGCGACTCCCACCGCTCTGAACAGACACCCCGCCGTGTACGCGGGGTCGTCACCCTCCACCCCGTAACGCTCTTGCACATCGCGATCTCACCGGCGTAGGCGTGGGAGTAGAACCCGAGCGGATGCCCCGCCTGGACACCGACCTCGTAGTGCCCCCGACGACAGTCGGCCCACACGGCGTGCACCCTGTCCAGGTCGCGGTAGATCCAGTCGACCCGCCACCCCTCGACCGTCAGCCAGCCGCCGCCGTCGACCCACGGGCCCCACCCGCCCGGCGCCGTCACCTCCACGCGCTCCCCGCTCACCTCGAAGGCGAGCGCCCGCAGCGCCTCCACATCCAGCGAACCTCTGTAGTACAGGCCGAGGTCGATGTCGGAGTCGGGCCTGTGCGTCCCGCGAGCCCTGCTGCCCCCGAGCACCACCCCCACCACTCCCGACACCCCGGCAAGACGTCCGGCCAGCTCCCGCAACCGCATGTCATCCATAACGCGCTATTCGAGCACGAACGGGATCAGCCGACGGACAGCCGGGTGGAGGCGCGGACGGCGTGGAGGCCGGACAGGACGACGCAGGCGAACACCAGGACGAGCAGCAGGCGGTGGTCGATCAGGGTCACCAGGACGACGCCGACCGCGACGGACAGCAGTTGGCTCCCCCCGCTCAACGCGTCGAAGGCGGTGGAGACGCGGCCCACCAGCTCGTCGGGGCTGCGGCGTTGCAGCAAGGTGCGGACGGCGACACCGGCGAGGGTGAGGCTGACCCCCGCCAGCGCCATCGAGCCGACCATCGCGGTCTCGGCGGGCACGAGCCACATCCCGACGGCCACGCCGTACAGGGCGATGCCGGCGCCGACCATGCGCAACTCCCCGAGCCTGTCCACCAGGCGGGCCACGACGAAGCCGCCCGCGATGGCGCCGACGCCCATCGCGGTGGAGGTGACGGCGGTGAACTCCGGCGGGCGGCCAAGGCCCTCGATGACGGCGAAGATGAGCGACTCGGTCAGCCCTGCGGCGAGGAACATCAGCACGAACGCGGTGACGGCCGGCCGGATCGAGCGCTCGTCCCTGATGTGCCGCAGTCCCGCGGTGAACTCCTGACGCCACCGGCCGAGAGGACGGCGGGGGACGGGAGCCTGGGAAGGCAGCAGGGCGAAGGCGAGGGCGGCGAGAGCGAAGGTGAACATGTCGAAGGCGACGGCGGCCCACAGTCCCGCGCCCGTGTAGACGGTGACGCCGAGCAGCGGGCCGAGCAGCCTGGCGCCGTGGCGGGTGGTCTGGAGGGCGTTGTTGGCCTGGGCGAGGAGCTCGTCGGGCAGCATGACCTTGAGCAGGCCGCTCAGCGCGCTGAAGATCACCGTGTAGGAGCAGCCCATCGCGGCGGAGACCGGATAGACCAGCCAGTAGGTCCGCACTCCGGTCACCAGGGCCAGTGGCAGCAGCGCGACGGCGGAGACGAGGCAGGCGACCACGAGAAATCGCCGCCGGTCGACCCGGTCTATCACCATTCCGAGAAGCGGCGCGAAACACATCGGCGCGGTGAAGAAGAACAACGCCAGCCCCGCGGCCCCGTCGGAGCCCGTCATCTTCTTCGCCAGAATCGACGGAATGAGCAGCAGAGAAGCGTCTCCGAGCAAACTCGCGGCCATGCCGAAGAACACCATCCGGAAATCCCGGCGGCCGAATACGGCGCGCATCAAATCAACCGGCGCATGGCACGGCCCGTGGGCAGCACGGGAATCGCGTTGTGCACCATGGAGAAGGTGTCCATTCCCGGGACGACGACCGTCACGACGGGGCAGCCGGGGCCGTCGGGATTCCATCGGAAAAGATGGGCCGACAGGCCGGCGGCGGCCATGGCGTCGAGGATGATCCCGATCTGGCCCTCGACGTCGGCCTCCCCCGAAGCGCCGTCCCTGAGTTCGGTGTGCGTCAGCCGCTCCAGCAGGGGCGCCGGGTCCACGCGCGCGCACCTGTCGAGCAGCGGCCACTGCCGCAGCGACTCCAGCCTGCGCTCCAGCGTGCGGTCCACGCCGAGCGACATGTTGAACCGCGACTGCCCGAGCTCGGTGAACGCCCGCTCGACCGCGTAGACGGGATCGAGCGACGCGCCGGAACCCAGCACCCCCGGGTATTCGCCGGCCTCGAACGGCAGCGCGCAGTAGGCGGGAATGCCCAGGTCAGAGGTGATGTCGAGGACGAGTGCCGCCTCGTGAGGCACGACGGCGACCGGCGCGTCGCCGAGGTACCAGTCGAGCAGGGCGTGCGAGAGCGCGTCCCTCTCGACGACCTCCAGCAGGCCGTGGAGCACGGCCTCGTTCTCCGTCACGCCCGTCGCGGTGCCGCTGTCGTAGGCGTAGCGCAGGTAGGGCTCGTATCCTCGCAGGTCGTCGCCGGGAATCGGGTGATCCCTACAGGCCGGGGACCTGGCGAAGGCGGGGTACCACAGCGGCTCGCCGCCTTCCGCCAGCGGTTCGAGCAGCAGGCACGCAGGCGAGGCGGAGGGGAAGTCGCGCCCGAGCCTGGCGAGCATCTCGTCGCCCTCGATCCCCCGCTGGGCCAGGACGGCGGCCACCGGCAGCACCCGCACGCGTGAGGTGTCGGACGGCAGAGCCGCCTGGCCGCGCTCGTGCTGGAGATGCTGCCACGCCTCGAAGAGAGCGCTCGCCCTGCTCTGTTCGCCACGCCCCTTGCCGAGCGACTCAGCCACGAGTTCGCCCGAGGGAGTGACGACCGAGCAGCGGTGGACGGGAAACTCCGAGGTGCCGGAGGACACGAATTCCACCGATAATCCCGAGTCCCGGAATAAGGACTCGATGATGCCGAGCGAATCGGCGAGGCTCACCTCGCGCTCTCTCCGGGCGCGCGACTCCACGGTCAGCGGACCGTGAACGACTCGTCCAGCAGCACCATTTCCGCGAGCGTGAGCGAGAATTCATCTTCCAGGACCGAAGCACCTGGTTTGAGCAGGGTCACACCATCAGAGTTGCTGTTTCCCATGACTCCCCTTTCTCGTGTCGATCACCACCGAAACACGAGAAAGTAAGATGGTCAAGAATGGGCGGCGGTGCGCAGGGCGCGGTAGAGGAGCCTGGAGTCGCCGAGCCGGTGTCGCAGCAGCTTCTCCAGTCCGCCGATGGGCACGAGGTTCTGCGGCGCGCGTGGATCCTTGTAGTCGACTCCGGCAAGCGAGGGCAGCACGAGCGTCAGCGTGTCGGCGAGCCGTACGACCTCGTCGCGCGACAGGTCCGCGCCCGCCTCGCACCTGGCGATGCCCGCCCACGGGGCCGACGAGCGGACCGGCAGGCGCACGTACCAGGCGTGCCGCCGCCAGCTGGTGCCCATGAGGAAGACGGGGGTGCGCTGGCCCGGGGCGAGCGCCGAGACGACCGAGCTCTGCGGCCCCGGCAGGTAGGCGGTGTGGTGGGTCTTGATGTAGCCGACGGTGCGTGGCAGGTGGGTGCGCCCGCGCAGGGGCCCGTCGACGAGCAGCAGGTCGTCGCTGCGCGAGCGGTACTTGACCGCCAGGTCCACCTCCAGCTGCGTGACCTGGCGCTGCAGCGCCAGCGACAGCTCGTCCATGCTCGGGCCCGAGGCCCGCTCCGCGCGGTAGGTGGCGTGCGGGGTCTTGACCTCCGGCGTGTACGGCGAGGCGCTGAACAGCGACCTGCCCACCTCCACGGCGGCGAGCGTCGCCCCGGCAGGACCGCATTCGACGATTCCGGCCGCGTAGGAGGCCGCGATGCCCGGGATCGGCATCGGCGCGGACGGGTCGTGCACCCACACGCGCGCGTCGATCCTGCGGACCCCGTCGGCGATCAGCAGCGCCCCGGGCGCGACCGTGCCGGGCGGCGGGTCGACCGGCTTCCAGTCGGCCGCGTCGCTCTCGACGTCGAGGACCAGCTCGGCGCTGGTCGGGCCCAGCTCGGCCAGCGCCTCGACGGACAGCGCCGCCGCGTAGCCCGGATCCCACGGATCGACGGTGAACTCGGTCACGGACGCCGTCATGGCCCCACTCTCCGTAGGTGCGAGCCCTTGGCGTCGCGGCCGATCTCGAACCGCACCGGCACCCTGTCGGCCAGCGCGGGTACGTGCGTGACGACGCCGACCATGCGGTCCCGCCCCGCCGCGAGGCGTTCGAGGGTGGCGGCGACCGTGTCGAGGGTGGCGGGGTCGAGCGTGCCGAAGCCCTCGTCGAGGAAGATCGAGTCGAGGCTGCGCGCGACGGTGCCCGACAGGGCGAGGGCCAGGGCGAGGGCGGCCTGGAAGGTCTCGCCGCCCGAGAGCGTGCGGGCGCTGCGGCGCATGCCCGCCTCGCCGTGGTCGATGACCTCGATGTCGCCCTTGCCGCCGAGCGTCAGCTCGTACTGCCCGTCGGACAGCTCGCGCAGCGTGTCGGAGGCGGTGGCGACCAGGAGTTCGAGCGCCTCCGCGCACAGCCACCGCTCGAAGGCGTTGGCGCGCAGCAGCAGGGTCAGCTCGTGCGCGACCCTGGCTTCCTGCTCCTTCTCCACGGCGAGCGCCTCGAGGCCCCTGGCGCGCTCGCGGTCCTCCCTGACCCGTTCGAGCCTGCCTTCGGCGCGGGCGACGGCGGTGGCGACGGCCGCGCCGATCTGGTCGGGCGCGGCCTGCGCGGCCACGGTGATCTCGTGGTCGGCCAGCAGTCTGACGAGCCTGGCCCGTTCCTGGGTACGGCCGGCCTCGACCCTGGCCAGCTCCGCCTCCCGCTCGGTCAGCACGGCGCGGGCCGCTCGGCCCGCCTCGTCCCGCCAGCCGATCAGGGCGGTCCACGCCCTGTGCAGGTCCTCCCGATCGACGGGAGGAGGGGCGCCGCCGTCGGGATGCGCGCCGAGGCTGAGGACGCGGTCGCGGGCCAGCTCCAGCTCGCGCCACGCCTGCTCGGACCTGCGCCCGGCGCTCTCGGCGGCGCGCTGCGCCTTCTCCAGCCTGGCCCGGCCCTCGCGGACGGCTCTGCGCGCCTCGGCCACGACCTCGTCGGCCTTCCGCACGGCGGCCATGCGCTCCTCCAAGGCCGTGCGCTCACCTGGAGGCGGCAGCTCGGCCAGCCTGGCGGCGAACGCGGCGACCTGCGAGTCGAGCATGGCGGCCTCGGTCTCGGCCTTGCCGAACCTGGTCCTGGCGCTCTCGGCCTCGGCCCTGGCGGCCGACAGCGCGCGCTCGGCCGTGCCAACGTCGGAGAGGGCGGGGTGGTGCGGCAGCTCGGTGAGCGGGCGCAGGCAGGTGGGGCACGGCTCGCCGACCGACAGGCGGGCGGCCAGGTCTGCGGCGGTGTGGGCGTCGCGGAGCCGGTCGCGCTCGCGTTCGGCGGCGGCCAGCGCCTCCGTGGCCTTCCGCGCGGCCTCGGCCAGGCGGGGCAGCGCGTCGCGGGCCCGGGCGGCGGCGGTCCTGGCGTCGGCGGCGGACGCGGTCACCCGCTCGTGCTCGTCGAGAGCGGCCAGGCGTTGCGCGAGAGTCTGTCGATCGCCGAGCGCGGCCAGCTCGTCGTGGGCGCGGTGTTCGTCGGCCTCCAGCGCCGCCACCTCCTCGGCGACGGCCGTGACGGCGTCCGCGGCCTGCCTGGCGGTCTCGGCGAGCGTCGGCACCTCGGCGGGCATCAGCAACGACTGCAGCGCCTTGACCCGGACGGCGACCGCCTCGCGGTCGGCCATCGCCCTGCGGATCTCCTCCTCGCGGGCGCGCAGCAGGTCGAGGTCGAGCCGCTCGGCGAGCGCGCGCAGCCTGGCGACCAGCTCGCCCGCCGCCTGCTCGGCGGCGGCGTCGGCGCCGACCAGCTTGCCGAGCTGGTCGCGGGCGAACGAGGCGGCCTGCTTGCTCGCCTCCTCCTCGCGTACGGCACGCTGCCTGATCCGCTCGTAGACGTCCGCGTCGAGCAGCTGGACCAGCAGGTCCTGCCGTTCGCGCGGCGCGGCGTGCAGGAACTCGGCGAAGCGGCCCTGCGGCAGCACCACGCACTGGGTGAAGAACTTGTACTCCAGGCCCGTCACCCGCTGCACCTCGGGAGTGACGGCGTCGCCCTCGGCGACGGGCCGCAGCACCGCCTCCATCACCTGGTTCAGATCGCCCTCGACGGCGGGATCGAGCTCGTCGAGCCTGGCCTCCTTGGTGCGGACCGTGCCCTTGCTGTCGCGCTGGAGCGCGCGGACCACGCCGTGGCGGCGGCCCGCGCTCTGGAAGACCAGCGCGACCTTGCCCGCAGCGGCCGAGGGGGCGAGTGCGTGCGCGATCACGTTCTCCTTGCCCCAGCGCGGCACCGTGCCGTACAGGGCGAAGCAGATCGCGTCGATCACCGTGCTCTTGCCGGCGCCGGTCGGGCCGATCAGCGCGAAGTAGTCGATGTCGGAGAAGTCGATCGTGACGGGCGCGCGGAAGCTGCCGAAGTTCTCCAGGTGCAGCAGCAGGGGTCGCATCAGCCGGTCACCTCGTCGTACAGCCGGTCGAACAGCCCCGCCACCTGGTCGTCGTGCCGCCCGCTGCTGTTGAGGTAGTCGCGGAACAGCTCGCGAGGGCTGCGCGAGGCGCTCGAAGCCTTCGGTACGGCCCGCACCGGCCTGAACCGCTCGTCCAGCGCCACGTCGAGCGCGCCCGGCAGCAGCTCCCTCACGGTGTCGGCGAGCCCTGGGCGCGGCTTCTCCTCCACGATCACCTTCAGCCACGCGTCGCCGACGTCCATGGCCTCGAGCTGTTCGAGGGTGCCGGTGACCGTGCGCAGCGTGCGGGCCTGCTCGAACATCACCTCGCGCACCACGGCGGGCCGTCCGGGCGAGACGTCGACCAGGAGCGCGCCAGGCGTGTTGGCCTCCTCGCCGAAGTCGACCGCGACGGGCGAGCCGCTGTACCAGATCGGGCAGGGGCCCGGGATCTGCTGCCTGCGGTGCAGGTGGCCGAGCGCGGCGTACTGCGTCGAGGAGGGGAACGCGGTCGCCTCGAAGTAGTAGGAGAAGATCGACTGCGCCTCCCTCTCCCCGCCGCCGAACGCCCCGCCGGGCAGCGTGCCGTGCGTGGTCACGATGTTGACGGTGTCGGCGTGGAAGGAGGCGGTCAGCGCGCCGAGCAGCTCGCCGACCCTGGCGGCGTAGTCGCGGTTGTGCTCGGCCGCGGTGCCCGTCAGCACCTCGGCGGCGCGGACCACGTACCGGTGGGAAAGGAACGGCAGGACGGCCAGCCGTACGGGCTCGCCCGTCCTGGCGGTGAAGGACAGCGTGCCGCCCTTGTCGGGGCGGCGGAACGCGCCGACGACCTGGATGCCGAGCGCGCCCAGCACCGGCCGGTAGACCTCGAACAGCTGCGGGTTGTCGTGGTTGCCCGCCAGCACCACGACGTCGCGCCCGTCCTCGCGCAGCGCCATCAGCGCGGGCATGACCAGCGCCTGCGCCTCGGGAGTGGGGGCGGAGGTGTCGAAGACGTCGCCCGCGACGATGACCGCGTCCACGTTCTCCTGGCGGGCGGTCGCGACCAGCTCCCTCAGCACCGCGCGGTGCTCGTCGATGCGGGAGCGGCCTTTGAGTACCTTGCCGACATGCCAGTCGGCGGTGTGCAGGATCTTCATCGGGCTCCGATCAGAACGGCGGGATGTCCTCTTCTTCGACCAATCCTTGGAACGGGTCCTCACTGGCCTGTCTGATCGGCACCGCCTCCGACGGCCTGGTGGCCCACGCGGGGAAGGGGAAGGCGACGGCGAGCGGCACGGGGATCTCGGGCTGGGCGACGAACATGGTGCCCGGCTTGGCGATCGTGGCCCGGTCCCTGACGGCCGGAGGCAGCCAGCCGTACTCGGACCTGCTGGCCTCGGCGGGGTCGAGGCGGCCTGCCACGCGCACGGCGCTGTTGGAGACGATGCGGCGCTCCACCTCGGAGGCGGTCTGCTGGGCGCCGATGAGGATCACGCCGAGCGAGCGGCCGCGCTCGGCCACGTCGAGCAGGATCTCCTTGATCGGGGAGTCGCCCTCGCGCGGCGCGTACTTGTTGAGCTCGTCGAGCACGACGAACAGCAGCGGCCTGGCCGTGCCCGAGCTCTCCTTCCTGGCGAACTCGCCGCGCAGGACCACGCCGACCACGAACCGCTGCGCGCGCTCGGGCAGGTTGTGCAGGTCGACGATGGAGACCTGCGCGTCGGACGTGCGAATCGAATGGGGGCGGCCGCCCGCCACGTCGCCCCTGATGATCGGCGACAGCGCCCTGACCGAGCTGCGCAGGCGGCGCAGGAACGCGTTGACCGTGCCGAGCGGGGTCTGGCCGCCCGTCCACGTGACCCTGCTCGCCTCGTCCATGAGCTGGTCGCTGAGCAGGTCGACCAGGTCGGAGAAGGTGCGGCACACCCCGCCCTCGGGCAGCTTGACCGCACCGCCCTCCACCGGCACCGCCCACGCCGCCAGCCTTGCCGCCACCTGGCCGACGAGCAGGGAGTAGCCCGCCCGCTCGTCGTCGGCGTCGGCGAAGACGAAGCGCAGCAGCTCCTCCTTGCAGAATTCGGCGAGGGTCCAGTAGAAGGCGCTGACGCCGTGGGTGCGGGCCGCGACGTGCGGGACGGCGTTGGGGTCGTTCGGGCGCGGAGGGGCGAAGACGTGCACGCTGGCGAACGGCTTGGCGGGCAGGCCGAGGCGCTCGTAGGCGCTGGTCGCGGCGGCGTCGAGGCGGCTGTTCGGGTGGTCGAGGAAGAGCAGGTCCTCGCCCTTCACCGAGAAGATCAGCGCCTTGGTGTTGGCGGCCTCGCTGTGGAGAACCCCCGAATTGAAGATCGAGTAAAGCAGGAAGGTCGCGAACGAGGTCTTCGTCGCCACGCCGGAGACGCCCGAGATGGAGACGTGGGCGCCGCGCGTGCCGTCGAGGAAGTCGAAGTTCACGTAGAGGGGCTGGCCGTCGCGGCCCGTCCCCATCGGGATGCGGCGCTCCATCACGTCGAAGTAGAGCGCCTGGTCGCGGTCGCCCGAGCCCGCCCGGTAGACCACCTCGCCCGGCAGCGGCGGGACGAACACCTCGGGCTCGACCCTGGTGACCCGCACCTCGGCCACCTCCACGACGGCGGCGGGCAGCGCGCCGTCGGCGATGAGGAAGACGTCGGAGTCGTAGGCGGCGCCCTCGTGCCTGGCCTCGACGGTCGCGACCACGCCCGCGACCAGCACCTGGCCGTAGCCTGGGACCTCTCTGCGGGTGACCACGACGTCGTCGAGCTGGACGACCCTGCCAGGTTCGAGTCCGATCCAGAAGGAGAGCGGGGATGCGGCCTGGGTGCCGAGCACCCTGCCGACCGCCTCACCGGACGCGCCCGCCCCAGGCGTCGCCGTACGGCCCGCCACTCCGTTCTCGATCACTCAGCCCCTCCGACCCCATAACGCCCTCAACCGAGCGTAATGGCGTTGGGGGTGTGGGTTCGGCATCTTCCCCGGGTCCGGTGGGTTTCGCCGTCCTCGAACCCGCCCCCAGCGCTCTTGCCCGGGTCGAAGCTGATCGAGGGGCGGGTCAGACGATGACGTATCCGAAGGCGGGTGGCTTGCCGACGGCACGCCCAGCGCCGATCTCCTTGGGCGACTTGCCCTGGCCGCGCAGTTCGCGAACCTTGTCAATCAGCAGCATAGAGATGGGACGTTATCCGCTCCCCTCTGATCGCCGACTCGAGAGCGGAGGTGACCATGGCGAGGCTGGCGAGGTTGTCCCTGCCCTCGCCCTGCGGCGGCCTGCCGGTGCGCAGCGCGTCGACGAACTCCCGCAGCGCCCACGCCAGTCCCTGGAAGCGGCCGGACCCCGCGTGGACGTCCTTCTCGAGCTCGACGGGCAGCACGCCCTCGGCCCTGATCGTGGCGTCGCCGTCCCACACGGCGGTGCCCCTGGCCCCGATCGCCCGCCAGCTGCCCGTCCACGAGGTCTGCAGGCCCGGAGCCGACCAGCTGCCGCTGAAGACGTAGCGCAGCCCGCCGGTCATCTCGAAGATCGCCGTGGCCGAACACGCTCCCGTGTACCAGCTCGCCGCGGGCCTGAACGACTCGCAGTAGACCGACAGAGGGTCGGTGCCGGAGATCGCGCGGGCGGCGTCGAACAGGTGGATGGCCATGTCCTGGATCAGCGGGTGCGGCAGGTCGTCGAGGAACTTGACGGTCTTGTAGGGGATGTAGAACTCGGAGGCGAGGATGGCCAGTTCGCCCAGCTCCGCGACCGTGCGGCGGTAGGCGACCAGGCCCGGCAGGTAGCGGCGGTTCTGGCTGACCATGAACAGGCGACGTGCCCTGTCCGCCGCCGCGACCATGGCCGCGCCCTCCTCGAAGGTGACCGCCATCGGCTTCTCGCTGAGCACCGAGACGCCCCGGTCGAGCGCGGCGAGCGTCACCTCGTGGTGCGCGCCGGGGACGGTGCCGTTGACCAGGAAGTCGGGTCGCAGCGTGTCGAGCATCTCGGTGACGGATCCGTACAGGCCCGGCATCTTGTCCGTGTCGACGTCCGCCCAGCCGACCAGCTCGACGTCGGGGTGGAGGCGCAGCTCGGTGGCCCACTGCCGGCCGATGAACCCCGCGCCCGCGATGACGGCGCGCAGCGGCCTGTCCTCGGTGATGGTGTCGAAGGTCATGCGCTCGCCTACCAGGTGATCGGGGTGTGGGCGTTGCGCAGGGGCTCGCCCGCGCCGTCGGGGGGCGTCGCCCAGAGGACGGCGTTGGCCAGCACGCGCAGGACGCCCTCGTGGCGGAAGACCGGGTACTTCTGGTCGCCGGGGCTGAAGTAGAAGATGCGCCCCTTGCCCCTGCGGTAGCAGCAGCCGCCACGGAAGACCTCGCCTCCGGTGAAGGAGCTGATGAAGACCAGCTCGTCGGGGGCAGGGATGCCGAACGGCTCGCCGTAGGTCTCGTGCTCCGGGATGACCAGCGGGTTGGGCACGCCCGCCGCGATCGGGTGCGCGGGGTCGATCGTCCAGACCAGCTCGCGCTCTCCCGCGTCACGCCAGGTGAGCGTGCAGGTGGTGCCCATGAGCGCGCGGAAGATCTTCGAGTAGTGGCCCGAGTGGAGCACCAGCAGGCCCATGCCGCCCAGCACGCGCTCGTGGACGCGGGCGACGACCTCGTCCGAGACGTCCTCGTGGGCGGCGTGCCCCCACCAGGTCAGCACGTCGGTCTCGGCCAGTACCTTCTCCGTGAGGCCGTGGGAGGGCTCGTCCATGGTCGCGGTCCTGACCGTGACCCGCTCGCCCAGGCGATCACGCAGCCCTGCCGCTATCGCGCCGTGCATGCCCTCCGGATAGCGCCGCCTGACGTCCTCCTCCTGTCGTTCGTGCACGTTCTCGCCCCACACCGTGACGTTGATGGTCACGCCGCCTTCTCCCTTCGGTCAGTACTCCCGCCATCGCCGCCAGCAGCCAGGCGGCGGTGAACACGACCAGCCAGCTCCACCCTGCCCTGCCGTACACGATGCTGCCCAGGGTGCCACCGACACTGCTGCCCACATAGAAGAAGAGCGTGTACATCCCGGAGACGTGGCCGCGGGCGCCCTCGGGGGCCTCGGCGGCGGCCCAGCCGTTGGCCACGGCGTGCGCGGCGAAGAAGCCGCCGGTCAGCACGACGAGCCCGGTGACCACCAGGGCCAGGGAGTCGGGGAGGGTCAGCAGCGTGCCGAGGACGGTGACCAGGAGGGCGGCGACGAGCACAGGGCGCTTGCCGTACCTGCCGACGAGCCTGCCCGCCGTGCCCGAGGAGAGGGTGCCCATGGCGTAGGCGAGGAAGACCAGCGAGGCGACCGCGGGGGCGAGTCCGAGCTCGTGGATGAGCCTGAACCCCGCGGCGTTGTAGACGGCCACGAAGGAGCCCACACCCGCCGCGGCCACGCCGTACTGCGCGAGGAGCACGGGGCGGCTGAAGGCCGCCCGCATGCCGCCGCCCTGCCTGACCTTCGGGCGAGGGGGCGAGGGCGGCAGCGTGAGGACGGTGACCGCCGCGCACACCGCGGAGACGCCCGCGACGGCGGCGAGCGCGCCGTGCCAGCCGAGGGGTTCGGCGACCAGCCCTGCGGCCAGGCGGCCCGCCATGCCGCCGACCGAGTTGCCCGCGATCATCGCGCCGACCGCGGCGGCCACCCCCGCCCCGCCCAGCAGCTCCATCAGGTAGGCCGCGGCGACGCCGGGGAAGCCCGCGATGGCGATGCCCTGCAGGGCTCGGAGGACCAGCAGCGTCTCGAAGTTCGGCGCGAGCGGCAGCAGCAGGCCGAGCACGACCGAGGCGATGACGGAGACGAGGATGACCCGCCTCTTGCCGACCACCTCCGAGAGCGCGGCCACGGGCAGCACGGCGACGGCGAGCGCGCCCGTCGCCACCCCCACGGCGAGGGAGGCGCCGCCGGGATCGAGCCGGAAGTCCGTTGCGAGCTGGGGCAGCACCGACTGCGGCGCGTAGAGGAGGGCGAAGGAGGAGATGCCCGCGGCCGCGACGCCGACAGTCACCCGAGGAGCGATAGCCACACCTCAGAAACTAAGCAAAGCTAATAAATACGTCTAATACCGCAATATGCGAAAATCCATACCGTGATGCATGAATTGGCGCCGAACTTGGAACTCCTGGCCGCGATCAGGGAGACCGAGCACGTGACGAGGGCGGCGGAGCTGCTCGGCGTGCCCCAGCCCACGGTGAGCAGGCGGCTCGCCGCGCTGTCGGAGACGGCCGGTACCCCGCTGGTCGTCCCGCACGGCAGGGGCGTCAGGCTGACCAGGGCCGGCCGCACCCTCGCCGACGCGGCGGTCCGCGCGCTGGCGGTGATGGCGACGGGCGTCCGCGAGGTGCGCGAGGAGATCGATCCGGGCAGCGGTCGGATCGTGCTCGGCTTCCTGCACCTGCTCGGCCGCTCGCTCGTGCCCGCGCTGGTGGGCGGCTTCCGCGAGCGACATCCGGGGGTGCGGTTCAGCCTGGTCCAGGGTTCGCGGCAGGTGATGCTCCGGCGGCTGCGCGAGGGCGAGATCGACCTGGCCTTCGTCGCGCCGCTCCCCACCGGTGACCCCGACCTGACCGGGACCCCGCTGGCCAGGCAGGAGCTGGTGCTCACCGTCCCCTCCACACACCGGCTGGCGGGGCGCAGGCGGGTGCGCGCCGCGGAACTGGCCGACGAGGACTTCGTCACGCTGGAACAGGGGTACGGCGTGCGCCAGATCACCGACGACCTGTGCGCCGCCGCCGGATTCAAGCCCCGCATCACCTTCGAGGGCCAGGAGTCGGACACCGTGCGCGGCCTGGTCGCCGCGGGCCTCGGGGTGGCGCTGCTACCGGGGTACGGGATCGCGCCGCTGCAGGGGGTGGTCGAGATCCCGCTCTCCCCCGCGGTGTTCCGCACGATCGGTGTCGTCAGGCCGGCCCAGCTCACGCCGGTCGTGCGCGCCTTCCACGAGCACGTGGTGTCGGAAACGCGGGACTTCGGGCCCGAGTTCAGCCCGCTCAGGACTTCCCCCAGAGGCAAAAATTCGTTATAACAACCTAACGACCTGATGAATCAGGAGGCCCCCCATGAAGACCTCGACGATGCGGGTGGCCGCGATGAGCGCGGCTGTGGCTGTGGTGGCGGCAGGGTGCGGCGGCGGCGCCGAGGGCCCGAAGGCCACGAAGATCTCATTCCTCACGCACTGGGGCCCCGACCAGGTCAAAGCCCTGGAAGCGACCGCCCAGGCGTTCGAGAAGCAGAACCCGGGCATCACCGTCGACATCAGGGCCGTCCCCTTCGGGAACCTGCTGTCCACGCTGCGCACCCAGGGCGCCAGCCCCAACGGGCCGACCATCGCGAGCATCTACGACCTGTGGCTGCCCGAGCTGGTCCGCGACGGCCTGGCCGGGGACATGCCCGCCGACGCCGCGGCCGACCTCGCCGCCAACTGGCCGAAGAACCTGGTGGAGGGCGTCACCAAGCAGGGCGGTCCGCGCGGCTACCCCAACGAGGTCGACCTCTACGCGCTCAACTACAACAAGAAGCTGCTCAAGGAGGCGGGCGTCGCCGCCCCGCCCAAGACGTGGGCGGAGCTGGAGGAGGCGGCCGCGAAGCTGTCCAAGGACGGCAGGCAGGGCTTCGGCGTGATCACCAGCTGGCCCGCGGGCGTCGTGCACCCCTGGCTCTCACTGGTCAACTCCAACGGCGGCAGGCTCCTCGACGGCGCCGTCCCCAAGCTCGACGACCCCAAGACCGTCGCCGCCGCCCAGCTCTACGCGAGGCTGGTGAAGTCCGGCGCGACGCAGGCGAAGATGAGCAACGCCAACGCCAACACCACGGGCCCCTACCTGGACAACTTCGTCAACGGCAGGACCGGCATGATCATCATGGCCAACTGGTGGCAGGGCGCGCTCAAGGAGGCCATGGGCGAGCGGTACCAGGACGTCGGCGTCGCCCCCGTCCCCGTCGGACCCGACGGCGGCGGCAGCGCCTCGGTGTCCTACTCCTGGCTGACCATCGTGAACGGCAAGGCCGACCAGGCCAAGCAGCAGGCCGCGTGGAAGTTCCTCACCTACCTCAACGGCAAGGACAGCGGCAAGAACGGCTCCTCGGCGATGGGCGACATCCTGACCTCGATGGGCATCCTGCCGAGCCGCGCCGGCGACCTGAAGGCGCACCAGGCGGAGCTGTCCGACCCGTTCCTGTCCGTGTACGTCGCCGAGCTGGCCAACGCCGTGCCGTTCCCCGCGGTGCTGGGCGGCGAGGCGATGAGCCAGGCCGTGCAGAAGCACGTGGAGAACGTCGTCTTCGGCAAGGAGACGCCCGAGGCGGCGATGGGCGCGGCCCAGCGGGAGGTCGCCGACATCCTCACCAAGGCAGGCGCGTGACGCGGCATCGTCGCAGCATGGCGGCCGTGGCGTTCCTGTCACCCGCCATGCTCGTCATCGGCCTGTTCACGGTGGTCCCGATCGGGCTGACGTTCTGGATCAGCCTGCACGAGTGGTCGATGTACACCCCGCTGAGCGAGATGTCGTGGCGAGGGCTCGGCAACTACACCGACCTGGTCGGCGACGACGGCTTCTTCACCGCCCTCGGCAACACCGCGCTGTACGTGGCGCTGGTGGTCGTCGTGACGCTGCCGCTGTCCGTCGCGCTCGGCATGCTCCTGTACTTCCCCCGCGTCATGGGCAGGGGGGCGGCCAGGGCGGTGCTGTTCTCGACGTACGTGATCCCCACGGTGGCGATCTCCATCGTCTGGGGCGGGCTCTACGCCCCCGACTACGGGCCGCTGTCGCAGCTGTTCGGCGCATGGGACCCGACCTGGCTGAGCTCGCCCGACACCGCGCTGGCAGCGCTGGTGATCTTCCATGTCTGGCAGATGACCGGCTACTACACGGTGCTGGTGATCGCGGGGCTCACCCAGATCCCCGCCGACCTCTACGAGGCGGCGCGCATCGACGGCGCCGGGTTCTGGCGGCAGACGGCGCACGTCACGCTGCCGCTGCTGCGCCGTACGACGGTCTTCATCGGGCTGGTCGCGATCATCAACGCGATCCAGGTGTTCGACCCCGTCTACATCCTCACGCAGGGCGGTCCCGCGGAGAGCACGAGCGTGCTGTCGTTCGCGATCCAGCGGGCCGCCTTCCAGCACGGCATGGCGGGGCAGGCGAGCGCGATGGCGTTCACGCTGCTGGTGCTCCTGGTGGCGCTCGGCGGCGTGTTCCTCGCCGCGGCCAGGAGGCGGTCATGAGGCGTACGGCCGCCGCGGCGGCGATCGCGCTGGCCATGCTGCCCGCGCTGTTCCCCCTGTACTGGATGGTGATCTCCAGCCTCAAGGGGCCAGAGGAGCTGCAGACCGTCCCGCCGACCTGGTGGCCGCGCGAGCCGTCGTTCGGCGCGTTCGCCGAGGTGTTCGAGGCGGTGCCGTTCGGCACGGCGTTCGCCAACAGCCTGCTGCTGTCGGGGGTGGCGACAGTGTCGGTGCTGGTCACGAGCGTGCTGGCCGGGTACGTCTTCGCCAAGCACCGCTTCCGCGGTCGCGAGGCACTGTTCTGGGGGGTGGTGGCGACCATGTTCCTACCGCCGGTCGTGACGCTCGTGCCGCTCTACTGGCTGGTGTCGTCCATGGACCTGGCCGACAGCTACCTGGGCGTGCTGCTGCCGTGGCTGGCCAACGCCTTCGGCATCTTCCTGATGCGGCAGTTCATCTCCGACGTGCCGGACGAGCTGCTCGACGCGGCACGCATCGACGGCGCGGGCGAGCTGCGCATCGTGTGGCGGGTGGTCACGCCGCTGCTGCGGCCCGCCGTGGTGAGCCTGGCGATCTTCTCGTTCGTCTTCTACTGGAACAACTTCATCTGGCCGCTGTCGATCCTGCAGGACGACGCGAAGTTCCCCGTCGTGCTGGCGCTGAGCCAGCTGCTCAACTACAGCACCTCCGTGCAGTACCAGAACGTGGTCATGGCGGGGGCGTTGATCGCCTCCCTGCCGACGATCGTGGTGTTCCTGCTGGCCCAGCGGGTGTTCGTGGCCTCGCTGTCCAGGACGGGGGTGAAGGGATGAGGCACGTCGGGTTCGACCTCGGCGGCACCCTGCTGCGGGGGCTGGCCGAGAGCGACGGCGTGCGGGAGGCCGTGGCCACGCACGAGGTGCCCCGCTCCTACGACGCGCTGCTCGACCTGATCGCCGAGCTCGCGGGGCGGGCCGACGCGGTGGGGATCGGGCTGCCCGGCACGTCGGCCGGAGGGACCCCTGTGTTCGTGCCCGCGCTGCCGTGGCTGGAGGGCCGTCCGCTGGCCGCCGACCTGGAGGCCCGGCTCGGCGCCCCGGTACGGCTGGGCCTCGACGGCCACCTCACCCTGCTCGCCGAGTCGGTGGAGGGCGCGGCCAAGGGACGGCGCTCGGCCGTGCTGGTCGCGGTCGGCACAGGGATCGGCGGCGCGCTGCTCGTCGACGGCAGGATCTGGCGCGGCGCGCACGGCAGCGCGGGCTCGTGGGGCTGGCTCCCCGACGGCACCGACCCCGCCGCTGACGGCACTGCGCGCGGCGGGTCCTCAGGGCCTGGGGGCGGGTCGGCGCACGGCGGGTCCTCGGGGCCTGGCGGCCGATCGGCGCACGGCGGGTTCGAGCGGGCCGCCTCCGGGTCGGCGCTCGGCGGGCGAGGTCCCGAGCTGGTCGCCGCCGCCCGCGCCGGCCGCGTGCCCGCCGAGCTCGACGCCTACGCCGTACGGCTGGCACGGGGCATCGCCGCGCTGGCCAGCACACTCGATCCCGAGGTCGTCCTGGTGGGCGGCGGCATGGCGGACGCGATGGACGTGCTGGGCCCCATGCTCGCCGTCCACATCGAGCGGCTCGCCTCGCCCGACGGGCGGCGGGTGCCGGTGATCGCGGCGGGCCTCGGATCGAGCGCGGGAGTCGTGGGCGCGCTGCTCGCGGCCAGGATCGGGGTGGACTGGTGAACATGAGAGGGCTCGACCCGACTTCGGGTGTGCCGCTCTATCTGCAGGTGGAGCGGTCGCTGCGGCAACGCGTCGACGCCGGGGAGTGGGTGCCGGGCGCCCGGCTGCCCACGGAGGACGAGCTGGGCAAGGCCTACGGCGTCAGCAGGGTGACGATCCGCCAGGCGCTGGCCAGGCTGGTCGACCGCGGGGTGCTGGTGCGCGAGCAGGGCAGGGGGACGTTCGTCCGCGACACCAGCCTGACCGCGGGCGCTCGCGGCGTCACCTCCTTCACCGCTGAGCTGGCGGGGCTCGGGCACCCGTCGGGCGCCAAGGTGCTGGAGCAGGGCGTGGTGCCCGCCGCCGACTGCGACCTGCCGAAGGAGATGGGCCTCGGCCCCGGCGACCTGCTGCTGCGGCTGCGCAGGCTCAGGACCGACACCGCCCGCCCCGTCGGCGTGCAGACGGCGCTGCTTCCGCTCGAGCGCTTCCCCGGCCTGGAACTGCTCGACTTCACCGACCGCTCGCTGTACGAGACGCTGCGCGAGAACTACGGCCTCGTGCCGCGCGAGGCGATCGAGACCTTCACCGTCGGCGGCGTGCTGGACGAGGACGCCCCCACGCTCGGCGTCGCGCCCGGCGCGCACGCCTTCTACGTCGAGCGCCTCACCTTCGACGCCCACGGCCCCTTCGAGTACGTCCGCAGCGTGATGCGCGGCGACCGCTACCAGATCCGCCTGGCCCTGCGATGAGAGGAATCTCGTGACCTACACCCGCCTGATGATCGACCTGCTCGACCGCCTCGACTCCACCCAGGGAGCCGCCCTCGACACCGTCGCCGAGCGCTGCGCCGACGCCGTCCAGAACGGCGGCCTCATCCACCTGTACGGCAGCGGCCACTCGGTGATCCCCACCATGGACGCCTTCCCCCGTTACGGCAGCTTCGCCGGCCTGCACCCGCTGACCGATCCCCGCCTGATGTGGCACAACGTGCTCGGCCCCGGCGGCGTGCGAGAGCTGCTGTGGCTGGAGCGGACCGAGGGCTACGTCGAGCAGTACCTCGACCACGAGCCGCTCACCGCGGGCGACGTGCTGGTCGTCTACTCGCACGGCGGGCGCAACGCGGCGCCCGTCGAGGCGGCCATGTACGGCGCCAAGCACGGCCTGTTCACCGTGGCCGTCACCTCCGTCGCCAACCTGGAGCGCCCCGCCGAGCACTCCAGCGGCAGGCGCATCGCCGAGGTCTGCGACGTCACGATCGACACAGGTGTGCCCGTGCAGGACGCGATCGTCGACGTCGACGGATGGGACCGTCCCGTCGGCGGCGCGTCGACCGTCGTGGCCTGCGTGGTCAGCCACGAGATCGTCACCAGGACGGCCGCGGCGCTGGCGGGCAAGGGCGTGGTGGTCCCGACATTCGTCTCGCCGACCGTGCCGGGCGCCTCGGTGTCGTCCAACGACGAGGTCTTCGACGAGCACCGGCGCCGCCTGCACGCCGCCGAGGGCAGGGCGCGAGACTAGGGGTCCCGCGGCCGGGGCCGGTCCCCGGCCGCGTCACCACGGCTGGAGCCGGCGGTGCAGGCGATCGCGGCCGTGGACATCGCGCTGTGGGACCTGAAGGCCAGGCGGGCCGGGCTGTCCCTGGCCAAGCTCCTCAGTTCGCACCGCGACTCGGTGCGCTGCTACAACACCTCGGGCGGGTTCCTGCACGCGCCGCTCGAGGAGGTGCTCGACACGCCTGTGGCCACCGGCGAGATGCTGACCAGCGTCGCCGAACACCACCGGGTCCAGCTGGCGCCGCACTTCGCGATGGAGATCCACCTCCACCTCGCGGCCGCGTACGGCTCGGAGCCGTGGGTGGAGCACTTCGAGTGGCTGGAGCCGCTGTTCGACGAGCGCCTGGAGATCAGCGACGGCCGGACGCCGGTGCCCTCACGTCCGGGGCTCGGCCTCACGCTGAGCGAGCGGGCCGCGAAGTGGACGGTCGACCGGGCAGTGATCGGTCAGCGGGCCTGAACCGTATTGCCTGACCTCTGGGCGTGCCTTTACGACGTTCCGGGCAGCGTCATCAGTATGAATGGTGGAAAACGGACAAAGACCATCATCGGTACTATCTTCGTCGGCTCGGTCCTGCTGGGGGCGGCATCCTGCGGGACCGACAGCCCCGAGTCCGGCACCGCCGTGGCCAGGCACGTTCCCGCGCCCGCCCCCGGAGGCGCCTTCGCGGGCCTCCTGTCACCCTCGGGCGCACCCAGCATGGAGCCGAGCTACACCATGGAGCCGAGCGGAGCTCCCAGCATGGAGCCGAGCGGAGCTCCGAGCATGGGCGCGGGCGACATGGAGAGCCTCCAGAAGGCGGGCATGGCGGCCGTGGAAGCCGTCGAGGGCTCCACGCTCATCTCCATCGAGGCACAGGACAACGGCAAGACCTGGGAGGTTCACGTCGTCGGCACGGACGGCACCGAGCACAGCATGGACGTCGACGCCGAATCGGGCAACGTCGCCTCGGGACCCACGGCCGAGAAGGCCGACGAGGCGGAGAAGGCCAAGCGCATGACCATGGTCAAGAGCGCCATGCTCACCTACAAGGAGGCGGCGGAGAAGGCGACCGAGTCGGTGCCAGAAGGCAAGATCAACGAACTGTACCTGGACCGGCACATGGGCAAGGTGGCCTGGGAAGCCGTCCTCATGACCCCTGACGGGACCAAGCACGAGGTCTACGTCGACGCCAAGGACGGCACCGTCACCAAGAACGGCTCGACGAGCTGACGCCGGGGTCGATCTCGTGGCGCGACGCTGGCGGCGCGCCACGATGGTGACATGAGCGCCGCGTACACGCCGCAGTGGCCCGTGATCCGGCACAGGGCCGAGACCAGGCCGTGGGCCGCCACGATCCTCGCCGCCATCGAAACCGACTTCACCCGCTGGTCGCACGACCTGGTCATCCCAGGCCCCGAGCACCAGTCGGCCTGGACCCACCACTACTTCTGCGACAGCGACGGCGCGCCGCTGGTGTTCGACGCGGCCGCTCCCGCTCGGCACGGCTGCTCCCTGTGCGACAGGGTCTACCTCGGCGAGCCGTGGGACGGCGCGTGGCGCACCACGATGCACAACGCCGCGGCCGTCCAGGCTCAGCGCGCCGCCCTGCTGATCCGCCTGTCGGACGGCGCGGAACCGGCGGCCGAGCTCGAACGGATCGCCGCCGCCTACGCCCGCGACTACCTCTCCTACGAACCCCACGGCGTCAACGCGGGCCAGGGCAGGGTCCTGCCGCAGTCGCTCGACGAGGCGGTCTGGGCCGTCGGCGTGCTGCGCGCGCTGCGGTGGGCGGGCGACGTGCTCAGCCCCTCCACCTCCCTCGCGGCCGACGCCATGGCGAGGGCGATCGCGGAGCTCCTGCGCCCGCAGGTCGGCATGGTCCACAACATCCACTGCTGGCTGCTGGCCGCGCTGGCCGAGTGCGCCGCCCGGCTGGGCGACCACGAGCTGATGGCCTGGTGCCGCGACTCCCCCTTCGGCGCGGAGGCCCAGATCATCGAGGGTCTCCAGCCGGAGGGCCTCTGGTACGAGGTCAACGCCCACTACCACTACTACGCGCTCGCCGCCCTCCTGTCCTACCGCGAGGCCGCGGGGCCACAGGGGCTGTCCAAGCGGGCGGCGCTGCGGCTGGCGCGCGCGATCGCCGCGCCACCGTCCCTCGCCTACGCCGACACCCGCCTGCCCGCCTACGGCGACGGCTGGGCCGCGTGCCACGTCGGCGACTTCGCCCCCCAGGCCGAGGCCGCCTGCGCGATCCTGCCCGAGGCGGCGATCGACCTCGCTCCCTACTACGAACGCTCCCTGCCGGGCCCGGTGCGTCCCTGGTTCGGCAACCCGGCCACCGTGCGGGGCTGCGTGGAGGTCGAGGGCCGATCGTCCGTCGCCGCCCTGGTCTTCGGTCCTGACGACGTGCCCACGGGCTCCCGCGACCGCGCGTCGTTCGTGTGGCCGCACGCGGGAATCGGGCTGCTGCGCTCCCCCTCGGTACGGCTGGCGATGCGGTTCGGCCCCGACGGCGGCTGGCACGACCACCGCGACAAGCTCAACGTCGACGTCGAGACCTCCTCCGGCTGGACCAGCCTCGACCTCGGGACCAGCGGCTACGGCTCGGACTTCACGACCTGGATGCGCTCGCCCCTCGCCCACAACCTGGTGATCGTCGACGGGGCCCGCCAGCCCGCGCACACGGGACGCCTGCTGGAGTCGTCCGCGCGCCACCTCGTGGCGGAGTCGGCGTGGGAGGGGACCGTGTTGCGCCGCTCGGTCGAGGTGACGGCCGACGGGTGGACCGACGAGTTCACGGTCACGCTGGCCACGGCCGGCCGGATCGAGTGGGTCTTCCACGGCGACGGCCGCTTCGCCGCCTCCGGACGGGCGGGCGCGCCGATCCAGGGGGAAGCGGGGTTGCGTGACCTCCGCCCGCTCCCCGTCCCGCCCGACCGGGTCCTGCGCGGCACCTGGGACGTCGACGGCGCGCCCCGCCTGGCGCTGGCCGTACCCGAGGGGTTCGAGGCCTACGCGGCGACCGCCGCGGGCAACCCGAACGGACGCCCGCTCGGCGTCCTCCTCCTGCGCGGGCACGGCGACCGCGCCCGCTTCCACGCCACCTTCGACCTCAGCGAGCAGCCCCCGCGCTGAAGCCCTCGCGCGAAGCGTGACCTTCGCAGGGAGCGTGACCTTCGCGCGAGGCGTGGCCTTCGCCAGGAGCGTGGCCCTCGCGCGGAGCGCCCGCGCTGGAGCCCTCGTGGGAAGCCCCCGCGCCGTGACCTTCGCCAACCGCGCTGAGGAGCAGGGCCTGGCACAGCTCCAGGAGCGTACGGCGCAGCGGCGCGGCCCGCTCGGCGAAGCGCCGCTGGGCGGCCGCGTAGGCGAGCCTGCCCTCGGGCGTCTCGATCGGGACGGGCTCGTAGCCGAGCGCGCTCAGGTCGTAGGGGCTGGCGCGCATGTCGAGGGTCCTGATGTCGCGGGCCAGCTCGAAGCAGTCGGCGACCAGCTCGCTCGGCACGAGGGGCGACAGCTTGTAGGCCCATTTGTACAGGTCCATGTTGGCGTGCAGGCAGCCGGGCTGCTCCAGCTCCACCTGGCGTTCGCGGGTCGGCCGCAGGGCGTTGAGCGGCCTGGCTGCCTCGGTGAAGAACCTGAACGCGTCGAAGTGGCTGCAGCGGGCGCCCCTGCGCTCGACGACGGTGGCGATCTCCTCGGGGGGCATGCGCAGCGGCTGGGCGGCGTGCCGTACCTCGTCGGCGGGCTGCTTGTAGACCATCGCCCACTCGTGCATGCCGAAGCAGCCGAACTGCCCCTGCCGCGACGCGGTCGCCGACAGCAGCGCGGCCGTCCACTCGACCATGGGCCTGCGCTTGGCCAGCAGCCGGTCGACGTCGACGGTGGCGCCCTCGTCGGTGTCGAGGTAGTCGGCCCCGTAGCCCTGCGCCTGCGTCAGCACGACGCCCGCGCCCGGATGCCACCTGCGCAGCCGCCCGGGACGGTAGCCGTAGTAGTCGAACAGGAAGTCTTCGACCGGATGGGCCGTGCCCTCCCTGCGACGGCTCAGGTGCGGCCCGACCCAGGCGTCGACCCGCCGCTGATGCGCCTCGGCCCGCGCCTGCCACTCCCGCTCGTCGAGGATCCTCACCGTCTCATCGTAGGAACCCCCGCCCAGTGCCGAGGCCCGGCTGGCCCGCGGTCACCGGGCCAGTGTCAGCGCCAGGCGGCGCGTCAGGCCGGTGTTGCGGCGCTGGCCGAGCCGGTGGACGGCGAGCTCCAGCGCCTCGCGCTGCCCGACCAGCACGACCCAGGCCTTGGCCCTGGTGACCAGCGTGTAGAGCAGCCGTCGGCGCAGCATCACGCCGCCCGCCTCCACCACCAGCGGCGCGACCACGAACGGGTACTCGCTGCCCTGCGACCGGTGCACGCTGATCGCGTAGGCGTGGGTGAGGTCGTCGAGCTCGTCGAACCCGTAGGACACCACCTCGCCCTCGTCGATGAGCACCTCCACGACGCGCTCCTCCCTGTCGAGCGCGACGACCGTGCCCGTCTCGCCGTTGAAGACGCCCTTGTCGTAGTTGTTGCGGATGGGCATGACCCGGTCGCCGACCCGGTAGACCGACGCCCCCGACCAGTGCTCGGGCGTGCCGTCACGGGCGGGGTTGAGCCGCTCCTGGATGAGCCGGCCGACCTCCGCCGTGCCCGCGTCGCCCTTGCGCATGGGGCAGAGCACCTGGACCTGGTCGGGCCGGACGCCCTGCTTGGCCGGGATCGCCTCGGTCGACAGGTGCACGACCCGCGCCGCCACCGCCGAGGGGTCGTCGAGCTCCTCGAACCAGAACCCTCCGCCACCCGGCGTGTACGGCACCGCCCCCGCCCTGATCTGGTGGGCGGCCTGGACGATGCCGCTGCCCTCGGCCTGCCTGAAGACGTGCGTCAGCCGCATCCGGGGAATCGCCTCGACCCGCAGCAGGTCGGACAGCACGCTGCCCGGCCCGATGCTCGGCAGCTGGTCGCTGTCGCCGACCAGCAGCAGATGGCTGCCCGCCGGGATCGCCGAGCACAGCCGCGTGGCCAGGTGGAGGTCGAGCATGGAGGCCTCGTCGACCACGATGAGGTCGGCCTGCGCGGGCGTCTGGTCGAAGAGCTTCTCAGGATCGGGCTGTACGGCCAGCATCCGGTGCACCGTCGTCGCGGGCAGCCCGGTCAGCTCCGACAGCCGCTTGGCCGCCTTGCCCGTCGGCGCGCACAGCGTGACGGCGCCGCCCATCGCCCGCACGGTCGAGGCGATCACCTTCACCGTGTGGCTCTTGCCGCACCCAGGGCCGCCGGTGAGGACGGAGATCGTGCTGGTCAGCGCCATGGTCACGGCGGCCCGCTGATCATCGTGCAGGTCGGGGTCGTCGCTGAACGCCCGCAGCGGCAGCGTCGAGCGCGCGCCGAACAGCCTGGTCAGCTCCGCGGACAGCTTGAGCTCGCGGCTGTGGTGCTCCTTGGAGTAGACGACCAGGTCGTCGTCGGTCTCCTCGACGACGACGCGGCGCTCGGCCAGCAGGGCGTCGACCATCCGGCCGACGAGCTCCTCCTCCAGCTCCAGCCGCTCGGCGGTGCGGGCGATCAGCGCGGGCAGCGGCAGGAAGCAGTGGCCGTCGCGGGCGGCAGCCGCCTCCAGCCGGTCGACGATCGCCGCCTTGATCCGCTGCGGGCTGCGCTCGGGGACGCCCGAACGCAGCGCGATCCTGTCAGCCGTGGCGAACGCGATGCCCCTGACGCGGCCGATGAGCTGGTAGGGGTCGGAGGTGAGGATCTCGGCCGACGCCTGGCCGTACGCCTGGAAGATCTTGGCGGCGAGCAGCGGGCTGACCCCGAACCCCTGCAGCACCACCATCAGCGCGGCGACGGCCTTCTGCTCCTTCCAGGCATCGACGATCTGCGCCTGGCGTGCGGGGCCGATGTTGATCACTTCGGTGAGCCGCTCGGGCGCGGTGTCGATCACGGTGAGCGTGGCCTCGCCGAAGTGGCCGACGATCGCCTGGGCCAGGCGCGAGCCGATGCCGCGGATGAGGCCGGAGCCGAGGTAGAGCTGGATGGCATGGACGGTGGACGGCACGACGCGCTCGCACGCGGTGACCGCGAAGCGCTTGCCGTAGGTGGCGTGCTCCTCCCAGCCGCCCTCCAGGCGCAGCGTCTCGCCGGGCTGCACCCCGGCCAGCGCCCTGCCGGAGGCCACGAAGCCTGACGCTCCCGCCTCGCTGCTCATGCGGGCGACGGTGTACGCGTCCTCCCTGACGTACACCAGCTGCTCGACGGATGCCTCCACGCACAGGATCCAACCACGCGCCGCCGACATTCAGCGGAGCGGCGGCGCCTTGCGGGCCGAGCCCCGGTAGAGCTCGGGGTCGTAGCGGCGTTCGCTCTCGTCCAGTTTGGCGTTGGCCGCCTCCACCAGGTCGACTCCGAGCACGTCCGCCAGCCGTACCAGGTAGCCCGTCACGTCGCCGAGCTCGGCGCGCACCCGCGTCATCGCCTCGCCGTCCAGGCGTTCGGAGTCGGCGAGCCACTGGAACTCCGCCACCAGCTCTCCGACCTCGCCCGCCAGCGCCATCACCAGGTTCTTCGGGGTGTGGAACTGCTCCCAGTCGCGTGCCCGCGCGAACCCGCGCAGCCGTACCGCCAGCTCCTCCAACGGGGACGTCATGGCTGGTGACACTACCCGTGTGTTACCTCCAGATTTCCTCGCGGCCGTTGACACGCCATTATGTTAACGATAACAATCGGCGGCAATCCACCACCTTCCCAAGGGAGCCACCACGATGAGGATGGGACGAATCTGGGGCGTGGTCTCCGCGCTCGCCCTCGCCGCCACGATGACCGCCTGCGGCTCCAGCCAGAAGACCGTCGACGCGCAGGCCTCCCCCGCGGGCAGCGCCGCCTCGGGCAGCGCCGCCACCGGCGCACTGATCGGCGTCACCATGCCGACCAAGTCGTCCGAGCGCTGGATCCACGACGGCGACAACGTCAAGTCCCAGCTGGAGAAGCTCGGCTACCAGGTCGACCTCCAGTACGCGGAGAACGACATCCCCACCCAGGCCAACCAGATCGAGAACCAGATCACCAAGGGCGCCAAGCTCCTGGTCGTCGCCTCGATCGACGGCACCGCGCTGACCTCGCAGCTGCAGCAGGCCGCCGACAACAAGATCCCGGTCATCGCCTACGACCGGCTGATCCGCAACAGCCCGAACGTCGACTACTACGCCACCTTCGACAACTTCAAGGTCGGCGTGCAGCAGGCCACCTCCCTGCTGGCGGGCCTGGGCGTCGACAAGGGCGAGAAGGGCCCGTTCAACGTCGAGCTGTTCGGCGGCTCCCCTGACGACAACAACGCCACGTTCTTCTGGAACGGCGCGATGTCGGTGCTCAAGCCGCAGATCGACAGCGGGACGCTGAAGGTCAGGAGCGGCCAGACCGACTTCAAGACCGCGGCCATCCTGCGCTGGGACCCGGCCACCGCGCAGAAGCGCATGGAGGACATCCTCACCAAGACCTACACCGGCGGCGACAAGGTGGACGGCGTGCTGTCGCCGTACGACGGGCTGTCGATCGGCATCCTGTCGGCGCTCAAGAGCAACGGCTACGGCACCAGCGGCCAGCCGTACCCGGTCGTGACCGGGCAGGACGCCGAGCTGGCCTCGGTGAAGTCGATCGTCGCGGGCGAGCAGTACTCCACGATCTTCAAGGACACCCGCAAGCTGGCCGAGACCACGGTGGCGATGGCCGACGCGGTGCTCAAGGGCGGCAAGCCAGAGGTGAACAACACCAAGGACTACGACAACGGCACCAAGGTCGTCCCGTCCTACCTGCTCGACCCGGTGATCGTCGACAAGTCCAACTACGAGCAGATCATCATCGGCGGCAACTACTACACGGCGGACCAGCTCAAGTGAGCATCCTCACGATGAGCGGCATCACCAAGACCTTTCCCGGGGTCAAGGCGCTGCAGGACGTCAACCTCACGGTACGGCGCGGCGAGATCCACGCCATCTGCGGCGAGAACGGCGCGGGCAAGTCGACGCTGATGAAGGTGCTGTCCGGGGTCTACCCGCACGGCGACTACGAGGGTGAGATCCGTTTCGACGGCCGGGTGTGCGAGTTCGGGAGCATCCGCGACAGCGAGCGCGCCGGGATCGTCATCATCCACCAGGAGCTGGCCCTGAGCCCGCAGCTGTCGGTCGCCGAGAACATCTTCCTCGGCAACGAGCGGGCCAGGCGCGGCCTCATCGACTGGAACCGCACCAACTTCGAGGCGGGCGAGCTGATGAGGCGCGTCGGCCTGGCCGACAACCCGGTCACCACGGTGTCGGAGCTCGGCGTCGGCAAGCAGCAACTGGTCGAGATCGCCAAGGCGCTGTCGAAGGACGTCAAGCTGCTCATCCTCGACGAGCCGACCGCCGCGCTCAACGACGACGACTCCGCCCATCTGCTCGACCTGCTGCGCGGGCTGCGGGAGGAGGGCATCACCTGCGTGATCATCTCGCACAAGCTGAACGAGGTGACCGCGATCGCCGACGCCATCACGATCATCAGGGACGGCCGGACGATCGAGACGCTGGCCGCCGAAGGGGTCACCGAGGACCGGATCATCTCCGGCATGGTGGGCCGCGCGCTGGACAACCGCTTCCCGCCGCACGAGCCGACGATCGGCGAGGAGGTGCTGCGCATCGAGGACTGGACGGTCCACAGCCCCAGCCAGCCGGGCAGGAAGGTGGTCGACAGGGCGAGCCTGAGTCTGCGGCGCGGCGAGATCGTCGGGCTGGCGGGGCTGATGGGCGCGGGCCGTACCGAGCTGGCGATGAGCGTGTTCGGCCGCGCCTACGGCGCCGACATCTCCGGCAGGATCGTCAAGGACGGCCGTCCGATCGAGATCCGCGACGTCCGGGACGCGATCAGGCACGGCCTGGCCTATGCCACCGAGGACCGCAAGCGGTACGGCCTCAACCTGATCGACGACATCAAGCGCAACATCTCCGCCGCCGCGCTGAAGGGGCTGTGGGTCGACGAGCGGCTGGAGTACCGGGTCGCCGAGGACTTCCACCGCGGCATGAACATCAAGGCGCCCAGCGTGTCGAGCGTGGTCGGCAAGCTGAGCGGCGGGAACCAGCAGAAGGTCGTGCTGTCGAAGTGGATCCTCACCGGCCCCGACGTGCTGATCCTCGACGAGCCGACCCGAGGCATCGACGTCGGCGCCAAGTACGAGATCTACACGATCATCAACCGCCTGGCCGACGAGGGCAAGGCGGTGCTGGTGATCTCCTCGGAGCTGCCGGAGCTGCTGGGGCTGTGCGACCGCATCTACACCCTTTCGGAGGGCCGCATCACCGGTGAGGTGCCTCGCCGTGACGCCACCCAGGAAGGCCTCATGCATCTCATGACCAAGGGAACGACACGATGACCATGACGGAGGTCCGGCCGGAGACGAAGCAGAAGGTGGCCGGGCTGTCGCTCAACCTCCGCGCCGGCGGCATCTACGTGGCCTTCGCGCTGATCGTCGCGCTGTTCTCGGTGCTGACCGACGGAGCCCTGCTCACCCCGCAGAACATCTCCAACATCATCGTTCAGAACTCCTACGTGCTGATCCTGGCCATCGGCATGATCCTGATCATCATCGCCGGGCACATCGACCTGTCCGTGGGCTCGGTGGTGGCGGTCACCGGAGCGCTGTCGGCGGTGCTCATGGTGAACATGGGCATGCCGTGGCCGCTCGCCCTGCTGCTGACGATCGTGGCGGGCGGCCTCATCGGCGCCTGGCAGGGTTACTGGATCGCCTACTTCGGGATCCCCGCGTTCATCGTGACGCTCGCCGGGATGCTGCTGTTCCGCGCGCTCACCCTCACCGTGCTTGGCAACCAGGGCATCGGCCCGTTCCCCGACGCGGTCCGCACGCTGGCCAACGGCTTCACCGACGGCTATCTCGGCAACATCGGCCTGGGGCCGCTCGGCGGCGCCGACCTGTTCAGCCTGCTGGTCGCGCTGATGGCCGTCGCGGGCATGGTGGCCTCGCAGTGGCGTACCCGCTCGGCCCGCAGCGGGTACGGCCAGGCCGTCGACGCCCTGCCGCTGTTCGCGCTGAAGATGGCCGCGGGCGCCGCGCTCATCCTCTTCCTGGTCGTGCAGCTCGCCAGGTTCAAGAACCTGCCCTGGGTGCTCGTCCTGCTCGCGCTGCTGGTGCTCGGCTACTCGGTGATGGCCAACCGCACGGTCTTCGGCCGCCGGATCTACGCCATCGGCGGCAACCTGCAAGCCGCTGTGCTGTCCGGCGTCAAGGTCAAGCAGGTCGTCTTCTGGATCTTCGTCAACATGGGCGTCCTGTCGGCGATCGCCGGCATCATCTTCGCCGGACGGCTCAACCAGGCGGGCCCGACCGCGGGCAACAGCTTCGAGCTGGACGCGATCGCGGCGGCCTTCATCGGCGGCGCGGCCGTCCAGGGCGGGGTCGGCAAGGTGGCGGGCGCCATCACGGGCGGCCTCATCATGGCGGTCATCAACAACGGGATGTCGCTGATCGGCTCGCCCAGCGAGCGGGTCATGCTCGTCAAGGGCGCCGTGCTGCTGGCCGCCGTGGCCTTCGACGTGTGGACCAAGCGCCGCGCCGGCGCCTCGCGCTGATCTAATCTGACATGTCAGCGAAAGGAGTCATCGTGACCAGGCGTCGCCCCCCCGTGATGTCCGACGTGGCCAGGCTCGCCGGCGTGTCACACCAGACGGTCTCGCGAGTGCTCAACGACCATCCCAACGTCCGTGAGCAGACCCGCGCGCGGGTGCTGGCCGCGATCGACGAGCTGGGCTACCGGCGCAACCTCGTCGCCCGCGCTCTGGTCACCAGCCGCTCCAGGACCCTGGGGGTGGTCAGCTTCGACACCACCCTGTACGGCCCGGCCAGCACGATCTACGGCATCGAGCAGGCGGCCAGGACCGCGGGCTACTTCGTCAGCATCGTGAGCCTGAAGTCGCTGGACGCCTCCAGCGTCCGCGACGCCATCGAGTACCTCACCGAGCAGGGTGTGGACGGCGTCGTCGTGGTCGCGCCCCAGCGCTCGGCCGCAAGCGCGCTGGAGAGCCTGCCCACCGACATGCCCGCCGTGGCCGTGGAGGGCACTCACCGCTCGCACGTCTCGGCGGTGTGCATCGACCAGATCGAGGGGGCCAGGCTGGCCACCCGGCACCTGCTGGAGCTGGGCCACGAGACGGTCTGGCACGTCAGCGGCCCGTCGGACTGGCTGGAGGCCGAGGGCAGGCTCGAGGGCTGGCGCAGCGTGCTGGAGGAGGCGGGGCGCCCGGTGCCCGAGCCTCAGCCCGGCGACTGGAGCCCACGCTCCGGCTACGCCGCGGGCAAGCGGCTGGCCGCGATCGAAGGGGTGACCGCGGTGTTCGCGGCCAACGACCAGATGGCGCTGGGCGTGCTGCGCGCCTTCACCGAGGCAGGGGTCAAGGTGCCCGAACAGATCAGCATCGTCGGCTTCGACGACATCCCGGAATCCGAGTTCTTCTCGCCCCCGCTCACCACGGTCAGGCAGGACTTCGACGCCGTGGGCAGGCACTGCATCGAGGTGCTGCTCCGGCAGATCGACGCGTCGGGCCCTTTCGACACCGAGCGCCTGGTCGTGCCGCCGGGCTTCGTGGTCAGAGCCAGTACGGCCCCCGCCGTCTGAGCCGTCTTCACCCTTTCGTTCGTCTCGCATGGAGCAGTCTGTGAACGCTAACACCTACGTGATCGGCGTCGACTTCGGAACGCTGTCAGGGCGCGCCGTCGTGGTGCGGGTCTCGGACGGCGCCGAGGTCGGCAGCGCCGTGCACGAGTACGCGCACGGCGTCATCGAGGACTCGCTGCCGGGTTCGTCCACGCGGCTGGGGCCCGACTGGGCGTTGCAGTCGCCGCAGGACTGGCTCGAGGTGCTGCGCGTCGCCGTACCCTCGGCGGTGGCGGCTGCCGGGATCGCGCCTTCGGACATCATCGGCATCGGGACCGACTTCACCGCCTGCACCGTCCTGCCGACGACCGCCGACGGCACGCCGCTCTGCGCCGAGACGCCGGAGCTGCCGCACGCCTGGCCGAAGCTGTGGAAGCACCACGCGGCCCAGTCGCACGCCGACCGGATCAACGCGGTGGCGGCGGCTCGAGGGGAGCCGTGGCTGCGCAGGTACGGCGGCAGGATCTCCTCGGAGTGGGAGTTCGCCAAGGGGCTGCAGGTGCTGGAGGAGGATCCCGGCGTCTACGCTCGGGCGGAGCGGTGGATCGAGGCGGCCGACTGGATCGTCTGGCAGCTGACGGGCGTGGAGACGCGCAACGTCTGCACCGCCGGATACAAAGGGATACTGCAGGACGGCGCCTATCCCTCGGCTGATTACCTCGCCGCGCTGAACCCCGGCTTCGCGTCCTTCACCGACAAGCTCGCGACCGCTCCCGTGGCGCCGCTCGGCGGGCTCGCGGGACGGCTGACCGGCTGGGCCGCCGCGTGGACCGGTCTTCCCGAGGGCATCGCGGTCGCGATCGGCAACGTCGACGCGCACGTCACCGCCGCGGCGGCCGACGCCGTGCGGCCGGGCCAGATGGTCGCCATCATGGGCACGTCCACCTGCCACGTCATGCCGTCCGACCAGCTGGCCGAGGTGCCCGGCATGTGCGGCGTCGTGCGCGACGGGATCGTGCCCGGCCTGTGGGGATACGAGGCGGGGCAGTCGGGGGTGGGCGACATCTTCGCCTGGTTCGTCGACAACGGCGTGCCCGCCTCCTCCACCTCGCGGGCCGCCGCGCGCGGGCTGTCGACGCACGAGTACCTCACCGAGCTGGCCGCGGCGCAGGCCGTCGGCGAGCACGGCCTGGTGGCGCTCGACTGGCACAACGGCAACAGGTCGATCCTCGTCGACCACCACCTGTCGGGCGTGATCGTCGGCCAGACGCTGGCCACCCGGCCCGAGGACGTCTACCGGGCCCTGATCGAGGCGACCGCCTTCGGCGCCCGGCTGATCGTGGAGACCTTCGAGCGGTCCGGGGTGCCGGTGGAGGAGTTCGTGGTGGCGGGCGGGCTGCTGAAGAACCGCTTCCTCATGCAGGTGTACGCCGACGTGCTGCGCCGCCCGCTCTCGCTGATCGGGTCCGAGCAGGGACCGGCGCTCGGATCGGCCATCCACGCCGCGGTGGCCGCCGGGGCCTACAAGGACATCGAGCAGGCCGCCGCCGCGATGGGCAAGCGCACGGTGGCGGCGTACGTCCCCGACGAGAAGAACGCCGCCGCCTACGACCTCCTCTACGCCGAGTACCGCAGACTCCACGACCTCTTCGCCGACGGCGCCGTCCTGCACACCCTCCGCCACATCAGGAACCAGGCCACCGCCCCGCCCACCGACAGGGCGGACACCCTCGGAAAGGAGGAGCGGGCGTGAGAAAGACCGTGTGCGACCTGCACGCCGAGCTGGTCAGGAACAACCTGGTCGCCTGGACGGCGGGCAACGTCTCAGGCCGGATCCCCGGCGAGGACCTGTTCGTCATCAAGCCGTCCGGCGTCTCCTACGACGAGCTCACCCCCGAGGCGATGGTGGTGTGCGACCTCGACGGCAACCTGGTCGAAGGCGACCACGCCCCCTCCAGCGACACCGCCGCCCACGCCTACGTCTACCGCCACATGCCCGAGGTCGGCGGCGTGGTCCACACCCACTCGACCTACGCCTCGGCCTGGGCCTCCCGCAACGAGCCGATCCCGTGCGTGCTGACCGCGATGGCCGACGAGTTCGGCGGCCAGATCCCCATCGGCCCGTTCGCGCTGATCGGTGACGACTCGATCGGGCAGGGCATCGTCAGGACGCTCAGCGGTGCGCGCTCGCCTGCCGTACTGATGAGGAACCACGGGGTGTTCACCATCGGCAAGGACCCGAAGGCCGCCGTGAAGGCCGCCGTGATGTGCGAGGACGTGGCCCGCACCGTGCACATCGCCCGCCAGCTCGGCGAACCGGTGCCCATCCCGCAGGCCGACATCGACCGTTTGTACGACCGCTACCAGAACGTGTACGGACAGAGGAGCACCCGTTGAGCATCTGGTTTCTCACCGGCAGTCAGGGTTTGTACGGCGAGGACACGCTGCGGCAGGTGGCCGAGCAGTCCAGGGGGATCGCCGCCCAGTTGCCCCTCGAGGTGGAGTGGAAGCCGGTGCTGACCGACGCCGCCGCCATCCGCAGGGTGATGCTGGAGGCCAACGCCGACGACAGCTGCGCGGGGGTGATCGCGTGGATGCACACCTTCTCCCCCGCCAAGATGTGGATCGCCGGGCTGGACGCGCTGCGCAAGCCGCTGCTGCACCTGCACACGCAGGCCAACCGTGACCTGCCGTGGAGCTCCATCGACATGGACTTCATGAACCTCAACCAGGCCGCGCACGGCGACCGCGAGTTCGGGTTCGTGCAGACCAGGCTCGGGGTTCCCCGCAAGACCGTCGCGGGGCACGTCGGCGACCCCTCGGTGGCCGCCCGCGTCCTGGCGTGGTCGCGCGCCGCGGCAGGGCTCCGGGAGTTGCGCACCATGAAGCTGGCCAGGTTCGGCGACAACATGCGCGACGTCGCCGTCACCGAGGGCGACAAGGTGGAGGCCCAGCTGCGCTTCGGCGTCTCGGTCAACACCTACGGCGTCAACGAGCTCGTCGAGGCCGTCGACGCGGCCACGGACGCCGACGTCAGCGCCCTGGTCGCGACCTATCAGGACCTGTACAAGATGGCGCCCTCGCTGCTGGACGAGCGCCACGACTCGCTGCGCTACGCGGCCCGCATCGAGCTGGGACTACGGTCCTTCCTGGAGGCGGGCGGGTTCAAGGCGTTCACCACCAACTTCGAGGACCTCGGCGGGCTGCGCCAGCTGCCGGGCCTGGCCGTCCAGCGGCTCATGGCCGACGGGTACGGCTTCGGCGGCGAGGGCGACTGGAAGACCTCGGTGCTGCTGCGCACGTTGAAGGCGATGGCGCCCGGCGGGGGCACGTCCTTCATGGAGGACTACACCTACCACCTGGCCCCCGGCGAGGAGCTCATCCTCGGCGCGCACATGCTGGAGGTCTGCCCGTCCATCGCGGCAGGGACGCCGTCGTGCGAGATCCACCCGCTGTCGATCGGCGGCAGGGAGGACCCGGTCAGGCTGGTCTTCGACGCCGCGCCGGGCCCCGGCGTGGTGGTGGGGCTGGCGGATCTCGGTGACCGCTTCCGCCTGGTGGCCAACGAGATCGACCTGGTCGCCCCGCTGGAGCCGCTGCCCCGCCTGCCCGTCGCCCGCGCGGTGTGGCGGCCCCGCCCGAGCCTCGCCACGTCGGCCGAGGCCTGGCTGACCGCGGGCGCGCCGCACCACACGGTGCTGTCGACGGCTGTCGGGGCGGAGGAGCTGACCGACCTGGCCGACATGCTGGAGGTCGAACTGCTGATGATCGACGCCGACACCACGACCAGGCAGTTCACCAAGGAAATGCGCTGGAACCAGGCCTACCACCGCCTCGCCCGAGGTCTCTGACCCCCTGGCGTCCCGCGGGGTCTCCGCGCGCGGCCGGCCGTTGACGACCGGCCGCGCGAGGCGTAGGCGACCGCCTCCCTCGCCTTCCCCGAGGCGAGCAGGACGATCGCCGCCTCTCGCAGCCGCGCGTCACCCCCTCCGCGGGTCAGCCTCCCGCCAGGGCCTTCACGTCCGCGGTGGTCAGCGGCTTCCCCCCGATGCCCCAGTCACCGCTCTTGACCTCCTCGACGACGACCCAGGTCACCGAGCGCATGTTCTCGCCCTCGATGCTGACCATGGCGTCCGTCAGCTTCGTGACCATCTCGGCCTTCTGCGCTTCGGTGAAGACGTCTTCGATGATCTTGACGTTGATGAGTGGCATGTTTCCCCCCGTATCTCGTACTTGAACGATGCGGCACGACCGTGTGACGGGGCGTGTGACCGTCAGCCGAATTTCATCGTGGTGCTGTGCTCCACGTCGACCAGGTACACCACCCGCTCCTCCTCTCTTGGGTACGGCCGGCCCGTGTACTTGACCGACATCCGGTCCACCAGCTGCCACGCGGGCTCCCCCTCCAGCCGTTCGGTGGCCCTGCCCCGGATCGCGGCCATGGTGAACGGGTTGTCGTGCGCGGTGATGGAGATCGCCACGCGCGGATCCCTGTCCAGGTTGCGGGCCTTGCGCGAGCCGGGCCCGGTGAGGAAGGCCAGCCTGCCGTCCTCCTCGGTGATCCACACGGGAACGCTGTGCGGCGCGCCGTCCGGCATGAGGGTGGCGACGTGCGCGTGGTTCGGGCCTTCGGCCAGCGCGCGGACGTCGGGTGGGAGTTCGGCCATGGCGCGTCCCTTTCCACAGATGGCGGACATGGCCAGTCTCACACGAGAATGACCGGATGCCACGAAGGCGTTCGGCGCCCATCCGTGGCGGCAGGCCGTGCTGCGTGCCGTACCCGAGGAGGAGCACAGGCACGGCGTGCTGTTCCGGGCGGCGGTCGAGGAGCTCGTGGGCCGCTGATCCCCCTCCAGCGGGAGGCGGCTCCCCTTCCCTGGTGAGGACGGGGGCGCCGCCGCGCGCGAGTGTGGTGGCATGACGCGATGGATGACGTGGACTCCGTGGGCCGCCCTGATCGGCGCCCTCTGCTACGGAGCCGTGCGGGCCTACTGGGTGACCGGCGGCGCACCGGCCTGGGTGCTCGGCTCCGACGTGCTGCTGCCCTCCTGGGCGGTGATCGCCCTGTGTGCGGGCGTCGCGCTGGTCGTCGCGGGACTACGCGCCAGCAAGGGCTGGCTGCCGCTGGTGCTCGTGGCGTACGCGTTGAGCATCGGCCTGGCGTCCGCGTCGGCGATGCTCCTGCTCGACGTCGTGGGCGGCATCCTTCCCGGGCTGGGCATCCCGCGCGACCTGCCGGCGTTCCTGAGCAGGGCCGCCTGCGCGTCCGTCGGCCTGCTCGCGGGCGCCACCGCCCTGTCGTGGCAGCGCCGCCGTACGGCAGGCTGCCTGCGGTGCGTCGGTGTCCCCCGCCTCGACGCGACCCCGCGCTGGGCCTATGCCGCGGCCTACGCGGCCGTGGCGGGCTGCCTGATCAGGATCCTGGCGCAGCTGACCATGGGCGTCGACGTCCCCTACGCCGCCAGCCCCTCGCTGCTGGTCTTCGAGTTCGGCTTCCTGCTCGCGGGCGTCCTGTTGCCCCTCGCGCTGGTGCACGGGTGGGGCAAGGTCTGGCCCCGCTGGGTGCTGCCGCTGGCGGGCCGCAGGGTGCCGCGCTGGCTGGTCATCGGCCCTGGCTTCGCGATCGCGGGCGCTATGCTGGCCTACTTCGGCACCGGCATCACGCAGATGATCGGCGAGACCATCGGCGGCACCCTCGAGGAGCCCGCGTTCATGTGGGTGGCCGTCCCGGCCTACGTCGTCTGGGGCGCCGGCCTCGCCGTCGCCTCCTTCTCCTACTACCGGATCACCCGCCCCGCCTGTACGGCGTGCGGCCGCTAACCGCCCTGGGTGTAGACGGTCTTCCAGCGAGAGCACCGTCCCGTCTCCCTGGTGGCGGTGCCCCTGCACACCCTGACCCTGACCTGCAGCACACCGCCTACGCCCTTGCGGAAGCTTCCCGAGCCAGGGACGCAGTTGGCGAACCGGGCGGTGCGCCAACGACCGTTCTCGCTGCTCATCGCCTTGATCTGCACCCATGAGCAGCCCGCGCCCCTGGTGTCGACGAGCCTGCCTGACACGACGAAACCCGACTGTCCGACGGCTACCGCGCCCTTGGCCTCGGCGTGGCCGTCGGTGGAGTAGACCGGCCCCCACTTCCAGACGGTGGGATCGGCGGCGGCGGGAGTGGCACCGGCGAGGACGATGACGGCGGCGGCGGTCACGCCGAGGAACCTGTTCACGAGGCCAAGATCTACCCGCACCCACTTGCGTCCGGCTTGGAGCTCCGTTGAACCCCTCGGAGTCCGCTCCACCATCGTCGCCACCCCTGCAGCCCCAGTGCGGCGGGCCCGACATCGTCGGGTGGGACTGCAACACGGTCGAGCGCACCTCCCGGAGCAACGTGCGCGGCTTCCTCAAGCCGGTGGGCCGGTAAACCCACATGCGTTCGGCGGACCCGTTCTCGTAAGCTGCGCGCGTGCTCAGCGACGCGCTCCTCGACCTGCCGTGGCCCTCGATGACCCACCGTGAGGCGACGGCCGAACTGGTGCTGGCGGGCTGGACCCCGTGCGGAGTCGGCGACTGGGCGACGGGCCTGCGCTCCCCCGACGGGCTGTGGGTCGCCAGGGTGTGCCCGTTCGACCCGGCCTACGCCGCCTTCCTCGACCTGTGCCGCCGCAGGCCAGGCAACCCCTACCTGCCGCGCGTCGCCTTCGACACGCCGCTGGACGGCGGCGGCACGCTGGCCGTGCTGGAGTTCCTCACCCCGCTCGAACCCGCGCGGGCCGAGGAGGTCGCGCGCCGGTGGCGGGAGGGCGTGGGCGAGGCGGCCCTCGACGACGTACGGCAGGCGGCCGCCGCCGTCGACGCCGAGTATCGGGCGCGGACCCCCTGGTGGGACGGCATCGACCTGAACCCCGGCAACGTACGGCAGGCACTCGACGGCCGGGTCGCGGTCATCGACGTGTTCTGCATGGACGGCGCCTCGGTCTACGCGCAGATCCTCAAGGACGCCGACGTCGTCCGCGCGAAGCTGCCCGACAGCCGCCACATCCTCGACATCCCGTACATCGCCCGCGAGAGCACCCCCGAAGAGATCCGCGCCCTCCACGACGCCTGGAGCGCGACTACCGGGTCAGCGCGTCCCTGATGGGCGCGAAGACCGCCGCGGCTTGATCGCCCGCGTCGGCCTCCTCCCACAGCTCCCGCCACTCCGAGTCGTCCCCCGCGACCCGGTCCAGCGCGCGAACCGCCAGCGCCACCACGTCGTCGGGCACCTCGACCCCGCCGCCCGCCCGGAGGAACTCCGGCGCGTAGGCCGACGTGATCGCGGGCCCGCCCCGCTGCGCGGAGACGATCGCCGCCGCCGCGATCGCCTCGCAGGCGACGTCGCTGTCGAGGTAGCCCTCCTGGCCGGCGACGGTCGCCAGCGTCCGCCTGATCAGCTCGGGCCGCTCCGAGGCGTCGGCGTCCTGCAGGTCACCACACCAGTCGGCGGCCGTGTCGTTGTCGAACGGCCCCACATCCCATGCACCCATGAGGAAGGTTGTAGCGGACCCCACCGACAATCCGGGACCCGTAAGGTCGAGTGCGTGGACCTGCTCATCCGCGACGCGACCCTGCGAGGCCGTCCAGGCCGCTGGATGCTCGCCGCCGCCGACGGCCTCTTGACGGCGGTGGCCCAGGAAGAGCGCGGCACGACCGGTGACGCGGCCACGGTGATCGACGCCGAGGGGCGCCTGGTCACCGAGCCGTTCGCCGACGCCCACCTGCACCTGTGCAAGGTCCACACGCTCGACCTGGCGGGTCAGCGGGCGCTCGGGGCCTACACCGAGGGCACGATGGGCGCGGCGATGGACGCGATCGAGACCGCCGCCGCCGTCAAGCGCGACCAGACCACCGCGGCCGTCCTCGAGCGCGGCCGGAGGGCCCTGACGGAGTCGGTACGGCACGGCGTCCGCGCCGTCCAGGCGTTCGCCGACGTGGACCCGGACGCCGGGCTCACCGGGGTGGAGGCGCTGCTGGCGCTGCGCGAGGAGTTCCGCGACCGGGTCGAGGTGCGCGTCGTCGCCTTCCCCCAGGACGGGCTGCTGCGCCGTCCTGGCACCGAGGAGCTGATCGCCGAGGCGGTACGGCTGGGCGCCGACGTCGTGGGCGGCATCCCGTGGATCGAGTACACCGACGCCGACGCCGCCGAGCACGTGCGCCGGATGGTCGAGCTCGCCCGCCGTACGGGCAGACGGGTGGCCATGCTGGTCGACGACGCAGGAGACCCTGGCCTGCGTACCACCGAGATGCTGGCCACCGCGCTGCTGGACACGGGCGTGCGCGGCAGCGCGCAGCACGCCCGTGCGATGGCGCTCTACCCCGAGCCCTACCTGCGCAGGCTCATCGGGCTGTGCCGTACGGCGGGCCTGGGGTTCGTCAGCGATCCGCACACGGGGCCGCTGCACCTGCCGGTCTTCACCCTCGCCGACGCCGGGCTGCCCGTGGCGCTCGGGCAGGACGACATCGAGGACGCCTACTACCCCTTCGGCCGCCACAACCTGCTGGAGGTCGCGTTCCTGGCGGCGCACCTGCTGGACGCCCGCGCCGACGCCGACCTCGACCGGCTGTACGACATGGTGACGGCGGATGCCGCCCGCGTGCTCGGCCGCCCGGATCACCGCCTCGCCCCTGGCGCGCCCGCCGATCTGGTCGTCCTGGAGGGGCGGACGATCAGGGAGGCCCTGACGCTGCACGCCCCGCCGCGGCACGTCGTCGTCGGCGGCCGGGTGGTCGCGAGCACGAGCACGAGCACGGAGTTCCCGCCGCCGCGCCGTTGACAGCCATACCAACCAAGCGCATGCTTCGTTCGGGCGCCAGGCGCGAGGTGCCGGTCGAAAGGTCAGCCTCACGTCGAAGGGATGCGCCATGCCCGCGGACCAGAACCCCCAGCCGACGCCCGCGCCACGCCACACCAGGCGGCAGGTGTTACGCGGCGCGGCGGGAGCCGTGCTCACCACCGGCGTCCTCGGCGGCCTCGGCGAGAACGCCTACGCGGCCGTCGCGGACTACGACGTCGTCGTGGTCGGCTCGGGCGCGGCGGGCATGACGGCGGCGCTGCGGGCGGCCAAGCGAGGGCTGCGGACCGTGGTGATCGAGAAGGCGCCCACGTTCGGCGGCTCGGCGGCCCGCTCGGGAGCGGGCATCTGGATCCCGAACAACGAGGTCATCCTGGCCGCCGGAGTCCCCGACACGCCCGCCAAGGCGGCCGCCTACCTCGCGGCAGTCGTGGGCGGCGGGGCGCCCGCCGACCGGCAGGCCGCGTTCCTGGCCAACGGCCCCGCCATGATCTCCTTCGTCATGCGGAACAGCCCGCTGCGGTTCCGCTGGATGGAGGGCTACTCCGACTACTATCCCGAGCTGCAGGGCGGGATGCCGAACGGCCGCTCCATCGAGCCCGACCAACTGGACGGCAGGGTCCTCGGGGCCGAACTCGCCCACCTCAACCCCTCCTACATCCCCACGCCCGCAGGGCTGGTCGTGTTCAGCGCCGACTACAAATGGCTCACACTCGCCGCCGTCAGCGTCAAGGGCGCGGCCGTCTCCGCCGAGTGCGTGGCCAGGTACACGGCCGCCGTGCTGCGCGGCGAGGTCCCCCTCACGATGGGCCAGGCGCTGGCCGGCGGCCTGCGCGCAGGACTGCTCGCCGCCGGCGTGCCGGTGTGGCTGAACACCCCGCTGCTGGACCTGCGGTTCGACGGGAACGGCAGGGCCACGGGCGTGGTCGTGTCGCAGAACGGCGGGCAGGTGCTGGTCAGGGCAGCGCGCGGGGTCATCGTCGGCTCGGGCGGCTTCGAGCACAACCTGGCCATGCGCACGGAGTTCCAGCGGCAGCCCATCGGCACGGACTGGACGGTCGGCGCCCAGGAGAACACCGGCGACGGCATCCGGGCGGGCCGCCGCGCGGGCGCCGCCCTCGACCTGATGGACGACGCCTGGTGGGGTCCCGCGATCCCGCTGCCCGGCGAGCCGTACTTCTGCCTGGCCGAGCGCACGCTGCCCGGCTGCATCCTGGTCAACGGGGACGGCGTGCGGTTCGTCAACGAGGGCGCGCCGTACAGCGACGTCGTGCACGTCATGTACGACCGCAACGCCAGTGGACCGCACATCCCCTCCTGGCTGGTCGTCGACCAGAACTACCGCAACCGGTACCTGTTCAAGGACCTCGCGCCGACGCTGCCGTTCCCCGACTCCTGGTACGCCGCGGGCGCCGTCCACAAGGCGTGGACGATCGGGGACCTGGCCTCGAAGATCGGCGTCCCTTCCTCGGCGCTCCGGCAGACGGTCACGAGATTCAACGGCTTCGCGCTGACGGGCAAGGACCTGGACTTCCACCGCGGCGACAGCGTCTACGACCACTACTACACCGACCCCTCCGTCAGGCCGAACTCCTGCCTGGCGCCGCTGTGGCTGCCGCCGTACTACGCCATCAAGATCGTCCCAGGGGATCTCGGCACCAAGGGAGGGATGCGCACCGACGCGCGGGCGCGCGTGCTCCGCGCGGACGGGTCGGTCATTCCCGGCCTGTACGCCGCGGGCAACGCCAGCGGAGCGGTGATGGGAAACAGCTACGCGGGGGCGGGCTCGACGCTCGGTCCTGCGATGACGTTCGGCTACGTCGCCGCCGACGACCTCGCCGACGCGCCTTGACACCCGTTCGGACGCGCGGCTGTGACGACCTTCGCGTCGTGTGACGTGGCCAGGTGGACGGCTACGGGTGGACGGCTGCGGGTGGGCGGCGCCCGCCGGGGGTCAGCGTCGTGACCGGCGGGCCCGCGGTGGTCAGACCGACGACCGGCCGTGCAGGATGAGCGCCCAGACCAGCAGCGCGAAGGCGGGGACACTGGTGACCACGCGAACAAGGTTGAACGTGGCCCACCTGGCCTCGTCGAACCGCTGACGGACCGCGGCCACGTCGATCTGGTCGGGCTGCCCAGCCGCCTTGATCGCGTCGTTGCGCGGCACGTTGATCGCGATCGTGATGACGAACGTGACGACGTACAGCACGAGCGCGACGACGATCCACAGGAAGGCGGGCCTGCCGAGCTGCGTGGCCGCGGCGACGATGGTGAACAGCAGGGCGCCGAGGAAGCCGCCGCCGATGAACCACGGATTGATGATCGCCCTGTCGATCGACTGGAACGCGCCGACGAAGGTGCGATCGTCGGTTCGCTTGAGGCCCGGCATGATGGTGTGCGCGTAGAGCGCGAACACGCTGGACACCATGCCCATCGAAATCGTCGCGGCGATCAGTGCCAGTGTCCGGAGTACGTCCATCATGCGCTCCCAACGAAAGGTATGGAGCGGATCCGCCCCGGATGACCGTAGCGGACGAACCCGATCACGCGCTGCCACGAATCATGCGAAATGCGGCTTTTCTGGCCCGAACCCGACGTGATCGCCTCGGACCAGGCTCCCGGCGATGACCCGCGCCGGCCGCTGGCGGGATGGGAGCGCCCGGTTCAATCCTTCGGTCGGGCATACAGTTCGAGGTGCGAGCACGCGACACAGCGGAAGGCGTCGATGATCCAGCGGGTCTTCCCCAGACGCCTGGCGCCGCCGAACAGTCCGCGCTCCAGACGGCCCTCGATCCAGCGGGCGTACCCTTGAGACTGCTCGCCGGCGTCCTCGATGAAGCCCGGCTCGAGGTCCGCGCCGTCACATTGGGTGCATCGCATGCCCGTATTGTGCCAGTGCGGCGATCAGAAAGGACCCGCCGATGATCGCCGCTGTCTCGATCTCAGCGCGGATACACACCTCCAGCCGTGCGGGCCGAACTGCCGGCACACGATCTCCAGGCTGGTGCGCTCCCAGCCCGGTGTCACAGCCGTGTGCCGTGACCACCAGTGCCACGTCGATGTTGTCGCGCGTGGCGTTGGAGTACGGGCAGACCTGGTGGCTCGTGTCGACCAGCTCGACCGCCTTCTCGCCGGAGAGCGAGGGCAGCAGGATCCGCCCGCCCGGACCCCCGCCTACGCGCTCACCGAGGCCGGCGACGAACTCGGCCCTGCGGTCCTGGCGCTGGCCCGGTGGGGCCTGAAGTGGGCGATGGGCGAACGGCGCGAGAGCGAGACCTTCCACGCCAGGATCGACGACGGCACCATCGAGGCACTGCACGGACCGGCCCAGCACCCTGACGCGACCATCACGATCAGCGAAGAGGCCTTCGTCGGCCTGACCGGACACGACTTCACCCTGGCCGAGGCGATCGAGAGCGGCGCCGCGTCGGCGTCCGGCGACCGTGAGGCTCTGCGCAGACTGGAAGAGCTGTTCCGCCTGCCGCCCCCGCATGCCCGGACCTCGTCCTGAGGTGCTGCGAGAGCCTCGTGGCGCCGGTCCCGTCCCAGCCGTTGTAGGTGACCTCGCGGGCTTTCCAGGATGTAGCGTTCTCCTGTGCCCCAGCTCCAGCGTCTCCGCCTCGACCACGGCCCCGCCCTGCTCGCCTTCGAGCGGGAGAATCGAGCGTACTTCGCCGCGTCGATCCCAGACCGCGGCGACGAGTACTTCGCCGAGTTCGACGCCCGGCACACCGCCCTGCTCGCCGAGCAGGCCGCCGGCCTCCTCCACTTCCACGTGCTCGTGGACGACGAGGGCAACGTGCTGGGGCGCGTCAACCTGATCGACGTGGCGGACGGGTCGGCCGAGCTCGGCTACCGCATCGCCAAGAGCGCCTCAGGACAGGGGCTGGCCACCACCGCGGTCCACGAGGTATGCGCCCTTGCTGCCACGGAGTACGGCCTGACCACGCTCCGAGCAGCGACGAACCTCGACAACATCGGCTCGCAAAAGGTCCTGACCCGCAATGGATTCGTCCTCACCGGCGAGACCGTGGTCGACGACCGCCCAGAGCTTCACTACACCCGAAACCTCGCCGACTGACGCGTACGCGCACGCTGCTGTGAGCCGCTCGGCGCCCCCGCACGGCTCATGGTTGTCCCCGCCCGCAAGGGCACGGTGACGATTGGGTGGAGTACGTCGTGTCGCCAACCGATTCCGGTGAAGGTGGTGCGTCGTGACGATGCGATTCCCCGCCGGGCCCGCGGCCGTGCCGCCAGACGTGCTGGCCGCCCTTGGCTGGGACGGTCGGCGCCTGATCCACGCCAGGGTATTGAGTGCCTGGCGGCTGGTGGTCTGCGAGCTGAACGAGATCGAGCATGACGCCCGGCTCTCGGACGGCCTGCCGCCGGCCGCCGACCCTCCCCGCGAGCGATCACGGGGTTGAGGTCGGCGTAGAAGTGCGCGAGCTTGGGCAGGACCAACTCGGGCGAGAGCGCCGATTGGAGAGACATGCCGGACCTTTCCGCTACCACGACCGTCGGCTCAGGACCTGAAAAGGTCTGGGCGCTGCTGCGCGACTTCAACGGGCTCGGCGCTTGGCATCCGGCGATGCCGCCCAGCGTGATCGAGGAGGGGTGCGGGCCCGAGGAAATCGGCGCCGTCCGCAGGTTCGTCATCCCGGACGGCTCGGTCGTCAGGGAGCGGCTTACCGCCTTCTCCGACGCCGATCGGTCCTATTCGTACACGGTCGAGGAGACCGCGCTACCCCTGAGCGACTACCGCGCCACGCTCGCGGTGTCGCCCGCCGACTCGGGCGGGGCCACGATCACCTGGTCGGTGTCGTTCAGCTGCGCGCCGGAGGCGGAGACACACCTGGAGGATTTCCTCCGTAACGTGATCTTCGGTAGCGGGATGGTCGTACTGAAGGCACGTTTCCAGTGACTCCCGGGTAATTCGCGCACTCCGCTGTCTCGCGCCCGATCCCATCTCGACTTCGCCGATCCGGTAGAGCCTGTGCCAATGTCGCGGTGGGCAGTCGAACTTCACAACGTTGTTCTGCTCCGCGTTCGACAATGCCACGACAGCGATCCGCCGTAGAGAGCATCGCCTCTACTGGTAAGCGAATTGCCGCTCCCCGAAGGCACTCGGCCGTAGCGTGGCGATCCGCGCGGGCGGCCTGCCGCACCTCTTGCGATCACGACTCGCAGCCGTCTCGTGGCGACTGCTTTGCGATTCACCCGGTTAAGAGTCGTCCGCGCCGTGACGACTTGCCGGAACATTGCAATCCGGAGGCGGCGTTCCCCCCGAGCCGGCACAGGGATTTCCGGCGCGGAAGCGTAGTTAATTGTCACAATAAGTGACGCGCATATCGCTCTATACGGCGAAAGGGTAATCCGACCGCCTCAAGGCTTTGGATTTCCCCTGGTGGCGCCGAAGTTGTCGCTAACTAGCGTGGAATCAACGTTCCTACGTTGAATCGACGTCGAACGCGATGCCGATTCGGCGCTCCGTCAGCCCGGGCATTGCCCGGGCGCAACTGATTCACCATGGAGTCGCTGTCATGATCAAAATCAGGAACGCTCTCGTGGCCGGGACGATGGGGGTCTCGGCCTTCCTCGCACCGGTGACGATGCCGGCCCAACCCGCCAGTGCCGAAACCGTGGCAGGGCTCCCCTCCACCACACCCGTTCTCGCTTTCCTGACGCATCCGTGCAGGAAGCACAAGAACCCCGAGAGATGCCGTGCCCAGCTGGGCGAGAACCACGGTGATCACGGCGACGACCTAGACGACGACAACATGACGCATCCCGACGATGCCGGCATCGACTGACACTCGAACGACGTCGTCGAAGACCTGAAGAAGAGCCCTCCCCGGCCCGCATCCGCCCTCCGAAGCAGCCGGGGAAGGGCTTTCTTGCGGTAGGAGCTCGTGCCCGGAGCGGAAGCGGAGCCGTCCCCACGTGCTCGCCGATGCTTTCCAGGGTCCCCTCGTCAGGAGGCGCGCTAGCGGCGGCGGCCCTCCTGCCGGTCAGGCGAATCACAGGCGACAGCCGGTCGCGCTCGTCCTCCGTGTCACATTCGTTCCTCGCCCGGGGTCGAAGCAGTAAAGACCCACGAAAACGAGCGAATCGGACCGAGGCACAGCCTGGACCGGAACGAGTCTGGAGAAGTCATGACGTCATCCATCTTGGTCACTGGTGGCACGGGCACGCTGGGGCGCCTCGTCACGCCGCTCCTGCGGGATGCCGGCTGCGACGTGCGGGTGCTGAGCCGGCGCGGGCACGAGCCCAAGGGGGGCATCGAGTTCGTGACCGGCGACGTGTCCACCGGCGAGGGGCTCGAGGCCGCCGTGCAGGGGGTCGAGACCGTCGTGCACTGCGCAGGAAGCGCCAAGGGCGATGAGGACAAGGCCCGCAACCTGGCGCAGGCGGCGTCCAGGGCCGGTGTCCAGCACCTGGTGTACATCTCGGTCGTCGGCGTCGACCGGGTCCCTGTGGTCAGTGGTGTCGACCGCGCCATGTTCGGCTACTTCGCCGCCAAGCGGGACGCCGAGCGCGTCGTGGCCGAGTCCGGAGTTCCGTGGACCACTCTGCGCGCCACCCAGTTCCACGACTGGATCCTGATGACCCTGCGGCAGATGGCGAAGATTCCGGTGATGCCGCTCTGGGGCGGCGTCAGGTTCCAGCCGGTCGACGCAGGTGAGGTGGCGGCCCGGCTCGTCGAGCTCGCTCTCGGCCGCCCCGCCGGCCTCGCGCCCGACATCGCAGGGCCGCGCGTGTACGGCATGGAGGAGCTCGCCCGCGGCTACCTCCGGGCCACCGGCAAGCGCCGACTGATCATGTCGCTCAGGACTCCCGGCAAGGCCGCCGCCGCGTACCGGGCCGGCGCCAACCTCGCTCCCGAACGCGCCGTGGGGCACCGTACCTGGGAGGACTTCCTCGCCGAGCAGGTGCGTCGGGGCCTGTAGGGCCCGGACCACACCAGGCCATGGCCGATGCCGTCGATCTCGACTCCCTCTGACCAGAACTCCACGTCACCGGCCCTCGCATGCCGTACGGACTCGGTCGCCGTACTGGCTGCCGGGCCGGCTGCTTTCGTGGCGCCGCAGGGGTGCTAGACGACAGAACCGTAGGAGGGTTTGCCCGCCCACTCGTAGGTGACGTACATGACGCCGGCGTCGGTCATGGTCGACCCGGTGGCCTTCAGCACGGCCGGAGTGGTTCCCTCGGCGAAGAGCCGCTTCCCCTGGCCGAGGATGACGGGGAAGATCAGCAGACGGTACTCGTCGACCAGCTCGGCCTCCTGCAGCGTACGGATGAGGTCGCTGCTGCCCTGGACGATGATCTCACCGTCGGTGCTCCGCTTGAGCTCGGCCACCGTCTGGGCGGCCTCGCCCACCAGGACCTGGGTGTTGCGCCACTCGGCGTTCATCGGCGTCCTCGTGGCGACGTACTTCGCCATGCTGTTGATCTTGGCGCCGCCCTCCTCGTCGGGCACGTCGGGCCAGTGCGAGGAGAGGATCTCGTACGACCTGCGGCCCAGGAGCATGCCGTCCGCGCGCTCGAACTGCTCGCCCATGATGTGGCCGAACCCCTCGTCCACGTGCGGGGGCAGCCAGCCGCCATGCTGGAAGTCGTTGGAATCGTCCTCGCCTGGCCCGCCGGGACCCTGCATGACACCGTCCAACGACAGGAACGTCGAAACCACCAGCCTGCTTGCCATCTGGCGCTCCTTCTCTCGCGGTGCGGGTTGGGCGGGTCCGTACGGTCCCGCTGTCTTCGTGTGCCTTCAGCTTGGCGGAACCCGTTTACGGATTCCTTAAGGCTTCCCTACGGCACGGACGGCGACCATGGTGCGGGTGGGATGAGGCCGGCGGCGCGGAGGGCGGCGGCCAGCGCGTCCGGGTGGCCGGTGCGGGTGTGGACCTCGGCCGCGGTGTCGGTGAACTTGATGACGTGCTCGTCGGCGTGGGCGACCGCCCGGTCCAGCACCTCGGCGGCGGCCTGGACCTTGCCGCCCGGAACGCCAGCCCGTGGGCGTGCGGCGCAGGAATCCGCGGCGGGAGGAGTCGGCCGGGGACAGCTCGCTGTCCGGCACGGAAAGGTCAAGCGCCGGGGGTACGTCCGCACCGGTTCCACCCAGGGGCCATGGTGGTGGGGGTGGCCGTGGCCCATGTGTGCCCCCTTGGGGCGATAGCCCATGTGTTGCTCCGTCTGAGAGACGGAGACGCCCGGACCAATCTCACGGAGCATGAGGAACGGCACGTTCTCGAATCACGACGCCCCTGCGAACCGGAGGTTCAGGCATCTGCGCGGCCAGGAGGTCTTCGCCGTGGCGGCTGTCGCCGTTCGTGCAGCACCACCTCATGGCCCGATGGCGAGGCGGCCACCGGCTTCAGATCCGGCTGCTGAGGGTGCGCAGCAGGCGTCCGAACCCCCGCGTGGCCAGACGCGGCGGTGTGGCACCGTTCATGCGCATCAGGTACTCGCTCTGCATCAACGTCCTCGGGCCGGACACCGCGAGGCTGTGCGAGGCGACTGTGGAAGCCAGGGCCGCCTGCCGCCTCCGCCTGGACGAGTACACGCCTACGACCGCGGTCGGATCGGGTACGGCGCCCAGGCAGTCCACCAGCGTCGCCACGTCCTCGAGCGCCTGGTTCGTGCCCAGCGCCATGACAGGCGGCATCCCGTGCGCCGCGTCACCGAGCAGCGCGCACCGCCCGGCACCCCAACGGCACGGCACCTTGTGCCGGGTGTGCGGGAACACTTCGGCGTCGCCGTCCCCCAGCGACGCCAGAACCTGCTCGACCGGCGAGCCCCACCCCGCGAACCGCCGGCGCAGCATCTCCAGCGGCTTGTCCTCCGGTGGCGCGTCCGGCGACCACGGCACGTCGAAGAACCACTGCATGAGCCCATCACCCGCGCCCATGAACCCGAAGTCGCCCTGCCTGCCGACCATCAGCGTCGTGATCGGCCCGGGATCGAACGGCGCAGGCGTCGACGCAAGCGATCTTCATGGCGTCCATGGCTGCCACTGTGCGGCGGCGTGCACCGGACGGACTTCCCTCGGACGGGGGATCAGCCTCCCTCCGGCGAGGGACTCTCCCTCTCAAGGGGGTTGGTGTACCCCCGAGTTGGAGTTCGGCCCGGTCGAGGACCCGGCACTGTGTGTCAATCCGTACTCGATCTTGCGACGGGAGACGTGGAGTACGTCGCCGACAGCCGGCGCCACTGGCCGGCTTCACCACGAACGTGCGGCGAGGAGACTCGTGCATTCTGCACCTCGAACCCGTGCACGGCGAACTACCAGCGAGAACGCGCCTTCACCAGGATGAAGGCATGACTTCGGACATCACTCCCCACCGCATCGAGATCCCCCAGGCAGACCTGGACGACCTGCAGACGCGGCTCGATCTGGCCCGCTTCACCGACGAGTTCCCCGACGCCTACGGCGTGAGCGTCCAGCGCGTCAGGCGGCTGGTCGACCACTGGAGGAACGGCTACGACTGGCGTGCGTGGGAAGCCAGGTTGAACGCCTACCCGCAGTTCACCACCGAGATCGACGGGCAGACGATCCACTTCTTCCACGTGCGCTCCGGAAAGCAGGACGCGCTGCCGCTGATCCTCACCCACGGCTGGCCCGGTTCGATCGTGGAGTTCCTCGACGTCATCGAGCCGCTGTCAAAGGACTTCCACCTGGTCATCCCCTCAATTCCCGGGTTCGGCTTCTCTGGGCCGACCACGGAGAGCGGCTGGGAGACCGTGCGCACCGCCAAGGCCTGGGTCGAGCTGATGGCGCGGCTCGGCTACGAGCGCTACGGCGCCGTCGGCAACGACGGCGGTTCGATGATCTCGCCGGAGGTCGGCCGCCTGGCCCCCGCCAACGTCGTGGGCGTGCACGTCACGCAGATCTACTCCTTTCCCTCCGGCGACCCGGCCGAGTTCGAGGGCATGACCGAGGAGGAGCAGGCCGCGATGGGGGTGCTGCAGTGGTTCTGGGAGGAGAAGGGCGCTTTCAACACCCTGCACTCCCAGCAGCCGCAGACGCTGGCGCACGCCTTGGCCGACTCGCCCGTCGGCCTCCTGGGCTGGAACGCCCAGCTCTTCGACGACGACCTCGACGACGAGTTCGTGCTCACCAACACCGCCATCTACTGGCTCACCCGTACGGCGGGCTCCTCGATCCGCTTCTACTACGAGAACGCCAAGGCGGGCCGGCAGCCGACCGAACCGACCACGGTGCCGATCGGGCTCGCCGCGGCCAAGGGCGACTTCGCCTCCATCAGGCGCTTCGCCGAACGCGACCACAAGAACATCGTGCAGTGGCACACCTACGAGAGCGGCGGGCACTACGCCGCGCACATGGCACCCACCGTCTACGCGGATGACGTCCGCGGATTCTTCACGAAGGTGAATGAATGAGACCGTTCGCGATCGACATCCCGCAGGCCGACCTCGACGACCTTCAGGATCGGCTGAGCCGTACCCGCTGGCCTGCGGTGCTGCCAGGCGCGGAGTGGAGCAGGGGGTGCCTGTGCCCTACCTCCAAGACCTGGTGGCGCACTGGCGGGACGGCTTCCGGTGGAGGGACTGGGAGCGGCGGCTGAACGCCTTCCCGCAGTTCGTCGACGAGATCGACGGTCAGCCCGTGCACTTCTTCCACGTGCGCTCCGCCAACGAGGACGCTCTCCCGCTGATCATCACGCACAGCTGGCCGAACTCGGTCGCCGAGTTCCTGAACGTCCTGGGCCCGCTCGCCGAGACCTTTCACGTGGTCGCGCCCTCGCTGCCCGGGTTCGGGTTCTCTCCGTTCCCCGAGCCAGCCGACGAGCGGCGGTGGAGCATCGAGCGGGTGGCCCGCACCTGGGCCGAGCTGATGCGCAGGCTCGGCTACGAGAGGTACGGCGCGCACGGCAACGACGCGGGCGCGTTGGTCTCGCCCCAGCTCGGGGCCCTGTTCCCCGAGCACGTGGTGGGAGTGCACATCACGGGAGGGGTTGGCATGCCCACCGGTGACCCTGGCGAGCTGGACGGACTGTCGGAGGAGGAGCGGGCGAGCGTGGCCTGGCTGGCCGACATGCTGGCAGGATCGGGCGGCAGCGGCTACGCGCCCTACCTGGCCGCCAGGCCGCAGACGCTCAGCTTCGGCTGGTCCGACTCGCCGGTCGCGCAACTGGCCTATCTCGTGGAGCGGTTCAGGGAGTTCGACGGCTGGCAGCCGGATGCTGTCCTAGCGGCGCTGCTCTGATGGCGCTGTCCTAGCGGGGGACGGACGCGACCAGGGTGAACGTGCCGTCGCCCTGGTCGCCCGCCGAGAACGAGCCGCCCGCCGCCTCGACCCTGGCCGTCAGATTGGCCAGCCCGCTGCCCGTCGCCGGTACGGCCTCCGCCACGCCGTCGTCGGCGACGCGCAGCCGTACCTCATGCCCGTCGTTGGCGATGCGCAGCCGTACCTCATGCCCGTCGTTGGTGACGCGCAGCCGTACTTCATGCCCGTGGTTCTCGACCGAGATCGTGCACGACCGCGCGGCCGAGTGCCTGACGACGTTCGTCACGGCCTCGCGAAGGACGGTGGCGAGCACAGGGAGCTCCTCCGGGTCGGAGGCGTCCACCCGGATGTCCACGCCTGCGGAGGCGAGCAGCGCTCGGGCGGAGTCGATCTCCTTCGGCAGGCTCAGCACGGCGCCCTCCGCGGTGATCGAGCGCACGTCCGAGAGGGCTCGCGCCGCCAGCGGGCCTACCTCCCGCAGCAGGTCCTCCGCCTTGCCAGGGTCGTCGTCAAGCACGCGAAGACCCAGTTCGACCTTGAGCGTGATGGCCGACAGGGTGAAGCCGAGCAGGTCGTGCACGTCCCTGGCCAGCCGGAGCCGCTCGGCGATCACGGCATTCCTGGCGATCTGCCCGCGGAGAGCACGAAGGCGCACGGCCGCCTCGGGGAGGCGGTTGAACGCGAACACGCCTATGGCGATGACGATCGTCGACGCGGTCTGGTAGAGCGCGTAGCCGCCGACATCCGGGTAGAGCTGCAGCACCTGCCCTGCGCCGACGGCGACGACCCCGACGATGGGCACCGACCAGCGGGCGGGCAGCCACAGCAGCGTGTTGGCCACGGCCAGGCTCAGCAGAGCCGACATCGTGCCGTGCCCCACATACACGGTGGCCGCGCCGGTGATCAGGATCTGGGCCGGGAGCGTCCAGTGCCAGGCCATGGGAGCCGAGGCCCGGGGAACGCCGTGGTAGAGCTGGAGCACGGCGGCCAATGACGCGACGACCAGGGCGACGGCCCAGTCTGACTGATCCGCGGTGTCCTCCGCGACGTTTCTGAGCACAATGATCGAGATGCTGGCGGTCATCGCGATCATGAACCAGCGTGCGAGCCCGGTCGAGGCGTCAGGAAGGTCGGCCCGGTGGGCGGGCACGGGGTCCCCGCGGACGGCGGCGACCGCCCGAGCCTCCGCCGCCGCCTCTCGTGAGATCCGCGCCATGTCGGCGAGCGTGTCGGCGAGCACGTCGGAGGAGACAGGGGCCCGGCGCGACAGCGTCAGGATGCGGGAGAGCCGGGCGCCGATGGCCCTGCGAAGGTCGGCGGCCGCGCTCAGGCGCTCGTCCGCCACCTTCAGTTCGGCGAGCTGCCGGTTGGCCGTGTGCGTCTCGACCAGCAGGACGGCCAGCCGTACCAGCGCGAAGAGCGTGAGCCCGGTGTTCAGGTCGATGATCGTGAAGCTGGCGACGGTGAAGACGCTCGACCCGTGGAGTACGGCCGCCACCAGCGTGTCGGCGGCCATCACCCCCGCGAACAGCAACCACCCCGCAGGGCCGGCGAAGGTCAGCGGCATCGCCGCGGCCAGCGGCCCTGCGATCGGTCCCCACAGCATCGCGAACGGCACGTAGGCGCCGAAGGTCACGGCTGCCAGGATAGGGAGGGCCCAGCGTCTGCCCATGGCTGCCACAGCGAAGAGCGCGAAGACGGACACGATGAGGCCCAGGCCGATCGCCGAGGTGAGCGGCGAGGACCGTTCCCAGAGGCGGGCCATGACCTGAAAGATGGTGAATCGCGCCGGGACGAGCAGGGCGATGTACCCGAACATCAGCGCCCAGCCGATCCACGGCCGTCCACTCGCGTCCTTGACCGTCACGTGCGCTTTGTATCACGCCTAGCATGCAACTTGTGATTCGTGTGCTTGTGGCGGAGGATGTCCGGATACTCCGCGAGGCGCTTGTCGCTCTGCTCGGCTACGAGGAGGGTATCGAGGTCGTGGCCGAAGTGGACTCGGGCGACGCGATCGTGCGCGCGGCGCTGGAGCACCGGCCCGACGTCGCGGTGCTCGACATCGAGCTGCCCGCGCTCGACGGGCTGGCCGCCGCCGCCGACCTGCACGAGCGGCTGCCCGAATGCCGCGTGCTGATCCTCACCGGGCTGGGCAGGCCGGGCAACCTGCGGCGGGGCGTCGACGCGCACGTCTCCGGCTTCATGCTGAAGGACTCGCGGCCGCAGGATCTGGTGGCGGCCATCCGCACGGTCGCGGCCGGCGGCCTCGTCATCGACCAGCAGCTCGCCTACGCGGCGCTCGACGTCCCCGGCAACCCGCTGACCGAGCGCGAGGCCGAGGTCCTGCGCCTGACGGGTGGGGGCGCCACGCCCCGCGACATCGCCCGAGACCTGTACCTCAGCTACGGCACCGTGCGCAACTACCTCGCCTCCGCCGTGACCAAGCTGAACGCCCGCACCCGCATGGACGCGGTCCGCATCGCCACCGAGGCGGGCTGGCTCTGAGACGCGGCTCTCCTCGGCTGCTTCCGGAAGCTCTTGATGGAACGTGCCAACAGGCACATACTCCAGGCTTCTGCCCCTTTCACGAAGGATGCGCCATGGGCTTCGAAGCCGGCTGGATCGCTCACCCCACGTATCCGGAACGACCGAGCATCTCCAAAGCGGAGAACCGCGAGGCCTTACTCGCCTTCGACAAGATCGACGACGGCGGGTTCGGCGAGGAATGGCCGATCACCGGCACCCAGGTCGCCGCCGGTGATCTCGAGGTCGACCCCGACGTCTGGAAGCAGAAGGACAACGTCTGGTTCGTCAGCTGCAATTACATGGGCCTCGGCGAGATCTGGGTGGCTCGCCACCTGCTCGGCGACCCGAGCTACGAGCTCACCGCGGTGCAGATCAGGAAGGCGTACGAGGGCGAGGAGGGCGAGCTCGCCCACTTCTGGAACGAGCGCAAGGCGGAGATGGAGCCGGACGGCCCGCGCGCGACGCTCACCCTGACCGGCATCATGTCGGGCCGCAGGGTCAGCGACAACAAAGCCATCGACGTTCCGGCCGGCACGTACCAGAGCCAGGGCACGGAACCGCGCAAGGTGTACGGCGAGCGGCAGCTCGCGCCGTTCAGCGTCATCGTCCTGGTGAACGGCGAGCGGATCATGATCAACCCGGACGACTTCTTCGGCCACGTCGACGCCCACAACGTCGAAGCCCGCCAGCAGAACCTCAACGTAGAGATCAACGCGGCGACCATCAGGGAACTGTTCACCGGCACCACGTCGATCGTCGCCCCGTACGTGCCGCAGGGCCACTGGCTCACCGACGCCCACGTCCACTACGTGACGCCTGCGCAGATGGGCGCGGTGTTCGTGCGCAAGACGATGCCGGAGAGCGAGCAGGCCGTCCAGGACGCACGCGCCGCGAACCCTGCCCTGTTCGACGTCGGGGTGACCACCCCGGGCGTCCGCTTCGGCGACCACATCTTCATCCTGCTCGACGAGCTGGGCATCGGTGTGGAGTACCACGAGGCGGTGCACCGGCTGTCACACCCGGCGACGCTGGCGATCCTGGGGTTCGGCTTCAACGAGGGCGTCACCGAGTACTTCACCCGAGAGCTGTTCAAGCACGCGGCCAGGCCACCGAAGGTGGTCAGGCCGGACGACCAGTACATGTCGCAGCGTGAGGCGGTCGAGGCGCTGCTGACGGCCGAGGCGTTCACACCGCACGACTTGGCCGAGGCGTACTTCATGGGCGACATCCAGCCGCTGTTCACCAAGGCGGCCGCGCGGCTGGGGCGGCAGTTCAGCCTGCAGGCGTACGCGCAGTACGTGCGCAGCAGCCACGCGTCGGCGGCGGTCAAGGTGCTGGAGGTCCTGGCTGACTGATGGGGTCCTGCCGGCGGAGGGCTCTGGCGGTTCGCGTGGATCCTGCTATGCCCGCTGCCTCCTGCTCCAGGCCGCTCGTTGCGAAGTGCCGAGTTGCCGATGGACATCGGCACTTCGGGGGTTCGGGGACAGGCCGATCCAGCTGGGGGGCGGGCTGACGACCGATGAACAGTGTCTGGCCGGGCTGATCGAGTGTGCCCCTGCAGGGTTCGAACCCGCGCACCCGGCTCCGGAGGCCCCTGCACGATCACATAGACCGCGGCGGCCGGGGGGAGCGCGGTCGGCGTGCCGTCCACCAGACCGCAGTTTCACCCCGTGTCGTAGCTGGGACGCTTACCGGGCGGGGTCGCGGCTGTAGAGCTTCCTGGCCCACAGGTAGCCGACCAGGGCGATGCCGATGCTCCAGCAGATGGAGGCGGTGGCGTGGTTGCCCAGCGGGGTGCCGAGCAGCAGGGACCGCAGGGTTTCGATGAGCGGAGTGAAGGGCTGGTGCTCGGCGAACCAGCGCAGCGGCCCCGGCATGGAGGCGGTGGGGACGAAACCGCTGCCGAACAGCGGCAGGAGCATCAGCGGCATGGGGATGTTGCTGGCGATCTCGACGGTGGGCGAGACCAGGCCGAGCGCGGCCGACAGCCAGGTGAGGCCGAGGACGAACAGGGCCAGGATGCCGAGCGCCGCGAGCCACTGGACGGGGCCGGTGGTCGAGCGGAATCCGAGGAGTACGGCGATGCCGGTGACGACGGCGACGCCGAGCAGGGTCTGGATCATGCTGCCGAGCACGTGGCCGGTCGGGACGGAGGCGCGGGAGATGGCCATCGTGCGGAAGCGGGCGACGATGCCCTCGGTCATGTCGGTGGCGACGGTCACGGTGGTGGCGGTGGCGGCCGAGGCGACGGTCATGAGGATGATGCCGGGGGTGACGTAGGCGAGGTAGTCGGCGCGGCCGCCGGCCTGGCCGAGTCCGGCGCCGAGGGTGCCGCCGAAGACGTAGACGAACAACAGCAGGAAGACGATCGGCATGCCGATGATCATGAGGGTGAGGGTGGGGTAGCGGAGCATGTGCCGCAGGTTCCGGCGCAACATCGTGGCCGAGTCGCTGAGCGCGTTCATCGGGCGGCCTCTCTTTCCTGGGTGAGGGCGAGGAAGACGTCGTCGAGGTCGGGGGTGTGGACGGTCAGCTCGTCAACGGTGATCGACGCGCTGTCGAGCCAGTCGAGCAGGGCACGCAGCGATCTGACTCCGCCGTCGCTGGGCACGTGCAGGGTGAGCGTCTCCTCGTCGCTGTAGGTCGAGCGCAGCGCCTGGGCCGCGGCCACGAAGCCGCGCGGGTCGGCGAAGCGCAGGCTGACGTGCCCGCCGGGGACCAGGCGCTTGAGTTCCTCCGCGCTGCCCTGTGCGACCAGGCTGCCCTGGTTGAGCACGGCGATCCTGTCGGCGAGCTGGTCGGCCTCCTCCAGGTACTGGGTGGTGAGGAAGATCGTGACGCCGTGGTCGGCGACCAGGCCGCGGATGATCTGCCACATGGTGCGGCGGCTGCGCGGGTCCAGGCCGGTGGTGGGCTCGTCGAGGAAGATGATGCGGGGGTCGCCGACGAGGGTCATGGCCAGGTCGAGGCGGCGTCGCATGCCGCCTGAGTAGGTCGCGGCGGGCTTGCGTGCGGCTTCGGTCAGGTCGAACTGCTCCAGCAGCTCCCGCGCCCGCCCGCGGCCGCCGGATCGGCCCAGGTGGTGCAGGTCGGCCATCAGGCGGAGGTTCTCCTCCCCGGTGAGCAGGCCGTCCACCGCGGAGTACTGGCCGGTGACGCCGATCGCGGCGCGTACCGCCTGGGCGTCCCTGGTCAGGTGGTGGCCGGCGACCCGGACGTCGCCGCCGTCGGCGGAGATGAGCGTGGAAAGGATCTTCACCATGGTGGTCTTGCCGGCGCCGTTAGGGCCGAGCAGGGAGAAGACGGTGCCTGCCGCGATGTCCAGGTCGACGCCGTCGAGGACGAGGTGCTCGCCGTAGGCCTTGCGCAGGCCGGTGGCGGAGATCGCGAGGTCGGTCATGATCGAGTCCTTGAGGGTCGGGTACGGACCCGGGGGCGGCGCCTTCCTGGGCCGCCCTCGAGTCCTACGGCGTGGTCGCGATTATCGGGACGTGGTCGGGCAGAACTCGGCGTCCAGCACGTTGATGAGGACGCCCAGTCCGCTCCTGTCGCCGTTGACCTGGCTGGTGAGCAGGTGCTTGCCGTCGCGGGAGCCCATGGCGTAGGTCCAGGAGCCGTAGGTCAGACCGCCGGCGCCCCAGACCGCGACGCCGCACGACAGCTTCTGGGTGAAGACGCCCAGTCCGTAGCGGGTCGCGGGGATCCACGGGTGGGCCTTGCCGTTCACGCTGGTGTCGACGGGGTTGTCGAACATCTCGTGCTGCTGGGCGGGCGGCAGCAGGCGTCCGCCCAGCAGTGCGCTGAAGAAGCGCTGGAGGTCGCCGGTGGTCGAGACGATGCCGCCGGCCGCCCAGGCGAAGGACTGGTTCATCTCGGTCGCGTCGTGGATCTTGGGGTTGGGGTCCTGGGAGAACAGGGTGGAGTAGTGCCGGGGGTGGGCGCCGCGGATCTTCGCCTCACTTCCCGGCAGGTAGGTTCCGGTCAAGCCGAGCGGGCGGATGATGCGCTGGTGGAGCTCCTGGCCGTAGGTCTTTCCCGTCGCCTTTTCGATGATCATGGCGGCCAGGTAGTAGTTGGTGTTGGAGTAGCCGAAGCCCTTGCCCGGATCGAAGTAGGGCCCGGCGGCGTTGGCCAGGCCGATCTTCACCAGCTGCTCGGGGGTGTAGGAGTCGTAGCGGTGCTCGTACCAGGCGTCACCTACGCCCTTGGCGAAGAACTCCTCGTCGTTGCCGTAGTTGTAGATCCCGCTGCTGTGGTTGAGCAACATCCGGATGGTGATCTTCCGGCCGTCGTAACCGTTGCCCTGGACAAGGCCGGGCAGCCACTTCTCCACCGTGTCGTCGAGCTTCAGTTTCCGCTCCGCGACCAGTTGCAGGACCACGGTGGCGGTGAACGCCTTGGTGGTGCTCCCGATACGGAACCGCTCATGCGGCCGGCGCTTGCGGCCGGTCGTGGTGTCGGCCACGCCCGCCGAGCCGAACCATCTGCCGCGGCGGTCACGGACTTCGGCGACGATGCCGGGAGCGCCGCTGCCGGCCACGGCGTTGTCAAGAGCGCGTTGCACTTCGGCGTGGCCGGAGGCGGACGGTGTGGCTGCCGCGGGGGCCGCCAGGGCGCCCCCGGCGATCATCACGGTGGCGAGGAGCAGTCCCGCCTTGGCGGAGAAGGACGTGGTCATGTCGGTTTCCTTCAGGAGTTCGGTTCTCAAGGTCAAGGGAGGTCGTTCAGTGCGCCATCTGGTCGCGCTTCAGGGTTCCGGCCGGTACGGCGCTCGCGTGCTTGGCGGTGACGATCACCCCTGCGGTGGTCGCCGCCGTGAGTAGCAGCACCGCGGCCAGGGCGAGGAGGGTGCTGGTGTCCGGGTGAATCAGGGACTGGCCGCGCCAGGCCTGCCAGGTCACGACCGCGACCAGCCCGGCGTAGCCGAGGGCGGCGCTGCCGACCAGGCGGGCGCGTACCTTCTCATCGCGCAGCCAGGCGCGCTTGGCGGCCAGAGCGGCCAGCACCACGGTGAGCAGGAGGAGCACCTGGATGCCGTGGAGAGCGAAGAAGTGCGGTACCCGGAAGTCGCCACCGGTCACGCTCCAGCCGGTGAGGGGCATGCCGTGGCCGTCGGGGTCGCCGATGCCGTGGCCCTGGTACATCGGCACCTGACGGCCGTTGGCGTCGGTCACCGTGCGGGGGTGGATCTCGGCGACCAGCCAGTAGACAGGCACCAGCATGCCGAAGACGGCCAACCCCAGCCCGGCGCGGATCGCTCGGTTCAACGTGGCCCCGCCGGTGCGCTGGATCAGCACGACGATCGCCAAGATCAGCTGCGTGATGAGGATGATCATCACGCCGTAGGTGAGGATGGGGACCAGGGCCACGGTGACCGGGTCGGTCTGCTCGGCGTTGAAGTGGCTGAAGGTGCCGCGCGCCGCCTGCGCGGTGATGGCGCCGACCTCGACGGTGGCGGCCAGCGCGAAAGCGGTGCCGATCCACCAGCCCAGCCGCCTCCCCTTGCGCAGCTTGGTCAGCAGCCACGCCAGCGTGCCGGCGTAAAGAGCGAAGGCGAAGCCGAACTTCAACGGCTTGACCCACACCGACTCATCCAGCAGCGTCCGGCCGTCCACCACGAGCCCGACACCGGCGGCCAGCACGAGGCCCAGCATGAGGAGCGCGCAGACCACCAGTGGCCGGTGCCAGGTGCGCAAGGGGGTGAGGAAGGAAGTCATGAGGGGGCTCCGATCACAGCGACGAGCAGCCCCCGTTCGGGCGGCTCCGATGTCGTTCGCTTGTTTGCGAATGACTAAAAGCTAACTTGCTTTCACTGATTCGTCAATCCAGGAAATGGTGAGAATCGCTACCTAGCAGGTCAGCGCCATAAAGCTTGCAATGACGGTGAAGATGAATGCAAATCCAGCCTCAACTCACTTGCAATGGAGTGCCTGCGAACGCAATACTGGCCACACCAAGAGACGTGACACGGAGGCAGGACCGATGCCCGGAGGCAGACTGACCCAGCAGGACCGGCAGAAGATCGCCGAGGGACTGGCAGAAGGACTCACCTACACCGAGATCGCCGGCCGCCTGGACAGGCCCATCTCCACGATCACCCGGGAGGTGGCCCGCAACGGTGGCCACGGCGGCTACCGCGCCGACCGGGCACATCAGGCGACCCAAGGGCGCGCTCGCCGCAGCAAGCCGGCCCCGCCCCCGCCCCCGACCCCTCCGACCGTCACTGACGCACACGGGCGCGACCCCGAGGCAGTAGCCGAGCTGGAGGAACAGTTCACCGCGATGATGGTCGGCACGGGTCTGCCGCGGATGACGGCCCGAGTGCTGACCTGCCTGTACGTCACCGACGGTGGCAGCCTGACCGCCGCCGAGCTCGTTCAGCGCCTCCAGGTCAGCCCCGCCTCCATCTCCAAGGCCGTCGGCGAACTCGAACAGCAGGAGCTCATCAGGCGCGAACGCGACCCCCGCCGGCGGCGCGATCGGTACGTCATCGACGCCGACGCCTGGTTCCGCGGCTGGATGGCCAGCGCCCGCCAGAACACCATGCTGGCCGACTTCGCCCGTCAAGGCGCCAAGATCCTCGGCGCGACCACACCCGCCGGCACCCGGATGCAGGACATCGGCCACTTCTTCGAGCACGTCGGCCAGGCCATGATCCAGGCAGCCGAGGAATGGCGGCAGGACTATGCCACGAAGCGCACCGTAGACGGCTAGCACGGCGCAGCGATGCACCGGAAGTCGGTCTCCTCGGAAACCACCGGTCGTGACGGCCGTCGGAACTGGTCACCTCTTCGACATCCGCTCAGGTCGCCTCTCGCGAAAGTCCCTCAGAACCGGCGGGCGGGCGAGGGACGCCGCGGGTGCTCCAGGTCCAGATGCCGGTTCATGTCGAGCTCGAAACGGCCGTACACCTGTCTCGCGCCACCTGTCGACACCCCGCCGGGAAACCGCAAGATCGCAGGTGGTGACCGTCGATGACTCGTGCCGAGAATCCACGTCGGTGAACGGTTCGGCGAGTGGATTCCGACAGGCACCGCGTCAGCGCGGAGTGGCCGCTGTCGGGGTGAAGGGCGCACCATGGCCGGGGACGATGAGGTCGGCGATGGCCAGCACGCGCTCCCGGCTGGCCCGAAGGACATGGCGGTCGATGGTGACCGGGTCGTCGGCGGGGCCGTCGGCCCGCCACCACAGGTCACCCGCGAAGGCCACGACACCCTCGGCGGTACCGGCCAGGAGGGTGATGTCCTCGGCGCTGTGGCCAGGGGTGGCGATCAGTTTGATCGACGGGGAGAACTCGTAGCCCTCGGCGTCCCTGCTCGTCCACTCATGGCCCCGGTAGATCGCCTTGTGGTCGTGGACACGCGCCTGGCCGAACAGGCCGACGTTGAGGATGTTGTCGGGGTGGTGGTGGCTGAGCACCACGTCCGTCACCTCGCTTGTCTTGAGGCCGAGATCGGCGAGCGCGTCTGTGATCACCGACTGGCTCGCGACCATGCCGGGGTCCACCACGATTCTGAGGTCGCCCTCGGTGACGTAGGACACGGTGGCGGCCACGCCGGGTCCCGTGGAGGTCGTGTAGCCGGTGGCGAGGATATGGAAGGCAGCCGAACGGCCGCTGGGTACGTCGGTCATGGAAAGCAGTCTGACGACGACGCGATTCCTCCAACAGTGGCCGGGACACCTATTATCGTGGGTTTTATGCCAAGGTTTCGGTCGGTCGCCGCCTATGCCCCACAGGGGGTCACCGCGCTGGGGCTGGGCATCGTGAATGAGATCTTCCGCCGCCCCGGCTTCGACTTCGCCATCTGCGCCGAGCGGCCCGGCACACTGCGCACCGACCTCGACCTGCCCCTGCCGGTCGCGTACGGCCTGGACCGACTCGCCGACGCCGATCTGGTCCTGGCTCTGCCAGGGGTGGAGTTTCGCGCCGATCCGCCGCAGGCCGTCCTTGCCGCCTTCCGCGCCGCGTACGGCCGGGGAGCGATCATCGCCGCCCACTGTGTCGGCACGTTCCTGCCAGCCGCCGCTGGGTTGCTCGACGGCCTGGAGGCGACGACCCACTGGCGCTTCGCTGCCGATCTCGCCGCCCGCCATCCAGCCGTGCGGGTCCGTCCCGAGTCACTCTACGTCGATCAGGACCACATCGTCACCGGTGCGGGCGCCGTGGCGGGCATCGATCTTTGCCTCTACCTGATCCGTCGCGAGCACGGCGCCGCGCAAGCCAACGCGATCGCCCGCGACCTGGTGACCATGCCCTACCGCAGCGGTGGTCAACTGCAGTACCTGCCCGCGCCCGTCCCAGACGACGGCGACGACGAGCGTCTCTCCGAGGTGATCGCCTGGGCCAGGGCCGGCCTGGACCGCCGGATCTCCGTCGACGATCTCGCCGCCCGCGCCCTGATGAGCCGCCGCTCCTTCTCCCGCCGTTTCAAGGCCGCCACCGGCACGACCCCGCACGCCTGGCTGCTGGCCCAGCGCCTGAACCTCGCCGAAGAGCTCCTGGAGACCACCGATCTACCCGTCGAGAACATCGCTCATCACGTCGGCTACCGCAGCGCCGCCGTGTTCCGGGAGCAGTTCGCGCTCCGCCGCGGCGTGCCACCCCGCGACTACCGCAGGGCCTTCAGGCAGCGCTGAAACCCCAACAAGTCCTAAGTCTGCTAGGGTCCCAGCGCATCAGGACCGGCAGGACGGCGAGGTCATCGCAGTATCTGCGCTCCACGAACGGGGCCGACAGATGGTCTGCCCTTGCCTGTCAAATGGTTGACCCTGCCCGCTTACATTCATACCGTCCGCTTCATGACCTATGCCGACGACGAGCGAGAGACGATCATGCAGATCGCGACCCGCATGTTCGCGGCTTTCGGATATGACGGGACCTCCCTTCAGCAGATAGCGGAGGCCGCCGGGTTCGATGTCGCCACGGTCACCTCCCAATTGGGGAGCAAGCGGGATATCTACCTCGCCGTCATGGAACGTGCCCACGAGGCTGATCGCACCGCGATCGAGTCGGTCATGGCCCAGTTCACTCCGCTGTCCCCCGCCGACGCTCCCAAGATGATCCACGCGCTGGCCGACAACTATCTGGACTTCTGCCTGACCAACCCGCACATCCCCGCACTCTGGGCGCACCGCAGCCTCTTCGACGCCCAGGACATCACCGACCTCGAGCGTCACTACGTCTGGCCGCTGCACGCCCGGGTCCACAAGAGCATCCAGCCCGCCCTCGAGGCCGGACACATCGACGACTCTCCCGACTTCAGGTACGTCCTCTGGACGATGATCTGGTGTGTCGAAGGCTTCTGCTGCGGCGACGTACTCGACGACGAGGGCAACCGCCTCGGCCCCGATGATCAGCAAGCCCGCATCGACTTCCGCAGGTACCTCCACCTCGTGCTCGACCGTCTGCTCACCCCGCCGCAGAAGACCCCCTGACGCAGGCGACCACCAGGAGGTCCCGGCGGCGTTCCGGTCTGATGCGGTGTCGTGTCAGCGGCCGTGTCAGCACGGCAACGGCCCGGTATCAGAGCGGTCGACGATCGTGGACGCCATGAACGGTTCAGCCATTGCGGCCTCGGGCCTGCGAAAGGCATACAAAGACAAGACCGTGCTTGACGGCATCGACCTGGATGTCCGGGCCGGCACGATCTTCGCCTTGCTCGGGCCCAACGGCGCCGGGAAGACCACGACGGTGAACGTGTTGACCACGCTGCTGGCCCCCGACGCCGGGAAGGTGGTTGTCGCCGGGTACGACGTGGCCACGGAAACCAAGGCGGTGCGCGCGGCGATCGGGGTCACCGGGCAGTTCGCTTCGGTGGACGAGTTGCTCACCGGCGAGGAGAACCTGCTGCTGATGGCGGATCTCCTGCACCTGCCCAAGTCAGAGGGCAAGCAGATCGCCGACCGGTTGCTCGACCGGTTCGACCTGGTCGAAGCGGCGAGCAAACTGGCGGCGTCCTACTCCGGCGGCATGCGCCGCAAGCTGGACCTCGCCATGACGCTGGTCGGCAAGCCGCGGATCATTTTCCTGGACGAGCCCACGACGGGACTCGACCCGCGCAGCCGCCGCACCATGTGGGAGATCATCCGGGAACTGGTCGCCGACGGCACGACCATCTTCCTCACCACCCAGTATCTCGAGGAGGCCGACCAACTCGCCGACCGCATCGCCGTACTCGATCAGGGCCGACTGGTCGCCGAGGGCACCGCCGATGAGCTCAAGCGCCGGGTTCCCGGCAGCCATGTCCGGCTGCGGTTCACCGATCGGCACGCGTTCGACGCCGCGGCACGGGTCCTGCAGGAGTCCACGAGGGACGACGAGGAGCTGACCTTGCGTGTACCCGGCGACGGCGGGGTGAGGTCGCTACGCGCGCTGCTCGATCGGCTCGACGCGCATTCCGTAGAAGCCGAGGAACTGTCGGTGCATACACCGGACCTGGATGACGTCTTCCTCGCCCTCACCGGTCACGGAAACAAGGAGGTCAGTGCACGATGAATGCCATCTCAGATTCCGCGACCATGTTGCGGCGCAACTTCCGGCACACGATGCGAAATCCGCTGGCACTGTTCAACGGCATCATCATGCCGCTCGTCCTGATGTTCCTGATGGTGTACATCCTCGGCGACGCGTTCAGCGTCGGCGTCAGCTATGCCGATTACGCGACGCCAGGGTTGATCATTACGACCATCTGCTACGGGATCAGCCCCACCGCGATCGCGGTGAATTCCGATATGACGACCGGATTCATCAACCGGCTTCGCGTCATGCAGGTGTCGCGGGGCGCGGTGCTGAACGCGCACGTGATCGCGACCATGCTACGGAGCCTGGTGGCCATCGCGCTCATCATCGGGGTCTCGTTCCTGATGGGGTTCCGACCATCGGCGAGTTTCACGCAGTGGCTCGGCGTAATCGGCATCATCGCGTTGGCGGTACTGGCGATCGGCTGGCTGACCATCGCGTTCGGTCTCGCGGCCAAGTCGCCGGAAAGCGCGGGCCTCATCGGTGTCCCGCTGATGCTCCTTCCCTTCCTGAGCAGCGCGTTCGTGCCGGCTGACAAGATGGGGGCGGGTGCGCGCCAGTTCGCCGAGTACCAACCGTTCACCTCGATCATCGAAGCCCTGCGCGGGCTGCTGACCGGCGCGCCGTCGGCGAGCTCGGCCATCACGGCGATCGCCTGGTGTGTGGGGATCATGTTGATCGGCTACCTGTGGGCGCGCGCGACGTTCACGAAGCGAGGATGATCTCGGCCAGTTCCCGCCAATCCAGCTGCTCACCAGCACGGGTCGCCTCGGTGAACACGATTTCACCGAGGCGATTTCGCGCGTCCGCGGCGATTCTGGGAGCGTCCGGCTGCGAATGATCCGGCGTACCGCGCACGCCGTCGCTTGCCGCGAGCAATCGCACGGCCTGCTCGTACTGTCCCTGGCGCAGCGCGAGATCCGCGATCCCGATCAACACCTCGGCGATCAGCGGCGGATACGTCGACTCCACAGCCGCGCGGAACGCCTCGCTCCGATGGGCGCGGGCCTTGTCGAGATCCTCGGTGAGGTAGCCGTACAGGTCCATGGCCCTGGCGCGGAGGAAGTCGTTCAGTTCCTCGTTGCCCAGCATCGCCCGCACCGTGTCCAGGTGCTGGTGTGCCTTGTCCGGCTCGCCGCGCCTGCGCGCCAGCTGCGCCTTCGAAAGCGCCAGCTCGGCAAGCGTGTCCGGCCAGGCGATCCCGTCCGCGCACCGCTGCGCTTCGACCATGGCGGACGTGCTGGATCGCTCATCGCCGAGCAGCCAGTACAGCTGAGCCTGCCGCGCCCGCAGGCCGACCACATCCTCGGTCGCGCCTACCTCGGTCAGCGCCACAACCGCCTCTTCGTAGTGCTCACACGCGCGTGCGAACTCGCCGCGCGTGGCGAGCCGATCGGCCAGGAAGGTCAGCGCCAACGAGATCCCCCACCGGTCACCCAGCGTGCGGAACTCGGTGAGGGCGGTTTCGATGTCGCTGTCCACGTCAGTCTCGTCGCCGCCGAGCGTGAGCCGCAATCGGCCACGAGTGAGCCTGGCCTGCGCGCGCACCCACGGATCGTCGCCGGCGATGAGCGGCTCGAACGCGGGCAGGAAGTCCGTCGGCTCCTGCAGCATCCGCTCCAGCGGCGCGACGAACCCGAGTACAGGGTGGCGATACCCGTTGCGCTGGGTGAGCCGGTGCGCCTCGTGGATCCACTCCTGCGCCTGATACTGATCGCGGCCGGGCCCGGAGGTCAGGAACACTGACACGATGCCGTATGCCATCGCCCGCACCTCATCGGACGCCTCACCGTGCAGCGAGGCCGCCGCGATGCTCAACTCGGTGCCCTCGCCCCGGCGCCCACTGAGGAAGTAGTACCAGCCCACGGCCGCGACCAGCCGCATCGCCTCCTGGGCCCATCCCTCGGCGATCGCCCCGCGCAGGGCCGCACTGATGTTGTCGTGCTCGGCCTCGAGCGTGGCCAGCCACTCCAGCTGCTCGGCCGTACGCAGGTGTGGATCGGCCGTCTCGGCCAGCTCGGTGAAATAAGCAAGGTGCGCCCGGCGCGCCGGCTCGGTTTCCCCGGCTTCGGCGAGCCGGTGTCCCGCGTACTCCCTGATGGTGTTGAGCATCCGGTAGCGCGGCGTGCCCTCGCCGTCGACGAGCAGCAGCGACTTCTCGACCAACGCGGTCAGCAGGTCGAGCACCTGCTCCCCGGCGAACGCCTCCTCCCCGCACACCTGTTCGGCCGCTTCCAGGCTCGCCCCGCCGGAGAACACCGAGAGCCGCCGCAGCACACTACGTTCGGCCTCGGTCAACAGATCCCAGCTCCAGTCCACGAGCGCGCGCAGCGTCTTTTGCCGGGGCAGCGCCGTACGGCTGCCGCTGGTCAACAGACGGAATCGGTCATCGAGCCGATGTGCCAGCTGATCGATGGACATGGTGCGCAGCCGTGCCGCGGCCAGTTCGATCGCCAGCGGCACCCCGTCGAGCGCCCGGCAGATCCGCGCCATGGCCGACAAGGTGTGCGCGTCGGAGCCGATGTCCTTGCGCACCAAATCCGCGCGGTCCCGCAGCAGCCGTACCGCGGGCGAGGACCCGACCTCGGCGGGGTCCGCTCCCTTCGCGGGCAGCGCGAGCGGCTCTACCTGCCACAGCACCTCCCCGGTGATACCGAGTGGTTCCCTGCTCGTGGCCAGGATCCGCAGCCTCCGGCACTCCCCCAGAAGTCGATCCGCGAAAGCCGCGGCCGCCTCGATCACGTGCTCGCAGTTGTCCAGGATCAGCAACATCGCGCGCTCTCGGAGCGCGGCGATGAGCCGATCCATCGGTTCCCCGCCCCGCGCATCACCGAGCAATGCCTGGTCACGCAGGCCGATCGCGGTAAGGGCGGCTTGCGCCAGCTCACCGCCTGCCTGCACCGAGGCCAATTCGACCAGCCACGCCCCATCCGGCAGATCGGCGAGCATCGTCCGCGCGGTCTCCGTGGCCAGCCGTGTCTTGCCGGAGCCACCCGCCCCCTTCAAGGTGACCAGTCGGTGCCCGATGGCCAGAACGGCGACCGCGGAGATGTCATTGTCCTTGCCGACGAAACTCGAGAGCTCGGCGCGCAGGTTCGTCCTGCGGTTCTCCGCCCGCTCGCCCAGCTCACCCCGCAACAACGCGGTGTGCAGCGCGGAGAGCTCGGCCGATGGATCGGCGCCCAGCTCCTCAGCGAGCCGCTCACGCGTCCGCTGGTACAGGGTCAATGCCTCAGTCCCACGCCCCGCCTCGGCGAGCGCTCGCATCAACGCCGCCACGAACCCCTCCCGCAGCGGATACGTGGCAACCAGCTCCGTCAGCTCGGAGACCAACTCCGAGCCACGGCCGAGGCGAATATCCGCATCCACCCGATCCCCGAGCGCGGCCACGTGGAGTTCGTCCAGACGCGCGACCGCGGCGTCGAACGCATCGCTGTCCTGCAGTGCGATGTCCGCCATGGCCGTACCGCGCCACAAGGCCAGGGCCGAGCGCAGCAGATCCGCCCGCGCCGCAGGCTCGGCGGCACGGGCCTGACCGACCAGGTGCTCGAACCGGCACACGTCCACGGCATCAGGAGCCACGGCCAGCCGGTACCCGCCGGAATCCGCCTCGACCACACCGTCCGGCAACACCCTGCGCAGCCTGGACACCAACGCCTGCACGGCATTCACTTCGTCCGCAGGCGGCCGTTCCCCCCAGATCCAGTCCACCAGCCTCGCACGCGTGACGATCCGGCCAGGTTCGAGGGCGAGTGCAGCCAGCAGTGCGCGCAGCCGGATCCCAGGGACCTCCACCACGGCCCCATCACGGTTCCGGACCTCGAACGGTCCAAGCAATCCGACTCTCACCTCAGTCATTGTGCCGAACCGTGGCACAACCGACTAACCGCTACTGCGCGCCCACCGTCTACCTTCATCGGACCGTTATCATCGCAGGTCGGGCGAACGTGGTGGATTTCCGGCGGATGCCACGGCGGCCCCCCGACTCAAGGACGTCGGCCGACCAGTGATCAGCACCGAGCGAGAAGAGTGTGCCGGCCCGTGCTGAGCGGCGCCTACTGCGTGAGGACCCCGAGGCGACCTTGACAGCGGCGCTCGCCAACGGCAACCACTACATCAACGACTACTGCTTCGTCTTCGAGCTCCGGGACGGGCTGATCCACCGGGTCCGCGAATGCGTGGACACAGCCCGCGGGCACCGCATGATCTTCGGCGAAGTTCCGCAGTAGCCATCCCCGACCTGGCCGTGACCCGGCCGGCCCGAAGAACAGGCGGACTATCGCCCGGCGTTCCGGGCTGCCAGGCTCTGCCGCCACTGCTCCATGACCTGCCGGAAGGCCTCGCTCACGAGGAGAAGAAGTTCGGCGGAGGACTCGAAGCGGGCGCCCGCCGGGGTTGCGGTCCCGAGAATCTCGGCTCCGCGCTGCGATGCGGCCGCCAGGGCGTCGTTCATCTGCAGAGCCGCAAGGAGAGACGGGAGCCAGATCTCATCGTCGAGGACATACCGTTCGCGCCGCGCGCCGGGAACCCGTTCCCGTCTGACCATTCCCTGCTGTTCGAGGAAGGCGACGGCGTGCGAGACCGACGCCGGGCTGACGCGAAGCCGCTGGACCAGGTCAGCGGCGGTGAGAGCGCCGTGGTCAGTGATGTACAGGCAGGCCAGCACCCTGGCCTCCATCCGGGGCAGCCCCTGCTGAACGAGGAGAGCGGTGAAGGACTCCGTGAAGTCCCGCACCGCTTGGGGGTCACGCCCATGGCCGCTGTCGGGGATCGGCGGCGCCGGAGGCTGAGCCTGCTTGTGCCGGCGCGCACGTTGCCGTGTGCTCTCGTGCGCCCGGTCCGCCCCGTAATCGTCGGGTCCGCCGTTCCGGGTGACCTCCCGCATGATGGTCGAGGCGGGCCGCCCTAGACGCCGGCCGATCTCCGCGTATCCGAGACCCGCGGCCAGACCCGCAGCGATGTGCTGACGATCCTCATTGGTGAGTCTGCCTCCGGGCATCGGTGCTCGTCTCCTGTCTGCCGACATGCGCGGAGCTTTGCGCCCGCACGCCCGCTGCACAGTATGTATTCACACACAGCCCATTGCAATCCTCATCCCGATCTTTCCATTGCATTCAGCATCAGAATCATTGCAATGCCTGCCCATCTGTCGGAGAGAGCAGGCGAAATAGGCTCTTTTGCTTGTTGACTGACTTATGAACGCAATGTACTGTCGCAGACGTTCAGGGATTCCCGAACGTTTGAGGGTGCCGGTGGCGCCGCAGAGGGAGTCCCCATGACCGAGCTCCAGCTCGCCGAGGCCATGAGCGTCACGCCGGGACGGGTCTCGCAAAGACCGAAACACTGTGCGCAAGGAGATTCATCATGGGACACAGCGACAGCGGCTTCTCCGCAACGGGGCTGCGCAGACTGCGCGAGGTGCTGGCGCGGTATGTCGAGTCCGGGAAGATTCCCGGGCTTGTCGCCCTGGTCAGCCGGGGCGGTGAGACGCACGTCGAAGCGATCGGGACGATGCGCCATGACGGTGGCGCCCCGATGCGCCGGGACACGATCTTCAGGATGGCGTCCACGTCCAAGCCGGTCGCGATGGCGGCGGCGATGGTCCTGCTGGATGAGTGCAGGCTGCGGCTGGATGACCCGGTACAGCAGTGGCTGCCCGAACTCGCCGACCGGCAGGTGCTCAAGCAGATCGACGGCCCGCTGGACGACACCGTGCCGGCGCGGCGGCCGATCACCGTCCGGGACCTGCTGACCTCCACCTTCGGGCTCGGCATGGATCTGACATCGCTGGGCACTCCGATCATGGGCGCGATCTTCGAGCAGGGGCTCACGCCCAATCTGCCGGTGCCGATGCCCAAGCCGGACGAGTGGATGCGCCGCCTGGGCGCGCTTCCGCTGATGTACCAGCCCGGAGAGCGCTGGCAGTACCAGATCAGCCACGATGTGCTCGGCGTGCTGGTGGCCAGGGTCACGGGGCAGTCGTTTGAGGCGTTTCTGCGTGAGCGCATCTTCGATCCGCTGGGGATGAAGGACACCGCCTTCCACGTGCCCGACGACAAGATCGACCGGCTGCCGACCCTGTATGCCCCCGACCCGCAGACCGGAGAGTTCCACGTGTGGGACGAGGCCAAGGGGGGACGGTGGAGCCAGCCTCCGGCGTTCCAGGGTGGCGGCGGCGGGCTGGTCTCCACCGCCGATGACTACCACGCCTACTTCCAGATGCTGCTCAATGGCGGGATGCACGGCAGCGAGCGGATCCTGTCCCGGCCGGCCGTGGAGCTGATGACCACCAACTGCCTCACACCCGAGCAGCAGGCCACCCGACACGCCCTGGCGGTCAACAGCGTCCATGTGTCGTTCGGCCAGGGGCAGCAGGGCGGCTGGGGCATGGGGATGGCGGTGCGCACCTACCGTGGCGATTATGCGCCGATCGGCCAGTTCGGCTGGGACGGCGGAAGCGGCACCTCGACCTACGCCGACCCGGACAACCAGCTCACCGGCATCCTGCTCGCCCAGGTCGGGCTGTCCGTCCCGGACCCGGCACGGCTAGTCCAGGACTTCTGGACCACGCTCTACCAGGCGATCGACGACTGACACCGAGCCCACGTCCCCGGTACGCCCGCGCCCGGTATGCCCGCCCTCAACCCACGACACCCGACGGGCAGCCGAACCGTCGATGTTGTCGCGAGGTTTGGTCTTGCCCGAGGGTGCGATCCCCTCGGGCGGCCCGACCTCAGCAATCGAGATCCCCGAGGGTGCCAACAGGACCGCATTTCCGCATCCGTCCGTTCCATTGACTTTCGTAACAGACGTGAAGGAGCACACCACCATGTCCATCACCCTTACCGACCAGGACAAGCGCACCCTGCGCACCGCCGCCTACGGCGCCGTCTCGCTGCTGGCCGCCGCTGATGCCGCCGGCTCGCCCCACAAGATCGCCACCGAAGGCTCCATCGCCCTGGCGTCTGCGACCGGCCTGGTCGGGCACGTGCTCGCCGAAAAGACCAAGGACATCAACCTGAACGGCAAGTCCGTGGCCGCACTCGCCGACGAGGTGCTGCCGGCCCTGACGGCAGCCATGAGCCTGCTCAAGAAGCAGGCCCCGGCAGAGGCCGACAACTTCCGCAGCACCGTCATCATCGCCATCGAAGCAGCCGCCCGCACCCACCAGGGCCAGCCCAGCCCCACCCTGGCTGACATGACCCGCAAGATCGCCGAAGCCCTCGACGCCGCTTGACGGCATGCCGACCCGCGCAGCCACAGCTCAGGCCGCACTCGCACGCCAACCCCTGATGAGATCGACATCTCGCCTGCTCGACCTCGGAGCTGCGGCTGCCGCTCGCCTGGCTGGTGCGTCAGGTGGCCAGGGCCTTCATGCGGTGGTCACTGCGCCTGGTCGAGCCGGCCCGCTGACCGCGCGGCCGGCGACGGCGGTGGCGAACGCCGTGATGATCGGATGCGCTTTGCTCGCGTCCCCGTGCAGCTCCGGCTGGAAGAGCGTGGCCAGGAAGAACGGGTGCCCGGGGAGTTCGGCCACCCGGACCGTACCGTCGTCGGCCCTGCCGGTGAAGGCCAGACCTCCGTCGGCCAGCCGCTGCTCGTAGCCGGCGTTCAGGCCGAAGGAGCAGTTGTAGCTCTCCACCGACGTGGGCACGCCCATGATCTGTTCGACGAGGGAGCCGGGAGCCAGCCGTACCAGGCCCTCGTGGCCGGCCAGCGAGCACGCCAGCGGCAGCAGCAGGAAGTCGCGGGCGTCGGGGTCGTTCTCGGCGTGGGCCACGTCGAGGCCGAGCACGCCTCTGGCGTACTCGAGAAGAGCGTGCTGGAAGCCGCCGCAGGTGCCGAGGAACGGGATGCCGCGCTCGCGGGCGGTGCGGACGGCGGCGACCGCGCCGGCCTCGCTGATGTACGGGCTGCCGGGCAGGACCCAGATGCCGTCGAAGCCGTCCAGGTCGGTGGCGTCGGGGGTGGCGATCCAGTAGGCGTCGAGCGCGAGACCTTCGCGTTCGCGCAGTGCCTGGAGGATCTGTGGGATGCGGGTGTGGGAGCGGACGCTGGGTGACCGGTCCGCGACCAGGGCGATTCTCATGCGCACCATCCTGCGGGTGCAGGGTGGTTAAGCGCCAACGATGATTACTGCTCCGGTGATAAGCATCGCTGATGTGGCAGGTGCCCGCCGGTGCCGCTCGGCCGGCTCCCACCGTCCCAGCGGCACCCGATCAGCCACGCCGTGGGTTGACGAGGCCGGATTCGTAGGCGAACACCACGAGCTGGGCGCGATCCCTGGCACCCAGCTTGGTCATCGCCCTGCTGACGTGCGTCTTCGCGGTGGTCGGGCTGATCACCATGTGGGCGGCGATCTCGTCGTTGGACAGGCCGCGGGCCACCAGCGCGGTGACCTCGCGCTCGCGGTTGGTCAGCACGTCGAGCCCCTCGGCCGCGGGCTCGGGGCGGCGGGCGACGTACTCGCCGATCAGGCGGCGGGTGATCGCGGGGGACAGCAGCGCGTCGCCGCGGGCCGCGACCCTGACGCCCTGCACCAGGTCGGCGGGCTCGGTGTCCTTGACCATGAAACCGCAGGCGCCGGCGCGGAGCCCGTTGAAGACGTACTCGTCGAGGCCGTAGTTGGTGAGGATCACGACGTGGACGCCGCTCAGCCGCTCGTCGGCGGCGATCAGCCTGGTCGCCTCGATGCCGTCCATCACCGGCATCTGGATGTCGAGGAGGACGACGTCGGGCCGGTGCTCGCGGGCGAGCGCGACGCCCTGCTCGCCGTTCGCGGCCTCGGCCACCACCTCGATGTCGTCCTCGATCTCCAGCAGGGCCCGGAAGCCGCCGCGAATGAGCGCCTGGTCGTCCACGAGCAGCACGCGGATCACGATGATTCTCCCAGGGGAAGCTCGGCGCGTACGGTGAAGCCGCCCTCGGGGCGGGGCTCGGCCCGCAGCCGGCCGCCGAGCGCCGCGACGCGCTCGCGCATGCCGAGCAGACCCGTGCCGGGCACCGGCGGCGCGTCCGGGTCGGCCTTGCCGTCGTCGTCGACCTGCACGACCAGTTCCTGGTCCGCGTAGTCGATGCGCACCGCCGCGGCCGCCTCGCCGGCATGCCTGGAGACGTTGGTGAGGGCTTCCTGGACGATCCGGTACGCGGCCCGGTCCACCTCCGCCGGCAGTTCCCGCCACGTCCCGGAGATCGTCACCGTGGCCGACAGCCCGGTCGAGCGGGCCCGCTCCACCAGGTCGTCGAGCCGGTCGAGGCCACTGGCCGGGGCCTCGGCGTCGGAGCGGTCGGTGTCGCGCAGCACCTCCAGGGTGGCGCGCAACTCGCGCATGGCGTCGCCGCTGGCATCCACGATGGCCAGCAGCGCGGGAGGCACGTCCTCGCCGCGCCTGCGTGCCAGGTGGACGGCCACCCCGGCCTGGACCTTGATGATCGAGATGCTGTGTGTGAGCGAGTCGTGCAGTTCCCTGGCGATGCGCAGCCGCTCCTCGCCCGCGCGGCGCAGGGCGGCCTCCTCGCGGGTGCGCTCGGCCTCGGCGGCCCGCTGTTCGGCCTCCTCCAGGTACGCCTGCCGGTGCCGGGTCACCGTCCCCGCCACGCCGGCCGCCACGAACCAGCCGAGCAGCAGTGTGGTGCCCTGGAGACTCTGCACGGACCCGGTGGCGCCAGGCAGGTTCGCTATCAGGTCGACCCCCAGGAAGATCGCGCTCGCCAGCGCCGCGGCCAGCCGATGGCCGGCGCTGACCGCGGCGAACACCGACACCAGCACCGGAAAGGTGGCCGGCGGGCCCGGCTGGACATGCACCACGACCGCGAGCATGCAGGCCGTGCTGACGAGCAACGCCACCAGAGGCGCCCGCCGACAGGCGACGAGCGCGAGCGAGCCGGCGAGGACGGCCGCGAGATCCAGCATGCCCGCGCGCGGCGTCTGGAACACGATGACAGATAGAAGGAGGGCCATCACCGCAGCGAGCAGGCCGTCCTGGGCGAGCGGCCGCCACCGGTCCATGAACGTCATTTGTGTAGATTAGGGGCTTTTTCGCCGAGGGTCCTCCGCAGCCTGTCGTAATAAATCACTACTCCCCACGATGTAGTCGGGCGGGTCCTACTTCCCCGGTGCCAGGCGGAGGAGTCTCCCTGGGCAGGACGACCACTGACCGGCCCGAGGACCACGATGTCCGGCATGCACACGATCCGAGTCAAGGGCGAGTCCCGCGAGACGAGCCCAGAGAGCTGCCGGCCATCACCCCTCGCGCCGGAACCCGGTACGAGCGGGTCCGCGGCGACGAGACCGGCCAAGCGGGCTGAGTCGCGTTGACCGGCAGGGAATCAGCGGGCGGCAGCATGGTCGTCGAGCCGGGTGCTCGGCCGGGGACCGTCCTCGCCGTGGTGGCCGTCGTGCAGTTCATGGTGTCGCTGGACCTGTCGGTCGTGAACGTCGGCCTCCCGGAGATCGCCGCCGGTCTCGGCTTCAGCGCGGTGGGCCTGACCTGGGTGATCCACGCCTACGCGCTCACCTTCGGCGGGCTGCTTCTCCTGGGCGGCAAGGCCGCCGACCGCTACGGTCGCAGGCGGGTCCTGCTGTTCGGGCTCGGCCTGTTCGGCCTCGCCTCCCTCGCCGGCGGCTTCGCCCTGGAACCCGGCCATCTTGTCGCCGCCCGTGCCGTACAGGGCATCGGGGCCGCCGCGCTGGCTCCGGCCGCGCTGGCGCTGCTGACCACGACGTTCCCTACGGGCAAGGCCCGCGTTCGGGCCTTCGGCGTCTGGAGCGCGATGAACGCCGCCGGCGGCGCCCTCGGCGTCCTGATCGGCGGCGTGCTCACCGAGTACGTCAGCTGGCGCTGGGTGATGTTCGTGAGCGTGCCGATGGCCGCCTGCGCGCTGGCCCTTGCCTGGCGCGGCATCGTCGACGGCCCGCCGACCGCTCGCGGTGGCCGTCCGGACGTGCTCGGTGCCGTCCTGGTCACGGCGGGCATGACCCTGCTGGTGTTCGGTGTCGTCCGCACCGATCAGTACGCGTGGACCTCGCCGGTCACCCTGACGACCCTGGCGGTCGCCGCCGCGCTGCTGGCCGCGTTCGTCCACGTCGAGCGGACCACCGCCCGCGAACCGCTGATCCGGCTCGGGCTGTTCGCCAACCGCTCGGTCGCCGGTGCGAACGCCTACAACCTCCTGGTCGGTGCGGCCATGGCCGCGGCCTTCTACTTCGTGTCCCTCTACCTCCAGCAAGTCCTCGGGACGGGGCCGGCGCTGACCGGGATCATGTTCCTGCCGTTCGCCCTCGGAGTGGTCGCCGGCTCCGTGCTCGCCGTCAGACTCGGCTATCGTCTCGCCCCCCGCACCCTTCTGGTCATCGGCGGGCTCCTGACCGCGACCGGGTTCGCCTGGTTCAGCCTGATCAGTCCCGATGGCGCCTTCACCACAGACATCCTGGGGCCCTCGATCGTCGCCAGCGTCGGCTTCGGGCTCTGCCTCGGACCGGTCGTCTCCACCGCCACCGCCGGCGTCGCGCCCCACGAGATCGGCATCGCCTCAGGCCTGCTCAACAGCTCACGGCAGATCGGCGCCTCACTCGGACTCGCCGTCCTCGGCACCGCGGCCCACCACCGCACCGGCCCGATCGTCACACCCGAGGCCCTCAACGACGGGTACGCGCTCGGCCTGACCCTCGGCGCCGCGCTCCTGGTCACCGCCGTCCTCGTCGCCCTCACCGTCCTGCGCCGGACCAGCCCACCATCACGGGCGGAACCGGCCGATGACCGCGAACCGCTCCCCGCCCGGATCGACCGGCGATCCACCGGTTGAAGCACCACAGCAGGAAGACGCCTCGGCTTGACCATCCGAGCTGCGCCGACGATCCGGCACCCGCCACGGGTCGCAGGCGACCCTGTCCGCCGAGACGTCACAGCGGCGGAAACACCGAACGCGCCCCGGCCGAGTGAGGCGGGGGCGGCAGAAAGCACGGGGACAGTCCCCGTCGTACCCATTGATCACGAGAGGACAAATGTCTTGAAGATCCGACTGATGACATGTGCAAGCGTGGCCGTGCTGAGTGTCGGCGCGGGCATGGTGACGGCGGTGCCCGCGCCACAGGAGACGGGAGTCGTGCTGGCCGGCGCCACAAGCTCGATGACCGGCTTCGATCCCGCGGCGCTGAAGTCCGCCATGGACGATGTCCACCGCGCGGGGATGCCCGGTGTGTTCGCCGAGGTGCGCTCTGACGGCCAGGTCTGGCGCGGCGCCTCCGGGGTGGCCGATCTCAAGACCGGCCGTCCCGTCACGCCCGGCATGCTGCATCGCGTCGGCAGCCTCGTCAAGACCTTCGTCGCCGCCGCAGTCCTGCAGCAGGTCGAGAAGGGACGAATCGAGCTCGACGCGCCGATCGGCCGCTATCTGCCGCGGCTGGTGCCGGGCGAACGCGGCAAGAAGATCACGGTTCGGATGCTTCTCAACCACACCAGCGGCATCGCCGAATACCTCCCCTATGCGTTCCCGTCCCTCCAGAAGTTTCCTTCTCTGCCGGATATGTCGCCCAAGAGCCTGGACGACAACCGGTTCAGGCGGTTTACCCCGACTGAGCTGATCGAAATGGGACTCAAGGCGCCCGCCGTCGGCAAGCCCGGAGGCTCGCCGGGGGTGTACGCCAACACCAATTACCTGATCCTCGGCGAGCTCCTGGAGAAGGTGACCGATACCACCGCTGAGAAGTACATCACCGAGAACGTCATCAAACGCGCCGGGCTCAAGCACACCATGTTTCCGACCGGGCCGCGTATCAAGGGGCCGCACCCGCGGATGTACGAGGCGTTCTTCGGCTTGATCGACCCGCCGCGCGACTACAGCGTCTATGACATGTCCTGGACAGGGATAGGGGCCTCGCTGGTATCGACCATGGAGGATCTCAACCGCTTCTACAGCAAGCTGCTCGACGGCAAGATCGTCAAGCCGTCATCGCTGGCCCAGATGCAGCGCACCGGCCCGGCCATCAGCCAGTCCGGGCAGAAGATCCTCTATGGCCTCGGTCTGCACGAGTTCAAGATCCCGGGTTGCGGCACCTTCTGGGGTAACGACGGGTCGGCCTGGGGGGCCGGAACGATGTCTCTGATCCGCGCCGACGGCAAGCGGCAGATGTCCTTCGCGGTGAACCTCGTGAGGTGGAACACGGTGGACGCGTCGGGTAAGCCGCAGCCCCACCCCATCGACGACGCGCTGTCGACCTTCAAACAGCAAGCGATGTGCGGCAACTGAGACGCCCGTGTCGCGAACGCCTCGCAGGTCGAGGCGTTCGACGACCGAGCGCGCCGCCTGGAGGGCTCTTCCGCGTCCTCGGCATCCACTGAGCTGGAGCGGCCGGGGCCAGGCTGAGCCGGGACCGGACGGAACAGGCCGCATGCCCGGCGCGCGGAGCCGGGCATGTGGCCGCCACCGTACTGCCCCGGCCGCGTGCGCGGGCCCACACCGACGGCGACGAGCGGCCACCTGTCGACCGGCACGGTCGGTGGGCCGGCCCAGGCAAGACGACCACCGCTCGACCGCGGGCCTGGTCGCGACGAGATCGACGAAGACGGGAGAGGGATGACCACCACCGACCTTGCCGAAGCGAGCGAGCGGTCCACACCACCACCGGATGCCGATCCCACGGCGGGACAGAGCGTGGCCGGGCTGCTACGCCCGCACCTCCGGAGTTTCGCCGCCGTTGTGATCCTGCAGGTGTTCGGCGCTGTCGCGGGTCTGGCACCGTTGCTGGCGGTCGTCGAACTGGGCCGTACGCTGCTGGTGCCCGGCCCGATCGATCACGATCATGTCTGGATAGTCGTGATCGTGGGAGCGGTCGGCTTGTTCGTCCGACTGCTGTTCACGGCCGCATCGTACGGAATCGGACACCTTCTCGACGACCAGGTACAACTGGCGTTTCGCCGGCGACTGGCCGCACGGCTGGGGCGCGTACCGATCGGCTGGTTCTCCCGGCGCCGGAGCGGCGAGCTGGCGAAGGTGGTGGGAGAGGACGTGAGTGCCGTGCACCCGTTCATCGCCCACACCCCCGGCGAGCTCGTCGCCGCGTTCGTGGTGCCGCTGGTGTCGCTGATCTACTTGTTCACCGTCGACTGGCGGCTCACGCTGATCACGCTGATCCCGGTGGTGGTGGCAGTGGCGCTGGTCCCCCTGATGATGACCCCGGCCCGGCTGCGCGAGCAGGAGAATTTCGACGAGGCGATGGGCCGGATCTCGAGTTCGGTCGTCGAGTTCGTGCAGGGCATCGCGGTGGTCAAGGCGTTCGGCGGATCCGGGCGCGCCCACCGTAGATTCCGCGCGGCCACAGACGATTTCGTCAGCAGCTTCTACCGGATGGTGCGCGGTCTCTCCGGGATCGCCGCGGGGATGCAGGTGGCGCTGTCGCCGCCGTTCGTCCTGCTGGCCGTGCTGATCGGCGGTGCGGCTCTGATCACGACCGGTGGCATGGCCCCGGCCGACCTGCTGCCCTTCGTGCTGCTCGGACTGGGACTGACCGCTCCGCTGGCGGCTCTAGGCCACGGCTTCGACGAGCTGCAGGCCGCCCGGCGCGCGGTCGGCCGGATCCGGGACGTGCTCGCGGTTCCGTCGCTGCCGGAGCCCGCGCACCCGGTCGCGCCACGGGGGCACCGGGTGGAACTGCGTGACGTTCGATTCGGCTACGAAGCCGATCACGAGGTGCTGCGCGGGATCGACCTGGTGCTCGAGCCCGGGACGGTCACCGCGATCGTCGGGCCGTCGGGAAGCGGAAAGTCCACGCTGGTTCAGCTGCTGCCGCGGTTCTTCGACCCCACCCACGGTTCGGTCACCCTGGGCGGTGTCGATCTGCGCCGGCTCGGCAGCCGGGAGCTCTACCAGACGGTCTCCTTCGTCTTCCAGGACGTGCGCCTGCTACGCGCGTCGATCGCCGACAACATCGCGCTGGCGGTACCGCATGCCGACCGCGACGCGGTGGTTCGCGCGGCCCGGCTGGCGAACATTCATGATCGAATTCTTGAGCTGCCGCGCGGATACGACACGGTGATCGGCGAAGACGCCGGACTGTCGGGTGGCGAGGCGCAGCGGATCTCGATCGCACGCGCACTGCTCGCCGACGCACCCGTTCTTGTGCTCGACGAGGCGACCGCCTTCGCCGACCCGCGGACCGAACAGGCGGTGCGCCGGGCCCTGGCGACGCTGGACGGCGATCGGACGATCCTGGTCATCGCCCATCGCCTGGAGACGATCGCCGACGCCGACACCGTCGTGATGCTGGAGAACGGGGCGATCGCCGAGCGAGGCAGGCCCGCCGAGCTGCTGGAACGGAACGGGAAGTTCGCCGCGTTCTGGCGATCCCACCGATCGGCGGTCGCCGACGAGCTCGAAACCCACGATGGCGTCCTGCAAGGAGACGAGCCCCGATGATTCGAATGCTGCTGCGCGTGCTGGGACACGAGTACGCCCAGCCGGTGCGTCGCACCGTGGCCCTGATGACGACGACCGCGGTGGTCGAGGGTCTGTCCTACGCGCTGCTGGTTCCGGTGCTGCGGGCACTGTTCGGGAGCACGCCCGGAGACGCGCGGCCCTGGCTGATCGCGTTCGGGGCCGCGGTCGCGGTCTACGCGGCGCTGCGCTACGTCAGCGATCTGTCCGGTTTCCGCGCCGGAACCACGCTGTTGCACGGCATGTACTACCGGCTCGGCGATCATCTGGCCCGGCTGCCCATCGGCTGGTACAGCGCGGGCCGCGTCGGGGAGGTGTCCGTCATGGCCGGCACCGGCGTCCTACAGGCGATGAGCGTGATCGCGCACCTGCTGGCACCGTTCATCTCCGCCTGTGTGACTCCCCTGACGATCGTCGTCGTGATGCTCGCCTTCAACTGGCACCTGGGGCTGGCCGCGCTGGCCGCCGTACCGATCGTGGCGGCGATCCAGATCTGGACGGGACGCTCGATGGCCGCCGCCGACGCGGAGCGCGCCGCGCGCGAGCACGAGGCCACCGGGCGAGTCATCGAATATCTCCAGGCCCAGCCGGTGCTGCGGGCCGGCGGCCGGACCGTCGAACGCTTCCGGTTGCTCGACGACTCGCTGCGTGACCTTCAGCGCGCGTCCCGCCGTACCCTCCTGTCGGCGCTGCCCGGCACCTTGGGCCTGACGCTCGCGGTGCAGGCGATGTTCACCGTGTTGCT